>NZ_CP050192.1:3896171-4168963 GCF_011694515.1 Mycobacterium sp. DL592 | reverse complement strand
TTCGGCACCGTGGTGAATGACCTCGCGGTTGATGTGTAACACCAGGTCGGCCATCGAACGGTCGGCGTAGGGACCCTCGGCCGGGCCACACGGGCGGCGCAGATCGTAGTCGGTCAGCGACTGCACCCCGGTGCTCCAGCGGTGGTACTCCTCGTCGAGTTGGGTTAGCGCGGTGTCGGCGTCGGTGGCGTAGCTCCAACTCTGATAGTCCGCGGGTGGGCCGCCGAAGTGGGAGTGGCTGCGCATCGCGAACACGCCGACGATGACGTGGGCCAGCCGCCAGGCGATGGTGGTGAACCGCTCCGGTTGCGGCGGTGGATACGCGAAATCGACGGTGGCCCTCGGGGCCCGCCCGCCGGCGGTGGCTATCCCCGGGTCGCTTCGCTCCTGCCCGCCGGGGTGCACGGTCCAGCAGCCGGCCACCGGCTCCCAGAAGTATTCGGCGTCGGTCAGGCCGTCCAGCCGCGGGCGCAGCTGGTGCTGCCAGTGCCAGTCGAGTTGGTCGGCGAGGTCGCGGGTCCCTGTCATGGGTCAAGACTGTCAGGCATAGCGGACAGCTTCTGTCCTCAAAGTGAGCGAGACTGGTCCTATGTCCCAGACCACGAGCCGGGTGCTGCAACTGCTGGGGTTGCTGCAGTCCAGACGGGTGTGGTCCGGTCCCGAGCTGGCCGACCGCCTCGGCGTAACCACGCGCAGCGTGCGCCGCGACGTCGATCGGCTGCGTGAGCTGGGCTATCCCGTGCACGCCAGCACCGGCCACGGTGGCGGCTACCAGCTGGGGGCCGGCGCCTCGCTACCGCCACTGCTGATCGACTCCGACGAGGCGGTCGCCATGGCCGTCTGCCTGCGCCTGGCGGCAGGCGGCAGCGTCGCCGGCATGGGAGAAGCGGCGCTGCGCGCGCTGAGCAAGCTCGACCAGGTGATGCCGGCCAAGCTGCGTTCGCAGGTCGCGGCCATCCACGATTCGACCGTCACGCTCACCCCCAACTCAGAGACACCGATCGACCCGGAGGTGTTGATGACGCTGGCGCGGGCCTGCCGCGACCACGAGCACGTCGACAGTTCTTACGTCGACCGGGCAGGGATGTCCAGTAGCCGCCGGCTCGAGCCGTATCAGCTCGTGACCACGGGGCGGCGGTGGTACCTGCAGGCCTACGACCGCGACCGCCACGACTGGCGAAGCCTGCGCCTGGACCGGATGGCCGAGGTGCGGGCGCGGGGGACGACTTTCACCGCGCGCGACGCTCCCGACGCCGCAGACTACGTCGGCCGCGCGATCAGCGCCTCGCCCTACCGGTACGTCGCCCGCGTCCGCTACCAGGCTCCGCAAGAGATTCTGGCCCAACACTTTTCGCCGTCATCGGTGACATTCGAGGACGCTCGGCCCGGCACCTGCATCGTGGTCACCGGTGCCGACGATGCCCGGCGACTGGCGCTGTACCTCGCGATGCCAGGCATCGCATTCGAGGTCCTCGAACCCGCGGAGGTGGCCGAGGGGGCATCGGCGATGGCCCGGCTACTGGCCGAAGCGGTCAGCTGATCATCGACGTGTTGCCCCGGCGACGGGGGGATCGGCCGTAGATTGGCCGCGTGCGTGTGACCTCCGCGGAATCAACGGAGCTGTTCGTCGGGCCTCCTGACGTGCCGCTGCAACTGGTACGAATCGGCTACGCCGGCGCCTCGGGCGATGAATCGGTACGCATCGATGGCGACGGCCTCCGCGGTGAGGCGCCGGTAGCGGGCGGTGACGGCACGCTCGAGGTTCCGGTGCTCGTCGAGCGGGGGGTGCCGGGGGAGCGGCGCAAAGCGCAGGCGTCCTGGGGCAGCGGCGAGCTGTCCTTCGAATTCGTCGTCGCCGAGCCGGGCTGGACGATGTACATGATCAGCCACTTCCACTACGACCCGGTGTGGTGGAACACCCAGGCCGCCTACACCAGCGTGTGGCACGAGGAACCGCCCGGCCGCGCCAAGCAGAACAACGGCTTCGCCCTGGTCGCCGCGCACCTGGAGATGGCGCGCCGCGACCCGGTCTACAAGTTCGTGCTCGCCGAGGTCGACTACCTCAAGCCGTACTTCGACACCCACCCCGAAGACCGCGCCGATCTACTCCGGTTCGTCGGCGAAGGTCGCGTCGAGGTGATGGGCGGAACCTACAACGAACCGAACACCAACCTCACCGGCGCCGAGACATCGATCCGGAACTTTGTGCACGGCATCGGTTTTCAGCGCGACATCCTCGGCGCACACCCCTCGACGGCGTGGCAGCTCGACGTGTTCGGCCACGACCCACAGTTCCCCGGGATGGCCGCCGAGGCCGGTCTGACGTCAAGTTCGTGGGCCCGCGGGCCGCACCACCAGTGGGGGCCGATGGCCGGTGACGGCGACCCGCGGCGCATGCAGTTCAGCAGCGAGTTCGAGTGGATCGCCCCGTCGGGGCTGGGGTTGCTGACGCACTACATGCCTGCGCACTACTCGGCGGGCTGGTGGATGGACTCGTCGGCCTCGCTTCAGGAGGCCGAGGCGGCCACCTACGAGTTGTTCGCCGGGCTCAAATCGGTGGCACTGACCCGCAACGTGCTGCTCCCGGTGGGCACCGACTACACCCCGCCCAACGCCTGGGTCACCGAGATCCACCGTGACTGGAACGCCCGATACACCTGGCCCAAATTCATCTGCGCGCTGCCCAGCGAGTTCTTCACCGCCGTGCGCGCCGAGGCTGCGGCGCGCGGGGTGGCGCCCTCGCCGCAGACCCGCGACATGAATCCGATCTACACCGGTAAGGACGTCTCCTATATCGACACCAAGCAGGCCAACCGCGCCGCCGAGGACGCCGTGCTGGGCGCCGAGCGGTTCGCGGTGTTCACGGCCCTGCTGACCGGGGCCCGCTACCCCGAGGCGGCGCTGGCCAAGGCCTGGGTCCAGCTGGCCTACGGCGCCCACCACGATGCGATCACCGGGTCGGAGTCCGACCAGGTTTACTTGGACCTGTTGACGGGATGGCGTGATGCGTGGGAGATCGGACGCGTCACCCGAGCCGGTGCGCTGGCTTTGCTCTCCCGTGCTGTAGCGCCGTCGCCAGGCGCACTGGTGGTCTGGAATCCGTTGGCGCACAAGCGGACCGATATCGCCACGGTTCGGCTCGACGAGCCGGTGCGCGGCGGCGCCACGGTGACCGATGCCGACGGGGCTGAGTTGCAGACGGTGGTCTCGCACGACGGATACGAGGTGAGCTGGCGCGCCGCCGACGTCGCATCGGTGGGCTGGCGCACCTATCAACTGCATGATTCCGGGGCTCAGTCTTCATGGGAACCGTTGGCGGGCAACGAAATCACCAACGAGCACTACCGGCTGCGCCTCGACCCCGCCCGCGGCGGCGGTGTGGAGTCACTCGTCGAGCTGGATTCGGGTGTCGACCTCATCGCACCCGGCCGGGTCGGCAACGAACTCGCCGTCTACGACGAGTACCCGGCTCACCCGCAGGCCGGCGAAGGCCCGTGGCATCTGCTGCCCAAGGGTGCAGTCATATGCTCCTCGGCGTTCAGCGCCGACACGGTGCAGGCCTACCGAAGCCCGCTCGGTGAGCGAATCGTGGTGCACGGAAACATCGGAGACATCCTGCGCTACCGTCAGGAACTGACCCTCTGGCACGGTATCGACCGGCTCGACTGCCGCACCACCATCGAGGAGTTCACCGGCGAAGATAAGCTCGTGCGGCTGCGGTGGCCGTGCCCGGTGCCCGGAGCTCTGCCGGTCAGTGAAGTCGGCGACGCTGTCGTCGGCCGTGGGTTCGGGCTGATGCACGACCACGCCTCCGGTGCGGACCGCGCCGTCGACTCCGCCCTGCATCCCTGGACGCTGGACAATCCGGCGCACGGCTGGTTCGGGCTGTCCTCTGCGGTACGGGTTCGGGTCGGCACCTGTACGCGCGCGGTGTCGGTTGCCGAAGTGGTGGCGCCGACTGAGGACACCGCGGCCGCGGTCGCCCGCGACCTGATGGTCGCACTGGTTCGCGCCGGCGTAACCGCCACCTGTAGCAGCGCCTCACGGCCCCGCTACGGGCACCTCGATGTCGACTCCAACCTCCCCGATGCCCGCATCGCACTCGGCGGCCCCGACGAGAATTCGTTCACCGCAGACGTTCTCGCTGCCGCCGGCCACGCGTACACCGCCGAACTACATCGCCAACTCGCTGCCGGCGGCCAGGCCAGAGTGTGGGTGCCGGCGTCGGCGCCGCTGGATCGGGTGTGGCAGCCCGACGCCGACCTGCGCGCGGTGCTGGCACTGCCCGTGCTGATCGTCGCCGGACACTGGGCCGACGGCCTCAGCGAGGCCATCGCCGCCCTGGTCGACGACCTCGACGACGCGGAAATCGTCGTCGCCCAGGACGCCCCGGCCGAGTTGGGCGACTTCGCCGCACGGACCGTCGCGCTGATCAACCGCGGTGTACCCGGCTTCGCGATCGAATCCGATCACACCTTGCACAGCTCCCTGATGCGGTCATGTACCGGGTGGCCGTCCGGGGTGTGGATCGACCCGCCGCAACGAAAGACCCCCGACGGGTCCAACTTCCAACTGCAACACTGGACCCACAGCTTCGACTTCGCCTTGGTATCCGGTGCCGGGGACTGGCGCGAGAGTGAAACATCGCTCCGCAGCGCGGAATTCAACCATCCGCTCGTTGTCGTGGCCGCGGGTGAGCCTGCCGGCGTGCTGCCTCCCGACGGCTCACTGCTGAGCGTCGAACCCTCGGGCACGGTACAACTCGGTGCGCTCAAAGCCGCTGGAAACCCGACAGCCGTGGGCAGCGTGGCCGCCGTCGACCCCGCCGACGTCACCCTGCGCCTGGTCGAAACACGCGGCGAGACAGCTGACATCACGCTGGCATCCGGGGTGGGCGCGGTATCCGACGTGCTCGCGGCCGACCTGCTCGAGAAGCCGCGCGGCGCGGCGGAGTCGAGCCTGCACGGCTACCAGATCGCCACCCTGCAGGCGCGGCTGACGGTCGCCCCCGTTCTCGACGGTTCCGGTGCAGCACTCGGGCCCGACGCCGAAGACGCCCAACCCCTGTACGCCCGCTACTGGCTGCACAACCGCGGCCCGGCACCCTTGGGCGGCCTACCCGCTGTCGCGCACCTGCACCCCGAGGCCCTCACCACCGATCCGGGCAGCCAGGTCGCGGTGCGCCTCACCATGGCCAGTAACTGCACCGATAGCACACTGAAAGGTGCTGTACGCCTGCGTCTTCCGCGAGGATGGGCGGTGGACCGCGAAGAGGTGCGGTTCGCGCTGCCCGCCCGCGGATACGACACGGCCGACATCGTGCTGACCGTGCCGAAGGATGCCGAACCCGGCCAGTACCCGGTGCGCGCACAGCTCACGCTCAGCGGGAACGTGCCCCCGGCCTGGCGGCAAACCGTCGAAGATGTCTGCGTGGTGTCCGTGGGGCCCGAACCCGGCGGGGATCTCGTGCGGCTGGCCACCGAACCCGACGAGGTTGCCGTCGCACCAGGACAGACTGCCCGGCTCGCCGCCACGGTGGCCTCCGATGCGCGCGCCGACCTGGCCCTGGAAGCCCACGTGATCAGCCCGTGGGGCACCTGGGAGTGGATCGGACCGGCCGTGCACGGGGCGGTGCTGCGCGCCGGCTCCACCGCCGAGGTGGCATTCGACGTCACGCCGCCGCCGTGGCAGACCCCCGGCCGGTGGTGGGCGCTGATCCGGGTCGGCTGTGCGGGCCGACTGCTCTACACACCCGCTGTGGCGGTGACGGTCCGATGAGCGTCGCGGCCATCGTCGCCGGCAACCCGATTGCGGTGAGCGAGATCGACGCCCGAGAGGTGACGCTGCGCAACGCACCGCAGGCGGCCGCCCTGCCCCGGCCAGGTACCAGTGAGGGCCGGCAGCTGCGGCGCTGGCTCACCCAGCTGCTGGTGACCGAACAGGTCGTGGCATCCGAAGCCCGCACGCTGGGCGTGGCTGTCACCGCTGACACCCCGACCGAGGATGACGTCCTGCCCGATCTGACCGCACGGCTGGAAATCGGCAGCATCGCCGCCGCGGTGCTCGCCGAACCGCTGGCGCGCGCGGTGTTCGCCCACGTCACCGGCGAGGTGGATGTTTCCGACGCCGCGGTCGCCGACTACGAACACCGCAATCCCGGCCGGTTCACCGCGCGCGACGACCTCGCCACCCACCTGCGCGGCGCGCAGCGGCGGCGGGCCTTCCGGCGATGGCTGGTGTCGCGCAGCGCCGCGCTGGTGTGGCTTGCACCCGGCTACGAGCATCCCGGCGATCCTCGTCAACCCGACAACACCCACAGGCACTGATGACAGCCACCCTGGTTCTCGACATCGGCGGCACCAAGATCGCGGCCGGACTCGTCGCCCCAGACGGCGACCTGTTGTTCCAGACGCGCCAACCCACCCCGGGCTCGGCCGACCCGGACGTCGTGTGGGCGGCGGCAGCGCGCACCGTCACCGAGGCGCTGGCCGCGGCAGAGGGCCCGATCGACGGCGTCGGCATCTCCTCGGCCGGACCGATCCATCTGCCCGACGGCACCATCAGCCCGGTCAACATCCCGGTTTGGCGGGGTTTCCCGATTCGGCGAAAGGTCGCCGAGGCGGTGCCCGGGGTGCCCGTGCGGCTGGGCGGCGACGGACTGTGCATGGCGCTCGGTGAGCATTGGCGCGGCGCCGGGCAGGGCGCCCAGTTCATGCTCGGCATGGTCGTGTCGACGGGTATCGGCGGCGGTCTCATCCTCGACGGGGTGCCCTACGCCGGCCGAACGGGCAACGCCGGACACGTCGGGCACGTCGTCGTCGATACCGACGGGCCGGCCTGCAGCTGCGGCGCCCGCGGCTGCGTCGAAGCGATCGCCAGCGGACCGCACCTGGCGGCATGGGCGCGAGAGCAGGGCTGGACGGGCGCGGACGCCAAGGAACTCGCCGACGCGGCCGCGGCCGGGAACGACATCGCGCTGCGAGCGTTCCGGCGGGGCGCGACGGCCGTCGCGGCGATGATCGCCTCGGTGGGCGCCACGTGCGACCTCGATCTTGTGGTCATCGGCGGGGGAGTGGCCAAGGCGGGACCGGTGCTGTTCGACCCGCTGACCGCGGCACTGCGCAGCTATGCCCGGCTGGACTTCATCGCCGGCCTGCGGGTGATACCCGCGGCGCTCGGCGGCGAGGCTGGACTGGTGGGAGCGGCCGCACTACTGCGCGCACCTGCCCGCGAGTAGGCGCAAAATCGCACTGTTTCAGCCTCATTCGTGCGATTTTCGGCCTGCTCGCGGGCATTACGAGGCGAGGTGCGGCCGGCGTAGGTGACTGTCGAGGCGTTGAGCCAGCCGGGAAGGTCGTCGTCGCACGTCGTCGATGACGATGGGGACCATCGTCCATCCCAGCTCCTGAACACCGGCGAAGCGCGCCTTGTCCCGGAGCGTCTCCGCCCTGCCTGCGTGCCATTCCACGCTGTCGTACTCGGCGGCGACCCGCGCCTGAGGCCACGCGAAATCGACGCGCCAGCGTTCTCCGTTGGCGCCGTGAATCGTGTACTGCAACTCAGGAAGCGGCAGACCGTGGTCGATCATGACCAGTCGCGCTTCGCTTTCCATTGCCGACTCCGGGCGTGCGTCGGCGAACCGAAGTAGTTCACGAACCGCGGCGATTCCGCGACGCCCACGCTGATCTCGAACCGCCTGCTCGAGATCGAGCGGTGTGCACCACCGCGAGCGCAAGGCGGCATCGAGCGTTGCAAGCGCTCGGGGCCGGCTCAATTGGCGCGCCACCTCCACGGCTGTCCATGCCGGGGCGGTCGCCCGTCGGCTTGCCACCCACTGCAGAGGGGAACCCGTGCGCTGATGAACAACCAACCCCTTGCCCGATCGTGTCCGGACGCCCGGTTCGAGGATGTGAACCGCGGTGGTGTTCTCGGTGTCGAAGCCGTACAACGCTGCGGCGGTGCCCATCGATGCGACGACATTGGAGCCCGCCAGGACGTCCAATGCGGCCAGCTTGCGCAGCAGGTCGGGCTCGGTTCGCGCGTAGACGCCGTGCCACACGCGGACCAGCGCGCCCTTGGCCACCTGAACGTCGAGCTGCTGGCGGGTCATCACCGTCAGTAGTTGGGCGGTGGTGGCCAGTCCGCCGTTGCGAACGAACACGCGAGCGGCTTCGGCGATCACGTGAGAAGGATGAGCGGAGCGGGTCGATTCTCGGGTGCACCCAGGCCGTAGCCTGTGGATAGGTCCGCGAGCAGGCGCAAAATCGCATTGTCCGAGCCCTTTGCGTGCGATTTTGGGCCTGTTCGCGGCAAGGGGTGGCGCGGCAGGCGGCCGTTTTGGCTGATCGCGGCGGGTCAGGCTATTCTTGTCGGGTTCCACCGAAGACCGTCGGTCACCGAGCAATCGGTTGAAGGTCCTGGATACCCAGGCGGCCCACGCAGGAGGACGAGGCTCCACCGCAGTGTTCTGCGGTTTTTCACGCCCCGGCCGCTCTGCGTCGGGGCGTTCGTGTGTTCTGGCCTTCCGGCGGTGTAACCACCACAAGGAGGCATGTATGGCCAAGGCTGACAAAGCCACCGCGGTTGCCGACATCGCCGAACAGTTCAAGGCCGCCACGGCCACCGTCGTCACCGAGTACCGCGGTCTGACCGTGGCCAACCTGGCCGAGCTGCGTCGCTCGCTGGCCGGCAACGCCACCTACACGGTCGCCAAGAACACGCTGGTCAAGCGTGCTGCGGCGGAAGCCGGTATCGAAGGCATCGACGAACTGTTCGCCGGACCGACAGCAATCGCATTCGTCAGCGGCGAGCCCGTCGACGCCGCGAAGGCGATCAAGAAATTCGCCAAGGAGCACAAAGCCCTCGTCATCAAGGGCGGCTACATGGAGGGTCGCGCCCTGACCCTCACCGAGGTCGAGAAGATCGCTGACCTCGAGTCGCGCGAGGTGCTGCTGTCGCGCGTCGCCGGCGCTCTGAAGGCAAAGCAGTCCCAGGCCGCAGCGCTGTTCATCGCGCCCGCGTCCCAGGTCGCGCGCCTTGCTGCAGCTCTGCAAGAGAAGAAGGCCGGCGAAGAATCCGCCGCCTGAGACCAACCAACCCAACCCGATAGAGAAAAGGAACCACCATGGCAAAGCTGTCCACCGAAGAACTGCTCGACGCGTTCAAGGAACTGACCCTGCTCGAGCTCTCTGAGTTCGTGAAGGCCTTCGAGGAGACCTTTGACGTCACCGCGGCCGCTCCGGTCGCCGTTGCGGCTGCTGGTCCCGCCGCCGGCGGTGCCCCGGCCGAGGCCGCCGAGGAGCAGTCGGAGTTCGACGTCGTCCTCGAGGGCGCCGGCGACAAGAAGATCGGCGTCATCAAGGTCGTCCGCGAGATCGTTTCCGGCCTGGGCCTCAAGGAGGCCAAGGACCTCGTCGACGGCGCTCCCAAGCCGCTGCTCGAGAAGGTCACCAAGGAGGCCGCCGAGGACGCCAAGGCCAAGCTCGAGGCCGCTGGCGCCACGGTCACCGTCAAGTAGTTTCCGTAGCCACGAAAACCCCTGCGAGCCATCGTGCTCGCGGGGGTTTTTCGTTGCTCCCTGCGCAATGACTACCGGTCGATTACAGGTAGGTGCACAAACTGAGTGAGCGCTAACCTCGTGCGCTACAGTGACTCAAACCACAGGCCGTCGAGCCAGTGGAACATCGGTGTGGGCGGAAGGATCTCGCGTGGGCATTGGTATTCAGGTCGAGGGACTGACCAAGTCGTTCGGTTCTCAGCGCATCTGGGAGGACGTGACGCTGGACATCCCCGCCGGTGAGGTCAGCGTGCTGCTCGGTCCGTCCGGTACCGGTAAGTCGGTGTTCCTCAAGTCGCTGATCGGTCTGCTGCGCCCCGAGCGCGGCAAGATCATCGTCGACGGCACCGACATCATCCAGTGCTCGGCCAAAGAGCTCTACGAGATCCGCACGCTGTTCGGCGTCATGTTCCAGGACGGCGCTCTGTTCGGCTCGATGAATATCTACGACAACACCGCGTTCCCGCTTCGCGAGCATACGAAGAAGAAGGAAAGCGAGATCCGCCAGATCGTCATGGAGAAGCTCGACATGGTCGGCCTCGGCGGTGACGAGAACAAGTTCCCCGGCGAGATCTC
Source organism: Mycobacterium sp. DL592 (assembly GCF_011694515.1). Taxonomy (NCBI): domain Bacteria; kingdom Bacillati; phylum Actinomycetota; class Actinomycetes; order Mycobacteriales; family Mycobacteriaceae; genus Mycobacterium; species Mycobacterium sp. DL592. The sequence goes on along the minus strand of NZ_CP050192.1, from coordinate 4,158,831 downwards.
CGGCGGTATGAAGAAGCGAGCCGGGCTGGCCCGCTCGCTGGTCCTCGATCCCCAGATCATCCTCTGCGACGAGCCAGACTCCGGTCTGGACCCGGTGCGTACCGCTTACCTGAGCCAGCTGCTCATCGACATCAACGCCCAGATCGACGCCACGATCCTGATCGTGACCCACAACATCAACATCGCGCGCACCGTGCCCGACAACATGGGCATGCTGTTCCGCAAGCACCTGGTGATGTTCGGCCCCCGCGAGGTGCTGCTGACCAGCGACGAACCCGTCGTCAAGCAGTTCCTCAACGGCCGCCGCATCGGTCCGATCGGCATGTCGGAGGAGAAGGACGAGTCGACGATGGCCGAGGAGCAGGCCCTGGCCGACGCCGGCCACCATGACGGTGGTGTCGAAGACATCGAAGGGGTGCCGCCGCAGATCCAGGCGACCCCGGGCCTGCCCGAGCGTCAGGCCGTCGGTCGTCGCCAGGCCCGTGTGCGCCAGATCCTGCACACGTTGCCCCCGGCCGCTCAGCAGGCGATCCTCGACGACCTGGAAGGCACCCACAAGCTGCCGACCCACACGTTCGTCGGCGAGCCCGCCCACGCCGCGCACGCCGACGACACCACGAGCTAAGCCCTTCGCCTACAGCTGCTACCAAAGCCAGGGGGCGGGCGGAGCCAACGATCAACCAGCTGATGTCCTCGGCGCCGGAGCACGTCGAGCCGTTGGAAGGGATGGCCCGGCTCACCGGCATTCCGGTCGCCGTACGCCCCGCCTGAACCAGGCCGCGTGACAAAAGGGCCAAACCACCGTCAGTAACCCGGTGCCTTCGATACCTTTGCCCGATCGTCACAGGGAGGGGTCGGGTGCTCAAGAACCGACGGGTCTGGTGGGGTACCGCCGCCGTCTTCGCCGGACTCGGCGCCGCACTGCTGACCGGTGCAGGCTCGGCCTCGGCCGACGTCGGGGCCAGCGGCCGCCACGCCGACACCTCCACATCGTCGGCCGCGCCGGCGCCGAACAGCACCGTCGCGGCAGCGACCGCTACGCGTCACGCGGCCCCGGCCGCCGTGGTCTCGGGTGCGCGCACCGACGCCACCACTGCCGACCTCACGCCCGCCACGCCGGCAGCGTCGAAAGCCACCGGCAGGACCGGCCGCCCGGCGCAGGTCCAGACGGGCCAGACCAGCCTGGCCACGCCCACCTCGGCCACAACGGTGGGTACCGGCAATCACAGCCTCGCCGCGGTCGTCGCCCCGTCGGCCACCAACGGTGTCACCGGGGTCAAGGTGGGCCACTCGACGCTGACCATCCCCGCCGGATCGACCTCCTACGACGCCCCGGCCGACTGGTATATGCCGACCCAGGCCGACGGCACCGTCGCGGCCAAGGGCGTCATCTGGCTGCAGCACGGCTTCCTGGCCGACAAGGCCTTCTACTCGGCACTGGCCACCACCCTGGCCCAGCAGACCAACAGCGTGGTCGTCGCACCGACGCTCTCGTCGTTCCCGTCCCTGGGTTGTCCGGGTTGCACGCTCTACGGCGTCTCGTTGCAGCAGGGTGCGGCCAGCATGTTCACCGGTGAGCGGGCCGCGCTGAACGTCAGCGCCAACGCCGCCGGATTCCAGGGCACCCTGCCCGAGGACTTCATCCTGGCCGGGCATTCCGCGGGCGGCGGCTGGTCGGTATCAGTGGGCGGCTACTACATCGACAGCCTGAAGCCCACGGACACCAACCATTTGCTCGGCGTGGTGATGTACGACGGCGTCAACATGAACGGCACCCTGCCGCAGGCCATCACCAGCCTGGACACCCGCAACACCCCGGTCTATCAGATCGCCTCTCCGGCCCAGACGTGGAACGCCTTCGGCGTCACCACCGATCAACTGCTGGCGTTGCGCCCCGGCCAGTTCGACGGCGTCGTGCTCGTCAACGGCTCGCACGTCGACTCGATGCTCGGGTCGAACCCCCTGATCGACATCTCCGCCCAGCTGGTCACCCGGTGGTCCGCCCCCGGCAACACCCAGGCCACGTACACGCTGAGCACCGGCTGGATCAACGACTTCTACGCCGGTGCCGGACCGCAGGCCCCGGTGTACGGCCTCTACGGCACCGCCGGCCAGCCGATCATCATGGGTGACGCCGCCGCCGTCGTACTGCCCACCCCGATCGCCAACTCCCTGAGCCCCCTCGAGCAGGCCATGCGGGCCTGGACCGCCGTCACACTGCCGCTGATCTTCGGTGGATCGGCTGGCACACCAGTTGCCCTCGCCCCGACGGCGCCGGTCCCCACAGACCCGGCTCCGACGCCCAACGGCGTGACAGGCGTGAAGACCGGCCACTCGACATTGACGATCCCGGTCGGGTCGAATTCCTACACGGCACCCACGGACTGGTATCTACCGACCCAGGCCGACGGCTCGGTCAACGCCACCGGCCTGATCTATCTCCAGCACGGCTTTTTGTCGCAAGCCCCGTGGTACTCCGCACTGGCAATGTCGCTTGCCCAGCAGACCAACAGCATCGTGGTGGCCCCGACGCTGCCGTCATTCCCGTCGCCGACATGCGCCGGCTGCTTCCTGTCCGGGATTCCCATGCAGCAGGGCGTCGCGTCACTGTTCCTCGGAGACCGGGCCGCACTGACCATCAGCGCCAGCCAGGCCGGCTACATCGGAACGCTGCCCGAGTCCTTCATCCTCAGCGGGCACTCCGCGGGCGGCGGCCTGGCTGCCATCTCCGGCGGCTTCTACGAGGACGCGCTGGCCGCCGGTGACGAGAACCATCTCCTCGGCGTCGTCATGTTCGACGGAGTCGCCATCGACTCCACCATGTTCGGCAATGCGCTGACCTCACTGGCCGGGATCCCGGTGTATCAGATCGCGGCGCCGCCGCAGGCCCTCAACGTCAACGGCCAGACCACCGGCGACCTGACTGCGGGCCGGCCAGGCCAATTCGTCGGGGTCGAGTTGGTAGACGGGTCACACGTCGATTCGATGCTGGGCGGCAATCCGCTTATCGACTTCTTCGCGCAGCTTGCCACCAGGCCGTCCCCGGCAGGTAACACCGCAGCGGTCTACACGCTGGCCGACGGATGGATCAACGACTTCTATACCGGCGGCGGTCCGGCCGACCCGCATTACGGCTACTACGGCGCGGCGGGCCGGCCGATCATCTTCGGTCAGGCCGCCGGCATCGTGCTGCCGACTCAACCAGCCTCCGTCGCGGTCTGACGAACTTATGACGTGTCGTGTCGGCACAACGGATTTCGTATACCGACGCCCGCTGATCTGAGTACGTTTTCGAAGTCGTCAATAGGAAGGCTGGAGTGGATGGCTGAACGTCGCGTCTTGTTGGGCACTGGTGCAGTGGTCGTCGGATTGGGCGCGGCGTTGTTGTCGGGGGCGGGCGCAGCCCACGCCGACGGCACCGACGACAGCTCAGGCAAGCCGCAGGCGTCCTCGGACTCCTCGCCGTCGAGCGGAAAAGCCACCGGAGGCAGCAAGCGCGCCGCCGAGGCGAAATCGGGAACGGCATCACCGTCGTCGGCCTCGGCCGGACGATCGTCGTCGCGGTCGAGTGTCGACAAGACAACACCCAAGCCCGCCACACCGACCACCGCGAAGGTCGATACCGGTACCGCCGACGCGGCCGACCAGGCCGCAACCCCGGCATCCGCCACCGCTGCCGCCACCACCGACGTCGCCACGACACAGGCCGCGGCAGCGCAGGACGTCCCGGTGTCCGTTACCGTCGGGACGTCGCGCCGGGCGGCAGAGGCTGCGGCCCGGCAGGCTCAGATCAACCAGATCCTCGCGTCGGCCGGCACCCTGACCGCCAGCGCCGCCGCCACTCCCGCGCCCGCGTCCGGCCTGCTCGCCACCGCAATGCTCAACCTGCTCTCGGGTCTGGGCATCGCTCCCCGCACAGCGGCTGCCACCACCGACCCCGCCGCACAGGTGACGAGCTCGGCGGTACTGCTGCCCAACGGCACCAACGGCGTCACCGGTGTCCTGATCGGCCACTCCCGGCTGGACCTCCCCGGTGCCTTCATCGGCCAGACCGTCGCCGCCGACTGGTACTTCCCGACCCAGGCCGACGGCACCGTCGCCGCCCAGGGCGTCATCTGGTTGCAGCACGGATTCGGTGCCACCAATACCTTCTATTCGGCACTGGCCCAGGATCTGGCCAAGCAGACCAACAGCATCGTGGTGGCCCCGACCCTGTCGTCGATTCCGATCACGTTCTCCGGCGGCTGCCTCACCTGCCAGGTCACCCAGGTCGACGCGGCAGCGCTGCTGGGCCCCGACCGCGCCACGCTGCTGGCCAGTGCGACGGCGGCCGGATTCACCGGCACCGCTCTGCCCGAGCGCTTCGTGCTCGCCGGGCACTCCGCCGGTGGCGGGTTCGCCACCGCGGTCGCCGACGACTACCTCGAGGGCGCCGACGCCCAGTACGACCCCACCGACCTCGTCGGCGTGGTGATGTTCGACGGTGTCTCCAATGGGGCGCTGGACGGTTCATTCGCCACCCAGGTGTCTACTCTGGCCGCCGCGAACAAGCCGGTCTACCAGATTGCCGCCCCGGCGCAGAGCTGGAATCTGTTCGGCGCCACCACCAATGTGCTCGCAGCCACCCTGCCCGGCCAGTTCGTCGGCGTGGTGTTGCAGGGCGGCTCACATGTCGACTCGATGCTCGGGGTCAACCCTCTCTTAGACCTCGTGCTGCAGCTGGTGACCAAGCCGGTGCCCGCGGGCAACACCGCAGCGGTGTACACCCTCAGCGACGGGTGGATCAACGACATGTATGCCGGGGCGACCCCGCAGGACCCGAAGTACGGCCTGTACGCGGCGTCCAATCAGCAGATCATCATGGGTCCGACCGCCGCGGTCGGGCTACCCGCCGCGGAGGCCAACCAGCTGTCGTTCGGCGACTACCTCGTCAAGGGTCTGATCGACACCGTCGGCGGACTGTTCGGCTTCCACCTGCCCCCGGCGGTCAACAGCGGCAACAACGGACTGAACCCCAACACACCCGTGGCGACTGTGGGTAACGGCGTCACCGGCGTGCGGACCGGCTCCGCCGTGCTCGACATCCCGGCCGGCACCAACGGCTACGCCGCCCCGGCCGACTGGTACTTCCCGACCCAGGCCGACGGAACCGTGCAGGCCAACGGCATCATCTGGCTGCAGCACGGCTTCCTGGGCTTCAAGGACTGGTACGGCAGTATGGCCCAGGAGCTGGCCCAGCAGACCAACAGCATCGTCGTGGTGCCGAACATCTTCTGGTTCGACAACCCGCTGTGCCCGGGCTGCTACCTCGGCGGCTCGGTGATGCAACAAGCCGTCGCGTCGATGTTCGAGGGCAGCCGCTCGGCGCTGAACATCAGCGCCAACGCCGCCGGATTCTCCGGAGTCCTGCCGGAGAAGTTCCTGCTCACCGGGCACTCTGCGGGCGGCAACTTCGCCACCGCGGTCGGCGCGCTGATCACCCAGACCGATCAGGTGGACAACCTGCTCGGCGTGGTGATGTTCGACGGCGTCTCGCGCAACCCGCTGTTCACCGACTCGCTGACCGCGCTGCAGAACGCGGGAATCCCGGACTATCAGATCGCGGCGCCGCCGCAGAGCTGGAACGCCTACGGTGTGGCCACCGAACTGATGCAGCAGTTCTACGGCGACCAGTTCTACGGCGTCCAGATCGACAACGGCTCGCACACCGACGTTATCCAGGGCAACAACCTGTTCGCCTGGCTCGGCGAGATCGCCAGCGCCATCATCGTCCGGCCGTCGCCGCCGGGAGCAAAGGATGCGGTGCGCACCTTCGCCTCCGGATGGATCAACGACATCTATGCCGGCAAGAGCCCCACGGACCCGCTCTACGGCATCTACGGCAACCCCAACAACGGCACGTACGTCCCCAACCAGCCGATCGTCATGGGCGAAGCAGGAGCAACCACGTTGCCCGCCCCGCCGCCGGTGGACGTCACCAAGTACGCCAACGGGGTGCCCTGGTACGAGCAGGGCAGTGTGAAGCTGCCGTTCGCCTGGGGGCTGGTCAACACCAAGGCGGTGTACACGCTGAACCCGGACGGCACGGTCAAGGTGCAGAACTCGGGCAACTACTTCGGTCCCAACGGGCCGCAGTCCAACATCACCGGCTCCGCGGTTTCGGTGAACCCGGCGTTCAACACGCGCCTCGACGTGGGCTTCTTCGGTAGCACGCCGAGCAGCGCCGAGCCCGGCAACTACTGGATCCTCGACTATGACCCCAACTACAAGTGGGTCATCGTCAGCGACCCGACGCGCTTCTCCGGCTACATCCTGACCCGGGATCAGACCATCCCCGCCACCGAGTACGACGACCTCGTCGCGCGGGCCCGGCAACTCGGGGTGTGGGGGCCGATCACGCCCACACAGCAGTACCCGGCGACCGTCACCGTCTGACCGATCCGGCGGAAGTTTTACACACCAAACACCGCGTTATCCCTTGACGGAAGGGCGCAAACGGGTCAGTCTGTTGACCAGCATGTGTGCATGGGTAGCTAGTCCGCCAGCCAGCGCCAGCCAACCCGGCATGCGGTTGTTGAGGAATGCGCCGTTCTGCGCTATTGTTGGACGTTGCGCTGGCTGCCTCCTGCCCACCTCAACCCGCACCTGACACCGTGGTCCACGCCTGAGCGAATATCTCCAGCTCAGTGACCTATTCGCGTGTCGCGTGCGTCGGGGACAGGCTTTGGTCCTTGAGAACGCCAGCCTGAACCGACGCAGATCTCGCGGCGAGCCGGATTTTTCCGGGCAGTCGCATTAGGTGCTGGAAGGATGCATCTTGGCAGTCTCTAGCCAGAGCAAATCAACTACTACTTCTAACTCCGTTCCCGGAGCACCGAAACGAGTTTCGTTCGCCAAGCTGCGTGAGCCTCTAGAGGTTCCCGGCCTGCTCGACGTGCAAACCGATTCCTTCAAGTGGTTGATCGGTGCGGACGAGTGGCGGCAGAAGGCGATCGCCCAGGGCGATCCCAGCCCGGTCGGCGGCCTCGAAGAGGTCCTCGCCGAGCTTTCGCCCATCGAGGACTTCTCCGGTTCGATGTCGCTGAGCTTCTCCGACCCGCGCTTTGACGAGGTCAAGGCGCCGGTGGACGAGTGCAAAGACAAGGACATGACGTACGCGGCCCCGCTGTTCGTCACGGCCGAGTTCATCAACAACAACACCGGTGAGATCAAGAGCCAGACGGTCTTCATGGGTGACTTCCCGATGATGACCGAGAAGGGCACCTTCATCATCAACGGCACCGAGCGTGTCGTGGTGAGCCAGCTGGTCCGCTCGCCGGGTGTGTACTTCGACGAGACCATCGACAAGTCCACCGAGAAGACGTTGCACAGCGTCAAGGTGATCCCCGGCCGCGGCGCGTGGCTGGAGTTCGACGTCGACAAGCGCGACACCGTCGGTGTGCGCATCGACCGCAAGCGTCGCCAGCCGGTCACCGTGCTGCTCAAGGCGCTCGGCTGGACCGCCGAGCAGATCCGGGAGCGCTTCGGCTTCTCCGAGATCATGATGTCGACGCTGGAGAAGGACAACACCGCCGGCACCGACGAGGCGCTGCTGGACATCTACCGCAAGCTGCGCCCGGGCGAGCCCCCCACCAAGGAGTCCGCGCAGACCCTGCTGGAGAACCTGTTCTTCAAGGACAAGCGCTACGACCTGGCCCGGGTGGGCCGCTACAAGGTGAACAAGAAGCTGGGCCTCAACGCCGGCCAGCCGATCACCAGCTCGACGCTGACCGAAGAGGACATCGTCGCCACCATCGAGTACCTGGTGCGTCTGCACGAGGGCCAGCCGACGATGACCGCCCCCGGCGGCGTCGAGGTTCCCGTCGAGGTCGACGACATCGACCACTTCGGCAACCGCCGTCTGCGCACCGTGGGTGAGCTGATCCAGAACCAGATCCGGGTCGGCCTGTCCCGGATGGAGCGCGTCGTCCGCGAGCGGATGACCACGCAGGACGTCGAGGCGATCACGCCGCAGACCCTGATCAACATCCGTCCCGTCGTGGCGGCGATCAAGGAGTTCTTCGGCACCAGCCAGCTGTCGCAGTTCATGGACCAGAACAACCCGCTGTCGGGTCTGACCCACAAGCGCCGTTTGTCGGCGCTGGGCCCCGGTGGTCTGTCCCGTGAGCGTGCCGGCCTCGAGGTCCGCGACGTGCACTCCAGCCACTACGGCCGGATGTGCCCGATCGAGACGCCTGAGGGCCCGAACATCGGTCTGATCGGTTCGTTGTCGGTGTACGCGCGGGTCAACCCGTTCGGCTTCATCGAGACTCCGTACCGCAAGGTCGTCGACGGTGTCGTCACCGACGAGATCCACTACCTGACCGCCGACGAGGAGGACCGCCACGTCGTGGCGCAGGCCAACTCGCCGATCGACGACAAGGGCAGCTTCACCGAGTCCCGCGTCCTGGTCCGCCGTAAGGGCGGCGAGGTCGAGAACGTGACGCCGGCCGAGGTCGACTTCATGGACGTCTCACCGCGCCAGATGGTGTCGGTCGCGACGGCGATGATCCCGTTCCTCGAGCACGACGACGCCAACCGCGCCCTGATGGGTGCCAACATGCAGCGCCAGGCGGTTCCGCTGGTGCGCTCTGAGGCACCGCTGGTCGGCACCGGCATGGAGCTGCGTGCGGCCATCGACGCCGGCGACGTGGTCGTGACCGAGAAATCCGGTGTGGTCGAAGAGGTTTCGGCCGACTACATCACCGTGATGGCCGACGACGGCACCCGGCACACCTACCGGATGCGTAAGTTCGCCCGGTCCAACCACGGCACCTGCGCCAACCAGCGTCCGATCGTGGATGCCGGGCAGCGTGTCGAGTCGGGCCAGGTCCTCGCCGACGGGCCGTGCACCGAGAACGGTGAGATGGCACTGGGCAAGAACCTGCTCGTGGCGATCATGCCGTGGGAAGGCCACAACTACGAGGACGCGATCATCCTCTCCAGCCGTCTGGTTGAGGAGGACGTGCTCACCTCGATTCACATCGAAGAGCACGAGATCGATGCCCGCGACACCAAGCTGGGCGCCGAGGAGATCACCCGGGACATCCCGAACGTCTCCGATGAGGTGCTCGCCGACCTCGACGAGCGCGGCATCATCCGCATCGGCGCCGAGGTCCGTGACGGCGACATCCTGGTCGGCAAGGTCACCCCGAAGGGCGAGACCGAGCTGACCCCCGAGGAGCGGCTGCTGCGTGCGATCTTCGGTGAGAAGGCCCGCGAAGTCCGCGACACGTCGCTCAAGGTGCCCCACGGTGAGTCCGGCAAGGTCATCGGCATCCGGGTGTTCAGCCGCGAGGATGACGACGAACTGCCCGCCGGTGTCAACGAGCTGGTCCGCGTCTACGTGGCCCAGAAGCGCAAGATCTCCGACGGTGACAAGCTCGCCGGCCGCCACGGCAACAAGGGCGTCATCGGCAAGATCCTGCCCATCGAGGACATGCCGTTCCTGCCGGACGGCACCCCAGTGGACATCATCCTGAACACCCACGGTGTGCCGCGACGGATGAACATCGGCCAGATCCTGGAAACCCACCTCGGGTGGGTGGCCAAGGCCGGCTGGAAGGTCGACGGCACACCCGAGTGGGCCGCGAACCTGCCGGACGAGCTGCGGGAGTCGCAACCGGACTCCATCGTCTCGACGCCGGTGTTCGACGGTGCCCGCGAGGAGGAGCTGCAGGGTCTGCTGGCTTCGACGCTGCCCAACCGCGACGGCGAAGTGCTCGTCGACGGTGACGGCAAGGCCGTGCTCTACGACGGCCGCAGCGGTGAGCCGTTCCCGTACCCGGTGACCGTCGGCTACATGTACATCCTCAAGCTGCACCACCTGGTGGACGACAAGATCCACGCCCGCTCGACCGGTCCGTACTCGATGATCACCCAGCAGCCGCTGGGCGGTAAGGCGCAGTTCGGTGGCCAGCGGTTCGGCGAGATGGAGTGCTGGGCCATGCAGGCCTACGGCGCGGCGTACACGCTGCAGGAGCTCTTGACCATCAAGTCCGACGACACCGTCGGCCGGGTCAAGGTCTACGAGGCGATCGTCAAGGGCGAGAACATCCCCGAGCCGGGCATTCCCGAGTCGTTCAAGGTGCTGCTCAAGGAGCTGCAGTCGCTGTGCCTCAACGTCGAGGTCCTGTCGAGTGACGGTGCCGCGATCGAGATGCGTGACGGCGATGACGAGGACCTGGAGCGCGCTGCTGCCAACCTCGGAATCAACCTGTCCCGCAATGAATCTGCCTCCGTCGAGGATCTCGCCTGATCGTGGGCGTTGCCCACGGCCTGTAGTTAGTTTTCTAGTCCCGAAAGGGGAAAGGGAGTTACGTGCTAGACGTCAACTTCTTCGATGAACTCCGGATCGGTCTTGCGACCGCGGACGACATCCGCAACTGGTCCTACGGCGAGGTCAAGAAGCCGGAGACCATCAACTACCGCACGCTCAAGCCAGAGAAGGACGGCCTGTTCTGCGAGAAGATCTTCGGACCGACTCGCGACTGGGAGTGCTACTGCGGCAAGTACAAGCGTGTCCGCTTCAAGGGCATCATCTGCGAGCGCTGCGGCGTCGAGGTCACTCGCGCCAAGGTGCGTCGTGAGCGGATGGGCCACATCGAGCTGGCCGCTCCCGTCACGCACATCTGGTACTTCAAGGGCGTCCCGTCGCGCTTGGGCTACCTGCTCGACCTGGCCCCGAAGGATCTCGAGAAGATCATCTACTTCGCGGCCTACGTGATCACCGCGGTCGACACCGAGATGCGCCACAACGAGCTCTCCACCCTCGAAGCCGAGATGGAGGTCGAGAAGAAGGCCGTCGCCGATCAGCGTGACTCCGACCTGGAGGCCCGCGCCCAGAAGCTCGAGGCCGACCTGGCCGAGCTGGAGGCCGAGGGTGCCAAGTCCGATGTGCGCCGCAAGGTGCGCGACGGCGGCGAGCGCGAGATGCGTCAGCTGCGCGACCGGGCCCAGCGTGAGCTGGATCGGCTCGACGAGATCTGGAGCACCTTCACCAAGCTGGCTCCCAAGCAGCTCATCGTCGACGAGAACCTCTACCGCGAGCTCGTCGACCGCTACGGCGAGTACTTCGAGGGCTCGATGGGCGCGGAGTCGATCCAGAAGCTCATCCAGAACTTCGACATCGACGCCGAGGCCGAGTCGCTGCGCGAGGTCATCCGCAGCGGCAAGGGCCAGAAGAAGCTGCGTGCGCTCAAGCGGCTGAAGGTCGTCGCGGCCTTCCAGCAGTCGGGCAACTCGCCCATGGGCATGGTGCTCGACGCGGTCCCGGTGATCCCGCCGGAGCTGCGCCCGATGGTCCAGCTCGACGGTGGCCGTTTCGCCACCTCGGACCTCAACGATCTGTACCGCCGCGTGATCAACCGCAACAACCGGCTCAAGCGACTGATCGACCTCGGTGCGCCCGAGATCATCGTCAACAACGAGAAGCGCATGCTTCAGGAGTCGGTGGACGCGCTGTTCGACAACGGTCGTCGTGGCCGCCCCGTCACCGGTCCTGGCAACCGTCCGCTGAAGTCGCTGAGCGATCTGCTCAAGGGCAAGCAGGGCCGGTTCCGCCAGAACCTGCTCGGCAAGCGCGTCGACTACTCGGGCCGTTCGGTCATCGTGGTCGGCCCGCAGCTCAAGCTGCACCAGTGTGGTCTGCCCAAGCTGATGGCGCTCGAGCTGTTCAAACCGTTCGTGATGAAGCGTCTGGTCGACCTGAACCACGCGCAGAACATCAAGAGCGCCAAGCGGATGGTGGAGCGTCAGCGTCCGCAGGTGTGGGACGTCCTCGAAGAGGTCATCGCCGAGCACCCGGTTCTGCTGAACCGTGCACCCACGCTGCACCGCCTGGGTATCCAGGCCTTCGAGCCGCAGCTGGTGGAGGGTAAGGCCATTCAGCTGCACCCGCTGGTCTGTGAGGCGTTCAACGCCGACTTCGACGGTGACCAGATGGCGGTGCACTTGCCGCTGAGTGCCGAGGCGCAGGCCGAGGCCCGGGTGCTGATGCTGTCGAGCAACAACATCCTGTCGCCGGCGTCGGGTAAGCCGCTCGCCATGCCGCGTCTGGACATGGTCACCGGGCTGTACTTCCTGACCACGCACATCCCCGGCAGCCTCGGTGAGTACGCGGCGGCCGGCAAGGATGCCCCGGAGTTCGGTGTGTACAGCTCGCCCTCCGAGGCCATCATGGCTCTCGACCGCGGTGTGCTCAGTGTTCGTGCGCAGATCAAGGTGCGACTGACGCAGCTGCGCCCGCCGCACGATGTCGAGAGCGAGCTGTTCGGTGAGAACGGCTGGCGCCCGGGCATGGCCTGGATCGCCGAAACCACGCTGGGCCGGGTGCTCTTCAATGAGCTTCTGCCACAGGGGTATCCGTTCGTCAACGAGCAGATGCACAAGAAAGTCCAGGCTCGGATCATCAACGATCTGGCCGAGCGCTACCCGATGATCGTCGTCGCGCAGACCGTCGACAAGCTCAAGGATGCCGGCTTCTACTGGGCCACCCGTTCGGGTGTCACCGTGTCGATGGCCGACGTCATCGTGCCGCCGGAGAAGCAGGAGATCCTCGAGCGCTACGAGGCCGAAGCCGACGGTATCGAGAAGAAGTACCAGCGCGGCGTGCTGAGCAAGCAGGAGCGCAACGACGCTCTGGTGGAGTTGTGGAAGGACGCCACCGAAGAGGTCGGTAACGCGCTGCGGGCGCACTACCCGGATGACAACCCGATCATCACGATCGTGGATTCCGGGGCGACGGGTAACTTCACCCAGACCCGCACCCTGGCCGGCATGAAGGGTCTGGTGACCAACCCGAAGGGTGAGTTCATCCCGCGCCCGATCAAGTCCTCGTTCCGTGAGGGCCTGACGGTGCTGGAGTACTTCATCAACACCCACGGCGCCCGTAAGGGTCTGGCGGACACCGCGCTTCGTACCGCTGACTCGGGTTACCTGACCCGTCGTCTGGTGGACGTGTCGCAGGACGTGATCGTGCGCGAGCATGACTGCGGTACCGAGCGTGGCATCCTCGTCGACCTCGCTGAGCGTCAGGCCGACGGCACCCTGCTGCGCGACGCGCACGTCGAGACCTCGGCGTACGCCCGCACGCTGGCCGCCGACGCGGTCGACGAGAAGGGCACGGTCATCGTCGAGGCCGGACACGACCTGGGCGACCCGGCCATCGATGCGCTGCTGGAGGCCGGCATCTCGCAGGTCAAGGTGCGTTCGGTGCTCACCTGCGCCAGCGCGTCCGGTGTGTGCGCGATGTGCTACGGCCGTTCGATGGCCACCGGCAAGCTGGTCGACATCGGTGAGGCCGTGGGCATTGTCGCCGCGCAGTCCATCGGCGAGCCCGGCACGCAGCTGACGATGCGTACCTTCCACCAGGGTGGTGTCACCGGTGGCGCCGACATCGTCGGTGGTCTGCCGCGCGTGCAGGAGCTGTTCGAGGCGCGCGTTCCGCGTAACCGCGCTCCGATCGCCGACGTCGCCGGGCGGGTTCGCCTGGAGGAGAGCGACAAGTTCTACAAGATCACCGTCGTTCCCGATGATGGGGGCGAGGAAGTCGTGTACGACAAGCTGTCCAAGCGTCAGCGTCTGCGTGTGTTCAAGCACGACGACGGGACCGAGCGGCTGCTCGCCGACGGCGACCACGTCGAGGTGGGCCAGCAGCTCATGGAGGGCTCGGCCGACCCGCACGAGGTGCTCCGCGTCGAGGGCCCGCGCAAGGTTCAGATCCACCTGGTCAAGGAAGTCCAGGAGGTCTACCGGGCCCAGGGTGTGTCGATCCACGACAAGCACATCGAGGTCATCGTCCGGCAGATGCTGCGGCGCGTCACGATCATCGATTCGGGCGCAACGGAGTTCCTGCCCGGCTCGCTGACCGAGCGCGGCGAGTTCGAGGCCGAGAACCGTCGGGTGGTTGCCGAGGGCGCTGAGCCCGCGGCCGGCCGTCCGGTGCTGATGGGTATCACCAAGGCGTCGCTGGCCACCGACTCGTGGCTGTCGGCGGCGTCGTTCCAGGAGACCACTCGCGTGCTGACTGATGCGGCGATCAACTGCCGCAGCGACAAGCTGCAGGGTCTGAAGGAGAACGTGATCATCGGCAAGCTGATCCCGGCCGGTACCGGTATCAACCGCTACCGCAATATCCAGGTGCAGCCCACCGAGGAGGCCCGGGCCGCGGCGTACACGATCCCGTCCTACGAGGATCAGTACTACAGCCCGGACTTCGGTCAGGCCACCGGCGCTGCGGTGCCGCTGGACGACTACGGGTACAGCGACTACCGCTAGTCACTAAAGAGTAGGCCCCTGGGATACGTCCCAGGGGCCTACTCTTTGTGCCGGCGATGAGTTCAGGGCTGAACTCCAGTCGATACCGTTGATGTCGATTCAATGGAGGAACGCGTGACCCAATTGCTCAGAGTGCAGAACTTCACCGTCTCGGGGGATGGCTTCGGCGCCGGCCTCAACCAGAGCCTCGAGCGCCCGTTCGGGCATGCTGACCCCGGTGTGATGTTCACCTGGGCCGGTGCCACCGCGAGCTGGCCTAACCGCAGCGAGCCGGGCGGTAGCCGGGGCATCGACGACTACTTCACTCGGGATTTCAGCCACAACATCGGCGCCGAGATCATGGGTCGCAACAAGTTCGGGCCCCAGCGCGGCCGGTGGCAGGACCACGATTGGCAGGGCTGGTGGGGTCAGGAGCCGCCGTTTCACACACCCGTGTTTGTTCTGACCCACCACGAGCGGCCGTCTTTCACGTTGTCGGATACGACGTTCCACTTCGTCTCGGGTGATCCGGCGACGGTGCTCGAGCAGGCCAGGCAGGCAGCTGGTGGCAAGGACGTCCGCCTCGGTGGCGGCGTCTCGACCGTCAAGGAGTTCCTCGACGCAGGTCTGGTGGACACCCTGCATGTCGCCGTCGCCCCGGCCGTGCACATCGGCGCCGGAGAGCGGTTGTGGGAATCCCCGGACGAACTCGATGACCGCTTTCATCACGACGTGGTGCCGAGTCCGATCGGCGTGATCCATCACCTGTTTTGGCGAGACTGAGCCAGACGGCTGGGAACACGCCCGTTCGCGGCGATGGACCGTTCGGTGGGGGAGGCGTCCGCGTCGGTACCGGCCTAGAGTGGCAGGCGTGCTCATCGGTTCCCACGTCCGCTCCGACAACCCGTTGGCGGGTGCGCTGCACGACGATGCCGACGCGGTGCAGTTCTTTCTGGGTGACCCGCAGAGCTGGAAGAAGCCCAAGCCCCGCGAGGATGCCGACGCGCTGCGCCGCTCGCCGATCCCGCTCTACGTGCACGCGCCGTATCTGATCAACGTCGCCTCGGCCAACAACCGGGTGCGTATCCCGTCGCGCAAGATCCTGCAGGACACCTGCGACGCCGCCACCGAGATCGGCGCGACGGCGGTGATCGTGCACGGCGGCCATGCTGACGACAACGACATGGAGGCCGGTTTCGAGCGCTGGGTCAAAGCTTTGGCGCAGCTGGAGACCGAGGTGCCGGTGTACCTGGAGAACACCGCGGGCGGTGACCACGCGATGGCCCGGCATTTCGACACCATCGGCAGGCTGTGGGAGCGCATCGGCGACACCGGCATCGGTTTCTGCCTGGACACCTGCCACGCGTGGGCGGCCGGCGAGGAGCTGATCGACGCCGTCGAGCGCATCAAGTCGATCACCGGCCGCATCGATCTGGTGCACTGCAACGACTCCCGCGACGCCAAAGGTTCCGGTGCTGACCGCCACGCGAATTTTGGTGCCGGACAAATTGATCCGCAACTGTTGGTCGCGGTGGTCACCGCTGCCGGTGCACCCGTGATCTGTGAGACGGCCGACGAGGGCCGCAAGAACGACATCGCCTTCCTCCGCGACAACGTCTCAGGCTGACGCGTGCGGACCCGAGTCGTCGCGCTACTAGGGGTCCTATTACTGATCGCAGCCTGCGCGCCGTCCGGATCCGCTGCGCCGGCCCCGTTCACCGCGGGTGCGACGGCGCACACGATCACCGTCGGTGGCGTCGACCGGAGCTACCGGCTCTATCTGCCCGCTGGGCTGCCACCGGCCGCGCCGCTGGTCGTCATGCTGCACGGTGGGTTCGGTAGCGCCGCGCAGGCGGAGCGGTCCTACGGCTGGAATGACTTGGCCGACTCGGCGAAATTCGTCGTCGCCTATCCCGACGGACTCGGGCGGGCCTGGAATTCCGGTGGCGACTGTTGCGGACGCTCCAGCCGCGACGACGTCGACGACGTCGCCTTCATCACCGCGGCGGTACGCGACATCGCCGGCAACATCGGTATCGACCCGACCCGGATCTACGCCACCGGCATCAGCAACGGCGGCATGATGGCGTACAAACTCGCTTGCACCACAGCGGTTTTCGCCGCCATCGGCCCGGACTCGGCGACCCAGCTCGACAGCTGCCCGTCGCCGTCGCCGACGTCGGTTGTGCACATCCACGGCACGGCCGATCCGATGATCCGCTACGGCGGCCAACCCGGCGAGGGCTTCGCCCACATCGACGGTCCGGCGGTGCCGGAAGTCAACGCTTTCTGGCGTGACGTCGACCGGTGCGCGCCACCGGTGACGGCGGTCAACGGGGCGCTGACGACGTCGGTCGCCGACTGCCCGAGCGGGCGAAGCGTCGAGCTGGTCACGGTGGCCGGCGGCGGGCACGAGTGGCCGGCTTTCGCGACGCAGACGATCTGGGATTTCTTCGCCGCGCACCCGCGCTAGCCGGTCAGGTACACCTTGCGCAGCGTCTCGGTGACCGTCCACACCGTGCGGGCGCCTTCGGCCAGCCGGACCACGTCACCGGGGCCCAGCGTCAACGGGGGAGTGCCGTCGTCGAATTCGACGGTCGCCGCCCCGGACAGCACGACGAACACCTCGTCGGCCTCGACGTCGCTCATGACTCCGGGCGTCATCTCCCACACTCCGACTTCGAGGCCGCCGAAGCGCCCGAGTTCGGCGACGCCGGTGTGCGGGGTACCGGCCAGCGCTTGCTCGGCCGGCACCGGCTGGTGCTCGAGCCACTGGGTGGACGCGTGGACGGCGGTGTTCGGCTGCACGGCTAGCAGCATGCCATATTACGTATCTTGTGCAGTTGTCCAGAAAGTGTAACAGTGGAGGTATGTCGGACACCCACGTCGTCACCAATCAAGTCCCGCCGCTGGTCGATCACAATCCGGCGAGTTCGCCGGTGCTGATCGAGGCGCTGATCCGCGAAGGCGGCCAATGGGGCCTCGACGAGGTCACCGAACTCGGGGCGCTCTCGGGCAGCGCCACGGCCCAACGCTGGGGTGACCTGGCCGACTGGAACCGGCCGGTGCTGCACACCCATGACCGGTACGGCCACCGCGTCGATGAGATCGAGTACGACCCCGCCTACCACGAACTGATGCGCACGGCGATCGCGCACGGACTGCATGCCGCCCCGTGGGCCGACCCGCGTCCCGGCGCCCACGTGGTCCGCGCCGCGAAGATGTCGGTGTGGACGCCCGAACCCGGTCATGTGTGTCCCATCTCGATGACCTATGCCGTGGTTCCGGCGCTGCGCCACAACGCCGAGCTGGCCAAGGTCTACGAGCCGCTGCTCACCAGCCGCGAATACGACCCGGAGCTGACGGTGCCCACGTCCAAGGCAGGGATCACCGCCGGGATGTCGATGACCGAGAAACAGGGCGGCTCCGACGTTCGGGCCGGCACCACCCAGGCGGTGGCCGCCGGGGACGGCAGCTACCGGATCACCGGGCACAAGTGGTTCACCTCGGCAGCGATGAGCGACATCTTCCTGGTGCTCGCCCAGGCACCGGGTGGGCTGAGCTGTTTCATGCTGCCCCGGGTTCTGCCCGACGGCACCCGCAACCGGATGTTCATCCAGCGGCTCAAGAACAAACTGGGCAACCACGCCAACGCCTCCAGCGAGGTCGAGTACGACGGCGCACACGCCTGGCTGGTCGGCGAGGAGGGCCGCGGCGTGCCGACGATCATCGAGATGGTCAACCTCACTCGGCTGGACTGCACGCTGGGCAGCGCCACCTCCATGCGCAGCGGCCTGACCCGGGCCATTCACCACGCCCAGCATCGAAAGGCGTTCGGCGCCTACCTGATCGATCAACCCCTGATGCGAAATGTGCTGGCCGATCTGGCCGTCGAGGCCGAGGCCGCCACCATCGTGGCGATGCGGATGGCCGGTGCCACCGACGGCGCGGTCCGCGGCGACGAACGCGAGACGCTGCTGCGCCGCATCGGCCTGGCGGCATCCAAGTACTGGGTATGCAAGCGTGCTACCCCGCACGCCGGTGAGGCGATGGAATGCCTGGGCGGCAACGGGTACGCCGAGGACTCCGGCATGCCGCGGCTCTACCGCGAGGCGCCGCTGATGGGTATCTGGGAGGGCTCAGGAAACGTCAGCGCGCTGGACACGTTGCGCGCCATGGCAACCCGGCCGGAGTGCGTGGCGGTGCTCTTCGACGAACTCGGCACCACCGCTGGGCAGGATGCCCGACTCGACGTTCACGTCGCGACGCTGCGGGCGGAGCTGGAAGACACCGACGCTGTGGAGTACCGGGCCCGCAAGGTCGCCGAGGACATCTGTCTGGCACTGCAGGGTTCGCTGCTGGTACGCCACGGCCACCCCGCGGTCGCCGAGGCGTTCCTGGCCACCCGGATGGGCGGCAACTGGGGCGGCGCGTTCGGCACCCTGCCCACCGGGCTGGACCTCGCCCCGATCCTCGAGCGCTGCCTGGTGAAGGGATGACGTCCGCGCCTCGAGTGTGCGATCTGATCCGCTTCGGGCGGCGCGTTGCGGATGAATCCGCACAGTGGACGGGGAGGTCGGCGTGACCGACGACCTGAAGACGATGACCTACGAGGTCACCGACAGGGTCGCCCGAATCACTTTCAACCGCCCCGAAAAAGGCAACGCGATCGTCGCCGACACTCCACTGGAGCTGGCTGCCCTGGTCGAGCGGGCCGATCTGGATCCGAAGGTCCACGTGATCCTGGTGTCCGGCCGCGGCGACGGCTTCTGCGCGGGCTTCGATCTGAGCGCCTACGCCGACGGCACCGGGTCGGCGGGTGGCTGCGACCGCGCAGGTACCGTGCTCGACGGTAAGGCCCAAGCCGTCAACCACCTGCCGAACCGGCCGTGGGATCCGATGGTCGACTACCAGATGATGAGCCGCTTCGTGCGCGGCTTTGCCAGCCTGATGCACGCCGACAAACCCACGGTGGTCAAGATCCACGGCTACTGCGTGGCCGGCGGCACCGACATCGCCTTGCACGCCGACCAGGTGATCGCCGCGGCCGACGCGAAGATCGGCTACCCCCCGACGCGGGTGTGGGGAGTGCCTGCGGCGGGGCTGTGGGCGCACCGGCTGGGCGATCAGCGCGCCAAACGCCTTCTGCTGACTGGAGATTGCATCACCGGTGCGCAAGCCGCCGAATGGGGGCTCGCCGTGGAGGCGCCGGATCCGGCCGATCTCGACGAGCGCACCGAACGTCTCGTCGAGCGAATCGCCGCGGTTCCGGTCAACCAGCTGATCATGGTCAAGCTCGCGATGAACACCGCGCTGTACCAGCAGGGCGTGGCGACCAGCCGGATGGTCAGCACCGTCTTCGACGGCATCGCCCGCCACACCCCCGAGGGCCATGCATTCGTCGCCGACGCCCGCGAACACGGCTTCCGTGACGCGGTGCGCCACCGCGACGAGCCGTTCGGCGACCACGGCCGCCGGACATCCGGGGTGTGACGATGACGCCGTCGCTGTCCCGGATGACCGCGCGCTCGGTGGTGCTCTCCGTCATGCTCGGTGCCCATCCGGCGTGGGCGACATCAGCCGAATTACTGCGTCTGACATCGGATTTCGGTATTCGTGAGCAGACGCTTCGGGTCGCCCTGACGCGGATGGTCGGCGCCGGTGACCTGGTGCGTTCCGAAGACGGCTACCGGCTCTCGGACCGTCTGCTGGCCCGGCAACGCCGACAGGACGATGCGCTCGACCCTCACATCCGGGAGTGGGACGGAACCTGGACGACCCTGGTGATCACCGCCGTCGGCCGCGACGCCCGTGCCCGCGCGTCCCTGCGTCATGCTCTGCAGGGCAACCGCTTTGGGGAACTTCGGGAAGGGGTGTGGCTGCGGCCCGACAACCTCGACCACCGGCTGCCCGCCGAGATCGTCGACAGGGGGCGGATTCTGCGGGCCCGCGATGACGACCCGAGCCAGCTTGCCGCGCGGCTGTGGGACCTCGCTGCTTGGTCGGAGACCGGCCGTCAACTGCTCGGCGATATGGCGATCGCCGGTGACATACCCGCCCGCTTCGTCGCGGCCGCGGCCATTGTGCGCCACCTGCTCACCGACCCGGTGCTTCCCGGAGAACTGCTGCCGCCGGACTGGCCCGGCGCCCAATTACGCACGGCTTATGTGGATTTCGCCGCCGAACTGGTGGCACGGCGCGACGAGGGACGACTGGTGGAGGCGATACGATGAGTGGTGTTCCGGAGGGCAGGAGCGAAGCGACCCGGGAAGGGGTACGGATCGAACGCAACGGCCCAGTGACGACGGTGATTCTGGACCGCCCACATGCCCGCAATGCTGTCGACGGACCGACGGCCTTGGCGCTGCGCGACGCCTTCGAGCAGTTCGACAACGACGACAGTGCATCGGTTGCGGTGCTCTGGGGTGACAACGGAACATTCTGTGCCGGAGCCGATCTCAAGGCGATGGGCACCGCGGATTCCAATCCGCTGCACCGACCGCGGGCTGGATCTGATGTCGCCGGCCGGGCGGCTCCGGGTTCTGATGTCGCCGGCCGGGCGGCTCCGGGCCCCATGGGGCCCACCCGGATGGTGCTGTCCAAACCGGTGATCGCCGCGGTGAGCGGGTACGCGGTGGCCGGCGGCCTGGAGCTGGCACTGTGGTGCGATATGCGGGTCGTCGAGGAGGACGCCGTGTTCGGGGTGTTCTGCCGGCGCTGGGGGGTGCCGCTCATCGACGGCGGCACGGTCCGGCTGCCGCGGCTCATCGGGCACAGCCGGGCGATGGACCTGATCCTGACCGGCCGGGCCGTGCAGGCCGACGAGGCGCTGGCGATCGGCCTGGCCAACCGAGTGGTCCCGGCAGGGCACGCCCGCCAGGCTGCCGAGGAACTGGCCGCTGAACTGGCGGCGCTACCGCAGGGATGCCTGCGGTCTGACCGGCTCTCGGCTATCCACCAGTGGGGTCAATCTGAAGCCGAAGCCATCGACGTCGAGTTCGGCAGCCTGTCCCGGGTGGCCGCGGAATCCCTTGCCGGCGCCGCGCGCTTCGCCAAGGGCGAAGGGCGGCACGGCGCGAAAGCTTAGAGCTTGACGACCTGTGCTGATGTCCTGACGTGCTCGTCGATGATGTCGGCCGCCACGACGGCCCCGTCTCGACGCCGGATGTCTTCGCCCAGCCGAGCGGCGCTTTCCCGATATGAAGGATCGCGCAGCACCGCTTCGATTGCAGCCCGGATTTTTCCGGGCTTGGCGTGTTTGGCGAGCAGGATCCCCGCGCCCTGCTCACGTAGCGAGGCCCCGACGCGTTTCTGGTCGATCATCGGGTTGGCGGGCATGATCAGCTGCGGTACTCCGAAGGACAGTGCGCGCATCGCGGTACTGTGCCCACCGTGGCCCACCACCAGTGATGCCGTGGCGAGTACCTCGTCGTGGTCGAGCCACGCGTGCACGTCGGCGTTGCCCGGGACGCGAAGCCCTGAGGCGTCGATACTCGGTCCGACCGTCACGGTTGCCGCGACCGGCAGCGGTGCCAGCGCGTCGAGGATGTTTTGCAGCATCCGACGTTGACCGGCAAAAGCGTTGGTGCTCAAGCTGATCAGGATTCGCGGTACGGTTTCAGCAACGGCGACCGACGGCGGTCCCTGCCAGGTCACCCCGATGTGACTCACCGGCGGCGCACCGCGTAGCGGGTCCAAATCCTCACGTGCCGAGACGATCTGGAGTAGTCCGCGGCGTTCGGCGTATAACGGGTCGATTCCCCGAGCGCGAAGAAACCAGCCCACCGGCCCCGCCGCCAGATCCTGAACCGTCCGGTAGAAGCAGTGGACGAAGGCGATGGTCGGAACACCGGTGCGTTCGACCTCGGGGAGTGCGCCGATCAGCATCATGTCGACGACCACGGCATGGGCACCGTGGCGCCGTGCGGCCTCACCGATGCTGCGTCCCAGATTGCGGTCTGCTGCCATCTGCGCGAAGTCGAGCATCATGGCGGGCAGCGGCCGTGGGGTGGTGGGGTCGAAATGCCTTCCTGTCGAGAAGGTTTCGAACGGCAAGCCGGCATTCTGCACTCGTCCGGCGATGCCGCTGTGGCCGATGATCCGGACGTCGACACCGCGTTTGTGTAACTCCCGCGCGACCGCCAGCTGGGGTGGCACATTGCCGCCGCCGTCGACGATGGCGAACAGGACTCGCATCCCAGGGCCGCTCATGCCGATGCCCCGACCAGCAGTGCGTCAGTCATCAGAACAAATCGGTCGTGGACGTCGTCGGCCGACAGGCCGCGGTCCAGCCGCAACAGTTTCCATGCGTAGACGTCGGTGGCGACGACGAGCACATCGACCGCCCGGGACCGTGCCGAGGCGTCGGCAGGCAGTCGCGCCTCGAAGACGTCCTGCACCCACTCGCGATGCGCCAGGCGGCCGGTGCTGTTCGCGTGAGCCGCTCGGGGATCGTGCTCGTTGGCCAACATCGCCAGGACCACTTCGCCCCGACTCTCGTAGTGCGCGATCAACACCCGTAGCGCTTCGTCGGAATCGCCGGCCGGCGGTGTGCGTTCGTCGACAATCTCGCGGTAAGCCTGCGACCACGCATCGTCGATCAGGGCCTCGCGATTCCCGAAGTGACGGAGCACGGTCTTGACCGTCACGCCGGCGCGGTCGGCCACTGACGGCAAGGTGATGTCGAAGGTGCGCTCGGCCATGAACGCGTCGATTGCGGCCCTGAGAATGGCCTCGCGGGTGGCGTCCTTGGCTATTTGCCGTGCGCCCATGGCATAGCTGCGGGTATCCGATTTCATGTCCACATATGTGTACACGAAATCTAGATTTGGCGTCAATGCCAATGGACATCAATAGCATCGCCGCCGCCGGGCGGTGCAGCTCAGCCCTTGTTGATGGTGTTTCCGGTGCCGAGGTTGTTGACCTTCGGTTCACCGCCCTTGTAGGTGACGGTGTTGTTGAGCCCGACGACGGACAGCTCGTTGTTGATCTTGTCGAAGACGATCTTGTTGTCCGCGCCGCCGATGTTGACTGACGCGCACGAACCCTTGACCGTCAGGGTGTTGTTCGACCCACCGACGTTGAGCGACTTGCCGTCGGCGCAGTCGATCTCGGTCGTGGTGCCGAACGAGCCGTAGTTGATGGTGTTACCGACCTCTACCTGGGCACCCGACTTGCCGGCCGTCGCGGTGGGCGAGTTGGTGTCGGTGCTGCTGGATCCGCAGCCGGCAAGGACCATCGCCGCGGCCAGCGTTCCGATTCCGGCCACCAGGGTGGGGGTATGCATCGGTGCCACTTCCTAACTGATCTCGTCGTCCACGATCACTGCTCGACGCTTGGAGCCTACGTGGAGGTCTCCACGTCAACTAGAGTTCTTCGCTGATCAGAGAACTGAAGGGCGAACGCATGACATCAACACCGGAATCGGCGGGCGGTCGGTCGCGCGCCGGGGCCCGGTCGTCGGCGCGGTCGGCCAAACTCAGCCGCGACATCATCGTCAACGCCGCCCTGAACTTCTTGGATCGGGAGGGGTGGGACGCGCTGACGATCAACGCGCTGGCCACCCAGCTCGGCACCAAGGGCCCCTCGCTCTATAACCACGTGCACAGCCTCGAGGACCTGCGCCGCACCGTGCGCATGCACGTCATCGACGACATCCTGCAGATGCTGAGCACGGTCGGGCAGGGCCGTACCCGGGACGACGCGGTGATGGCGATGGCCAGTGCCTACCGCAGCTACGCCCACCACCACCCCGGCCGCTATTCGGCCTTCACCCGGATGCCGCTGGAGGGCGACGACCCCGAGTTCACCGCCGCTTCGCACGCCGCGGCCGCCCCGGTCATCGAGGTTCTGGCGTCGTATGGCCTCGGCGGGGAGGACGCCTACTACGCGTCGCTGGAGTTCTGGGCCGCCCTGCACGGATTCGTGCTCCTGGAGATGACCGGCGTCATGAACGAGGTGGATACCGATGCGGTGTTCTCCGATATGGTGCTCCGGCTGGCGGTCGGGATGGCGCACCGCAAGGGCGCCACCGGCTGACGCAGTTCAGGGGAGTTCGGGAACCAGTGCCGACATTCCCGCGTTGACCTGCGGTAAGGCCCTCGAAAAGCCCCGTACACCGAGTTTGGAGGGGCGTGCGGAGCCTGGTATTGTGGAAGCTCGTGCCTGGCCAAATAGGGGCGCAAGCGGGGACGCATGCGCGCACGCCGGGCAAATTCGCATGTCCAGTATGCATCGGATTCTCACCGGTGCGCGGTGCGTGCGACACGCCCGGTCGCGGGGTACGCGGCGGGGTGAAAACTGCAGTACAGAGACTTGAAGAACGCTGAAAGACGACGAGAGAACAGAAAGCCGGTACATGCCAACCATTCAGCAGCTGGTCCGCAAGGGTCGCACCGACAAGGTCGCGAAGGTGAAGACCGCGGCACTTAAGGGCAGCCCGCAGCGCCGCGGCGTGTGCACCCGCGTGTACACGACCACCCCGAAGAAGCCGAACTCGGCGCTTCGCAAGGTCGCGCGCGTGAAGCTGACAACCGGCGTCGAGGTGACCGCCTACATCCCCGGTGAGGGCCACAACCTGCAGGAGCACTCGATGGTGCTGGTGCGCGGTGGTCGTGTGAAGGACCTCCCCGGCGTCCGCTACAAGATCATCCGCGGCTCGCTGGACACCCAGGGTGTCAAGAACCGCAAGCAGGCACGCAGCCGTTACGGCGCGAAGAAGGAGAAGAGCTAATGCCGCGCAAGGGCCCCGCTCCCAAGCGTCCCCTCGTCAACGACCCGGTCTACGGGTCGCAGCTGGTCACCCAGCTGGTCAACAAGGTTCTCCTTGATGGGAAGAAGTCGCTGGCCGAACGCATTGTTTACGGTGCGCTCGAGCAGGCCCGCGACAAGACCGGCACCGACCCGGTGGTGACCCTCAAGCGCGCCATGGACAACGTCAAGCCGGCCCTCGAGGTGCGCAGCCGCCGTGTCGGTGGCGCCACCTACCAGGTGCCCGTCGAGGTTCGGCCCGAGCGGTCGACCACGCTGGCCCTGCGCTGGCTGGTCAGCTTCTCCAAGCAGCGCCGCGAGAAGACCATGGTCGAGCGGCTGGCCAACGAGATCCTCGACGCCAGCAATGGCCTGGGTGCCGCCGTCAAGCGACGCGAGGACACCCACAAGATGGCCGAGGCGAACCGGGCCTTCGCGCACTACCGCTGGTGACACCGGGCGCCCGGCCCCAGGGCTGGACGCCTCGGCGCACCGGGCGCAACTGACAGCAATCACGCAAGCGAAAGAGTGGGAAGACTTCTGTGGCACAGGACGTGCTGACTGACCTGAACAAGGTCCGCAACATCGGGATCATGGCGCACATCGACGCCGGCAAGACCACGACGACTGAGCGCATCCTCTACTACACCGGGATCAGCTACAAGATCGGCGAGGTGCACGACGGCGCCGCCACGATGGACTGGATGGAGCAGGAGCAGGAGCGGGGTATCACCATCACCTCGGCTGCCACCACGTGCTTCTGGAACGACAACCAGATCAACATCATCGACACCCCCGGTCACGTCGACTTCACCGTCGAGGTGGAGCGCAGCCTTCGCGTGCTCGACGGCGCCGTTGCCGTCTTCGACGGCAAGGAAGGCGTCGAGCCGCAGTCCGAGCAGGTCTGGCGGCAGGCCGACAAGTACGACGTCCCACGCATCTGCTTCGTCAACAAGATGGACAAGCTGGGCGCGGACTTCTACTTCTCGGTGCAGACCATGAAGGACCGCCTCGGCGCGAATGTCGTCCCGATCCAGCTCCCGATCGGCTCCGAGGGTGACTTCGAGGGCGTCGTCGACCTGGTCGAGATGAAGGCCAAGGTCTGGAGCGGCGAGACGAAGCTCGGCGAGAAGTACGACGTCGTCGACATCCCGGCCGATCTGCAGGAAAAGGCCGAGGAGTATCGCACCGCGATGATCGAGGCCATCGCGGAAACCGATGACGACCTCATGGAGAAGTATCTGGGCGGCGAAGAGCTCACGACCGCCGAGATCAAGGCCGGTCTGCGCAAACTGACCGTCACCAGCGCCGGCTATCCGGTGTTGTGTGGTTCCGCGTTCAAGAACAAGGGCGTGCAGCCCATGCTCGACGCGGTCATCGATTACCTGCCGACCCCGCTGGACGTCGCGGCTGCCGAAGGCCACCGCCCGGGCAAGGAAGACGAGATCGTATTGCGCAAGCCCTCAGCGGACGAGCCGTTCTCCGGGCTGGCATTCAAGGTTGCCACCCACCCGTTCTTCGGCAAGCTGACCTACGTCCGGGTGTACTCGGGCAAGGTCGACTCCGGTGCGCAGGTCATCAACTCGACCAAGGGCAAGAAGGAGCGGCTGGGCAAGCTGTTCCAGATGCACTCCAACAAGGAGAACCCGGTCGAGACGGCGTCCGCCGGCCACATCTACGCCGTGATCGGTCTCAAGGACACCACCACCGGGGACACCCTGAGTGATCTGAACGACCAGGTTGTGCTGGAGTCGATGACCTTCCCGGATCCCGTGATCCAGGTCGCCATCGAGCCCAAGACCAAGAGCGACCAGGAGAAGCTGTCCCTGGCGATCCAGAAGCTGGCTGAAGAGGATCCCACCTTCAAGGTCAACCAGGACCATGAGACCGGCCAGACCATCATCGGCGGCATGGGCGAGCTGCACCTGGACATCCTGGTGGACCGGATGCGCCGCGAGTTCAAGGTCGAGGCCAACGTCGGCAAGCCGCAGGTGGCCTACAAGGAGACCATCAAGCGCGCGGTCGACAAGGTCGAGTTCACCCACAAGAAGCAGACCGGTGGTTCCGGCCAGTTCGCGAAGGTCCTCATCGCCATCGAGCCGTTCGTCGGCGAAGACGGCGCGACCTACGAGTTCGAGAACAAGGTCACCGGCGGTCGCATCCCCCGGGAGTACATCCCGTCGGTGGACGCCGGTGCGCAGGACGCCATGCAGTACGGCGTGCTGGCCGGCTACCCGCTGGTGAACCTGAAGGTCATCCTGCTCGACGGCGCCTACCACGACGTCGACTCGTCGGAAATGGCGTTCAAGATCGCCGGTTCGCAGGTGCTGAAGAAGGCTGCCGCGCAGGCGCAGCCGGTCATCCTGGAACCGATCATGGCCGTCGAGGTCACCACACCCGAGGACTACATGGGTGATGTGATCGGCGACCTGAACTCCCGCCGTGGTCAGATCCAGGCCATGGAGGAGCGCAGCGGTGCGCGCGTCGTCAGGGCGCAGGTCCCGCTGTCGGAGATGTTCGGCTACGTCGGCGACCTTCGGTCGAAGACGCAGGGCCGGGCGAACTACTCCATGGTGTTCGACTCGTACGCCGAAGTTCCGGCGAACGTGTCGAAGGAGATCATCGCCAAGGCGACGGGTCAGTAGTAGAAGAAAGCCTGGCCCGCCGACCTGGCGGACCACAACTGAAAACAAACAAACTGCTTTAACAGCACCAACAAGTCCAGGAGGACAGAGAAGTGGCGAAGGCGAAGTTCGAGCGGACGAAGCCGCACGTCAACATCGGGACCATCGGTCACGTTGACCACGGCAAGACCACGCTGACCGCAGCGATCACCAAGGTTCTGCACGACAAGTACCCCGATTTGAACGAGTCGCGTGCATTCGACCAGATCGACAATGCGCCCGAAGAGCGTCAGCGCGGTATCACCATCAACATCTCCCACGTGGAGTACCAGACCGAGAAGCGTCACTACGCGCACGTCGACGCCCCCGGCCACGCTGACTACATCAAGAACATGATCACCGGTGCCGCCCAGATGGACGGCGCAATCCTGGTGGTCGCCGCCACCGACGGTCCGATGCCGCAGACCCGCGAGCACGTGCTGCTGGCCCGCCAGGTCGGCGTCCCCTACATCCTGGTGGCGCTGAACAAGGCCGACATGGTCGACGACGAGGAGCTCCTGGAGCTCGTCGAGCTGGAGGTCCGCGAACTGCTGGCCGCCCAGGAGTTCGACGAGGACGCCCCGGTGGTCCGCGTCTCGGCGCTCAAGGCTCTCGAGGGCGACGAGAAGTGGGTCAAGAGCGTCGAAGAGCTCATGGACGCCGTCGACGAGTCGATCCCGGACCCGGTCCGCGACACCGACAAGCCGTTCCTGATGCCCGTTGAGGACGTCTTCACCATCACCGGCCGCGGCACCGTGGTCACCGGTCGCGTCGAGCGTGGCGTGATCAACGTGAACGAAGAGGTCGAGATCGTCGGCATCCGCCCGGGTGTCACCAAGACCACGGTCACCGGCGTCGAGATGTTCCGCAAGCTGCTCGACCAGGGTCAGGCCGGCGACAACGTCGGTCTGCTGGTTCGTGGCGTCAAGCGCGAGGACGTCGAGCGCGGCCAGGTCATCGTGAAGCCCGGCACCACCACGCCGCACACCGAGTTCGAGGGCAGCGTCTACATCCTGTCCAAGGACGAGGGCGGCCGGCACACGCCGTTCTTCAACAACTACCGTCCGCAGTTCTACTTCCGCACCACGGACGTGACCGGCGTCGTGACCCTCCCCGAGGGCACCGAGATGGTGATGCCCGGTGACAACACCGACATCTCCGTCAAGCTGATCCAGCCTGTCGCCATGGACGAGGGCCTGCGCTTCGCGATCCGCGAAGGCGGCCGTACCGTCGGCGCCGGCCGGGTTACCAAGATCAACAAGTGATCTGATCTAGCTCTGCTGCGAAGCGGCGCTCACCTTCGGGTGGGCGCCGTTTTCGTATTTCGGACATCGGCCGGGTGCTAGGCTGCGGCAACTCTCGAGGTGGGGGAGACGACGTGGACGATGACGTCCGGGAACGGATCTACTCGGTGCCGGTCATGATCGGCGGTGCCGGTCTGGTTGCCGTGCTGGCCGCGATCGTCACCGCAGTCGTAGTCGTCAGCCACTCCAGTGCCGACGCCGCTGCCGCCGATGCCTGCTGTGGGGCAACTTCTGGCCCCGTAGTTGGGAGCTTCCTGCCGGGGAGTAGCAAACCCGTCGCAGCCGGTGAGATGGCGTTACTCTGTCTCCCGACACAGGAGGACATCGCGAAATGTTGGCGCGCTACATCAAGGCACAGCTCACGGTTCTGGTGTGCGGCGGGCTGGTGGGCCCGATCTTCCTCATCGTCTACTTCGCGCTGGGTGCGATGGCGCAGCCCTATCTCAACTGGATGTTCTGGGTGGGACTTCTCATCACCGCGGCTGACGTCCTGGTCGCCCTGTGGTTGACCAACGCCGGCACCAAGACGGCCGCCAAACACGAGCAGCTGACCCAGACCGGCGTTCTCACCTTGGTGCAGATCAACGGAATCTCCGATACCTCCTGGTTCGTCAACGACCAGCAGATGATCAAGGTCAACCTGCACTTCGAGGTGCCCGGCTACCCCGGGTTCGACGCGCAGGAGACCATGGCCTCCAGCCCGGCGCGAATGCAGATCATCAACGCCCACCACCTGGTGGCGTTGGTCGACCCTGCCACCCAGAAGTACGAAATCGACTGGAATGCAAGCGCATTGATCGCCGGTGTGGTTCCGGCCCAGTTCTCCTCCACCAGCGACAACCGAACCTACGACCTGCGCGGCCAGGTCGGCCCGCTCATGCAGATTCTGCAGATCCTGCGGGCCAACGGAATACCGATGGACGGCACCATCGACATCCGGTCCAATCCGGTGGTCCGTCAGCAGGTGATGGACGTCGTCCGGCGGGCCGCGGCCGACCACCCGGCGCCTGCCGCTCCCGCCGCGCCGACGCCCGCCCCGGCCGCGCCCCCGATGCCCGCGGCGTTCATGCCGCAATCCCCGGAGCCGACGACCGCCCAGCGGCTGCAGGAGCTGGAGACCCTGCGTGCCACCGGAACCATCACCGATGCGGAGTACACCGCCAAGCGCCAGCAGATCCTGTCCGAACTCTGACCGCCTTCTCCGAACCCTGATGCGGCACTTTCGACGCCGTTAGTATCGGGGGCGCTCTGACGGCGGTGCCCGCCGCCTCGGGGCGAAGCGGGAAAGGAGTCGCGATGGCGACCACCGAGACTGCGGCCGTGCAGAGCGACAAGGTCAGCCTGCCGACTCTGACCGCCATGGTGGTCGGGTCGATGATCGGCTCGGGCGTATTCCTGTTACCACGCCGGTTTGGCACCGAGACCGGCGTGCTCGGCGCCGTGATCGCCTGGACGATCGCGGGCAGCGGAATGTTGATGCTAGCGTTCGTCTTTCAGCGGCTGGCCACCCGAAAGCCTGATCTCGATGCGGGTATCTACGCCTATGCCAAGGCCGGTTTCGGCGACTACGTCGGCTTCAACTCGGCGTTCGGGTTCTGGGCGTCGTCCTGTGCGGGCAATACGTCCTATTGGGTCGTCATCATGACCACCACCAGCACGCTGTTCCCCGCGCTCGGTGCCGGTGACACCGTTATCGCCGTGGTGGCCTCATCAGTTGGGGTGTGGCTGTTCTGTGTTCTGATCCTGCGGGGGGTCAAAGAGGCGGCGGTGATCAACCGCATCGCGACGATCGCCAAGGTCGTCCCGATCGTCGTGTTCATCCTGATCGCGCTCGTCGCCTTCGAGGGCGGTGTTTTCGCCGACAACTTCTGGGGAGGTGACGGGAACTACTCGCCCAGCTCGGTGTTCGAACAGGCCAAGGGCACCATGTTGATAACGGTGTTCGTCTTCCTCGGCATCGAGGGCGCCAGCGTGTACTCGCGGTTCGCGAAGAAGCGCGAGGACGTGGGGCGAGCCACGGTCATCGGCTTCCTCTCCGTCCTCAGCGTTTTCGCGCTGGTCACGTTGTTGTCCTACGGCGTGCTGCCGCAACGGGAGTTGGCCGGCGTCTCCCAGCCTTCGATGGCCTCGGTGCTGGAATCGATTGTGGGGCCGTGGGGTTCGACCCTAATCCGGGTCGGCGTCGTACTGTCGGTCCTCGGCGCGTACCTGGCGTGGTCGCTGATGGCCGCAGAGGTCCTCTACATTCCGGCCAAAGCCGACGATATGCCCCGCTTCCTTGCGCGTACCAACGGCAAGGGAGCGCCGGTGGTGGCGCTGGTGCTGGCCGCGGGTCTGGTGCAGCTGTTGTTGATTCTGCTGCTGTTCACCTCCGACGCACTGAACTTCATGTTGGACCTCACCGCGGCGTTGTCGCTCATTCCCTACCTTCTCGCGGCCGCATACGCGGTCAAGCTGACGGTGACCAGGGAGACCTACGACACCGGTCGAGGACGGCGCAGCGATGCCCTCGTCGCGGGTATCGCCACGTTCTATACCGTGTTCCTGATCTATGCGGCAGGCCTCGACAAGCTTCTCCTGTCGTGCATCCTGTACGCGGTGGGGGCCGGGCTCTACGTCATTGCACGCCGGGAACGTCATCTTCGGGTGTTCACCCCTGCCGAGGCCGTGTTGTTCGCGATCATCGTGGCCGGAGCGATCACGGGCGTGGTGTCGCTGGCCGCCGGCACCATCGGAATCTAGCCATCGAGAGGGATCGACATGTCTCAACCGTCCGCCGCCTACGGCGTGCACTCCGAGGTAGGTCAACTGCACAAGGTGCTGGTCTGTTCGCCCGGCCTGGCCCATGAGCGTCTCACCCCATCGAACTGTGACGACCTGTTGTTCGATGACGTGCTGTGGGTGCAGAACGCCCGCCGCGACCACTACGACTTCGTCTCCAAGATGGCTGACCGCGGGGTGGAGGTCGTCGAACTGCACGACGTCCTCGCCGAGACCATGAACATTCCGGCGGCCAAAGCCTGGCTGCTGGATCGCGAGATCGTGCCCAACGAGGTCGGCCTGGGTCTGGTCACCGAGACGCGCGCGTATCTGGAGTCGTTGGAGCCCAGGCAACTTGCCGCGTTCCTGATCGGCGGGATGTCCACCCGCGACCTGCCCACCGAACTCGGGTCTGGGTTCCGCGATTTGGCCGGCGAGGCCGCGGGGGTCACCGAATATCTTCTGCCGCCACTGCCGAACACGCTCTACACCCGCGACACCACCTGCTGGATCTACGGCGGTCTCACGCTGAACCCGTTGTTCTGGCCGGCCCGGCATGACGAAACCATGCTCATGAAGGCGATCTACGAGTTCCACCCTGACTTCGTCGGTTCCAAGGTGTGGTGGGGTGACCCCGAAAAGACTTGGGGGATGGCCACTATCGAGGGTGGCGACGTTCTGGTGCCGGGCAATGGTGTGGTGCTGATCGGCATGAGCGAGCGCACCTCGCGGCAGGCCATCACGCAGGTGGCCGCGACCTTGTTCGCCGAGGGCGCTGCGGAGAAGGTCATCGTCGCCGGAATGCCGAAACTGCGTGCCGCGATGCATCTGGACACCGTGTTCACGTTCGCCGACCGTGACGTGGTGACGATTTACCCCGACATCGTCGACAACATCCAGACGTTCACCCTGGTGCCCAGCGATTCCGCACCGGGTCTCGAGGTCATCGCGGCCACCAAGCCGTTCGTGGAGGTGGTGGCCGACTCGCTCGGTTTGCCCGAGCTGCGGGTGGTCGAGACGGGTGGCTCGGCCTACGACTCCGAACGTCAGCAGTGGGACAGCGGCAACAACCTGGTGGCCGTGTCACCGGGGGTGGTGTTCGCCTACGACCGCAACACCCACACCAACTCGCTGCTGCGCAAGGCCGGCATCGAGGTGATCACCATCGTCGGCGCCGAGCTGGGTCGCGGACGGGGCGGCGGCCATTGCATGACCTGCCCCATCATCCGCGACGGGATCGATTACTGAGATTCAGCTCGGCCGTTGAGTGTGTGATGTCATCCGCGACACGCCGGTCAAGGCGTATGGGGATGCACGCTCGCGGCGGCGCTGGCGGCCAGTGTGCGCTCGCGGGCGATCAGGAACAGCGGGAACGTCACGCTGATCGCGATCAGCATCCCGCCGATGATGTAGGCCCAGACATACGGGATGCCGAGCTTGCGCGCCTCGATCACCATGAAGATGATCGCGGCCAGAGCGAACAGCAGGATATCTGCGGTGATCGAGCGCGACGCGGCCGTCACGTTGAGGTCCCGAAGGAACTCGGTCAGGAAGCTGCCGCGGCTGCCGATGTAGGCCGCGTTCTGGGTCCACGTCGCCACCAGCGCGACGACGGCGATCGCTGCGTAGACACCGCACAAGATCTTTCGGCTGGTCGTCACTGCACACTCCTGGTCGGGGGATCGGCCCGGGGGATGGGCACTGTGCCAACCGTATCCGCGGGGGATCTAGAACACGTTCCAATTGGCTTTGCTAGCCTGACGTGGGCTGATCGAAAGGACCACTGATGGTTGCAGGGAC
The DNA here is from genome assembly GCF_011694515.1 of Mycobacterium sp. DL592. Classification (NCBI taxonomy): domain Bacteria; kingdom Bacillati; phylum Actinomycetota; class Actinomycetes; order Mycobacteriales; family Mycobacteriaceae; genus Mycobacterium; species Mycobacterium sp. DL592. The sequence continues at coordinate 4,125,260 of NZ_CP050192.1, read as the reverse complement.
GGGCACCCTCGAAGGACGAGTGGCATTCGTGACGGGCGCCGCCCGGGGGCAGGGCCGCGCACACGCAGTGCGGCTGGCCCGTGAGGGCGCCGACGTGATCGTCTCCGACATCTGCGCGACGGTCTCCGACACCATTCCGTACCCGGGCACCACGGCCGAGGACCTGGCCGAGACCGTGCGGCTGGTGGAGGCCGAGGGCCGCAAGGTGCTCGCCCGCGAGGTCGACGTCCGCGACGACGCCGCCGTGCGCCAGCTGGTGGCCGACGGCGTCGAGCAGTTCGGCCGGCTCGACATCCTGGTGGCCAACGCGGGCGTGCTGTCCTGGGGCCGGCTGTGGGAGCTCACCGACGAGCAGTGGAACTCCGTCATCGACACCAACCTCACCGGCACCTGGCGCACCCTGCGCGCGGTGGTCCCGGCGATGATCGAGGCGGGCAACGGTGGATCGATCATCGTGGTCAGCTCGTCGGCAGGTCTGAAGGCCACCCCGGGCAACAGCCACTACGCCGCCTCCAAGCACGGGCTCACCGCGCTGACGAACTCGCTGGCGCTGGAGGCCGGCGAGTACGGCATCCGGGTCAACTCCATCCACCCCTACTCGGTGGCGACCCCGATGACCGAAAACGACGCGATGCTCGGCGTTTTCGGCGCACACGGCAGCTACCTGAACGCGTTCGCGCCGATGCCCTACCTCCCGGTCGGCCAGAACGCGACCGGCAAGCGGTCGGACTTCATGAGCGTCGACGAGGTCGCCGACGTGGTGGTCTGGCTGGCCGGCGACAGCTCCGCGACCCTGTCCGGTTCGCAGATCAGTGTCGACCGCGGCGTGATGAAGTACTGAGTCGCCGGACTCAGCCCGGTAGCACCAGCACCGGAACGGGGCTGTGCCGCATGATCTTCGTGCCGCGCGAGCCGAGGAACACCCGGGTGATGTCACCGCGCGGTGAGGTACCCAGGGCCAGGATGTCGCCGTCCTGCCACTCGGCGGCGTCGAGTGCCTGATCCCAACCGTTGCCGCTGACCACAGCCAACACGGCGTCATTGCCGACCACACCGTCGGTGCGCAGCTTGGCCAGCATCTCGCGGGCACTGGTCTCCCATGCGGCGAGGATCGAATCCTCGGCGTGCAGGCCGACTTCCGGCGGATACATGGTGCGCCCGCGAACCGCGAACGTGATCACCCGCAGCGGAACGTCGAGCCGGGCGGCCAGGTCGGCGATCCGCTTCACCACGTGAACCGACTCCGGGGTGCCGGGGTAGCCGCACGTGATCCGGGTCAGCACCCCGGTGCGGGCGGCGCGGTAGCCGCGCGGCGCGATCGCCAGCGGCACCGGCGACGAATGCAGCAGCCGGTCGGCGGTCGACCCGACCACCACCTGTCCGAGCTGGCCGTTGGACGACGACCCGAGCACCAGCACCTCGGCGCCGACCTCGGCGATCACGTCGACCAGCCCACCGGACACCGATCGGTGCGCGTGGCTGTGGTAAGCGATCTCGATGCCGTCGGCGACCGTCGCCAGATACCGCTGTGCCTCTTTGGCCGAGTCGGCGCCGAGTTGGTCTGCCCACGAGGCATATTCGGCGTCGATGCGCGCCGGCGACGGTGTGGTCCACGGTTTAGGCACGATGGTCGCGACTGTCAGCGACGTGCGCAGGGTCCGGGCGGCGCCGAGCGCCAGGTTCAGCGGGGCGGTGCCGCTCTTGCCGGCCAGGTAGCCGACGACAACGGTCATGACGCGTCCCTGGGCGGGTTGATGATCTCGACGTCGTCGCCGGGCGCCGCGCCGGCGATCACCCCGTCACCGCCGTCGTTGAGTGCGCTGTGGTGCCGGCCCCACAGCAGGTAGTAGACCAGTGCGACCGCTACCCAGATGCTGAACGCGATCCAGGTGTACCAGTGCAGGCTGTAGAGGATGTAGCCGCAGGCCAGGATGGCCAGTACCGGTGTGACGGGGTAACCGGGAACTTTGAAGCCGCGCGGCAGATCCGGTTCACGTACGCGCAGGATGATGACGCCGAGCGAGACGATCATGAACGCGACCAGGGTGCCGATCGACACCATGTCGGCCAGTTTGTCCAACGGCACGAACCCGGCGAGGATCGAGACCACCACCGCGACGATGACGGTATTCCCCACCGGTGTCATGGTTTTCGGGTTCACCTTGGCGAACCGGGCGGGCAGCAGGCCGTCGCGGCCCATGGCGAACAGGATGCGGGTCTGGCCGTACATCACCACCAGTGTCACCGAGAAGATCGAGATGACCGCTCCCGCAGCGAGAACCGTGCTAGCCCAGGTGCTTCCGGTGACGTTGTCCAGAATGGTGGCCAGCCCGGCCTCCTCCTGGTTCGCGAACTCCTGCCAGGGTTGGGTGCCGAGGGCTGCCACGGCCACCAGGACGTACACGCTGGTGACGACCAGCAGTGCGGCGATGATCGCCTTGGGCATCGTGCGCTGGGGGTCTTTGACTTCGTCGCCGGCGGTCGAGACCGCGTCCAGGCCGATGTAGGAGAAGAAGATGGTGCCCGCCGCCGAGCCGATGCCCGCGACCCCGAACGGCGCGAAATCGGCGAACCGGTCGGCCTGGAAGGCGGTGAACGCGATGATCGCGAACATCGCCAGCACGCCGAGCTTGATCACGACCATCACGGTGTTGACGGCCGCGGACTCGCTGGCGCCGCGAATGAGCAGCAGGGCGCACATCACGATCAGCACGATGGCGGGCAGGTTCACCCAGCCCGGATCGGAATCCCACGGTGCCGCGGTCAGCATGTGCGGGATCTGAATGCCGAAGAGGTTGTCCAGCAGCTTGTTGAGGTAGCCGCTCCAGCCGACGGCGACCGCGGCGATCGACACCCCGTACTCCAGCAGCAGGCAGGCGGCCACACCCATCGCCACGAACTCGCCGAGTGTGGTGTAGGCATAGGAGTACGTCGAGCCGGAAACCGGTACCGCAGAAGCGAGTTCGGCGTAACAGATCGCCGCGAGCCCGGCGGCGATGCCCGCGATGATGAACGAGATGACCACCGCCGGCCCGGCACCCGGCACGGCCACCGACAGCACGAAGAAGATGCCGGTGCCCACGGTGGCCCCGACGCCGAACATCGTCAGCTGGAAGGTTCCGATGGTTCGTTTGAGGTGATCGGACGCGCCGTGCGCGACGGGCGCCCCGATGACGGGCCGCCTGCGCAGCATCTGCTCGGTGAGGGAAATCGACGGGGCCGTCATAGGTGCCTCCTGAGTTGCGGCCGAATCAGCCGATTATCAGCCCGCTTCGCTCAGTGCGCATGCGAACTGCTCAACGGCCCAATCGATCTCTTCGGCGCTGATGACCAGCGGTGGGGCGAAGCGCAGTGTGGACCCGTGGGTGTCCTTGACCAGCACACCACGGTCGGCCAGCGCGAGGCTCAGCTGCTTGCCGGTGCCCAGGCGCGTGTCGATGTCGACGCCGGCCCACAGCCCCATACCTCGCACCCCGAGTACGCCATGACCGATCAGCGAGCGCAGCCGGGCATGCAGATGAAGGCCCAGTTCGGCTGAGCGGGTTTGGAATTCGCCGCGCTGCAGGATGCCCACCACGGTGGTGCCGATGGCCGCTGCCAGCGGGTTGCCGCCGAACGTCGACCCGTGTTCACCGGGGTGCAGCACACCGAGCACATCACGGTCGGCCACCACGGCTGACAGCGCGACCACACCGCCACCGAGCGCCTTGCCCAGCAGGTAGATGTCGGGAACCACGCCCCAGTGGTCGCAGGCGAAGGTGTGACCGGTGCGGGCCAGTCCGGACTGGATCTCGTCGGCGATCAGCAGCACGTTGCTGTCGGTGCACAGCCTTCGCAGCCGCGGCAGATAGTCGTCGGGCGGGACGATGATGCCGGCCTCACCCTGGATCGGCTCGACCAGGACCGCCACGGTGTGCTCGTCGATCGCGGCGGCCACCGCGTCGGCGTCGCCGAAGGGAACCGAGCGGAATCCCGGTGTGAAGGGCCCGAATCCGCCGCGCGCGCTCTCGTCGGAAGAGAAGCTGACGATGCTGATGGTGCGGCCATGAAAGTTGTTGTCGGCGACGATGATGTTGGCCATGCCCTCGGGGACGCCCTTGACATCGGCGCCCCACTTGCGGGCCACCTTGATACCGCTCTCGACGGCTTCGGCGCCGCTGTTCATCGGCAGCACCATGTCCTTGCCGCACAACTGCGCCAGTGCTGCGCAGAACGGTCCCAGCTGGTCGGAGTGGAATGCACGGCTGACCAGGGTCACCGCGTCGAGCTGGCGGTGCGCGGTGGCGATGATCTCGTCGTTGCGATGGCCGAAGTTCACCGCCGAATAGGCGGCCAGGCAATCGAGGTAGCGGCGCCCCTCGACATCGGTGATCCAGGCGCCCTCCGCACTGGCCGCCACGATCGGCAGCGGTGAGTAATTGTGGGCGGCGTAGGTGTCGTCGAGCGCGATGGCGGCCGCGGTCGAGGATGGCAGCATGCTTGCAACGGTATCGGCCACGGTCACGAAAACACCTCCAGTGTGCAACATTTGACTGAGCCGCCGCCCTTGAGCAACTCGGAGAGATCGACACCGATCGGATGGAATCCGGCGTCGTAGAGCTGCTGGGCGAAGCCGGTGGCCTGCGCGGGATGTACGACGTGCTTGCCGTCGGACACCGCGTTGAGTCCCAGTACGTAGGCGTCGGTGCTGCAGACCTCGATGGCATCGGGGAACAGCTGCTGCAGTCGGCTGCGGGCGGCGTCGGTGAACGCCGGCGGGTAGTAGGCGATCGTGGTGTCGTCGAGAACCGTCAGCGCGGTGTCGAGATGGTAGAACCGCGGATCGACGAGTTCCAGCGACACCACCGGCATGCCGGTGTGTGCGGCGACCTCGTGATGCGCCTGCGGGTCGGTGCGAAAGCCGGTGCCTGCCAGAATCATCGAGCCGACGACGAGCAGGTCGCCCTGGCCCTCGTTGACGTGGCGGGTGTGGACCGGGGCGTGTCCGCGCTGGCCCATCCAGTCGGCGTAGGCCGCGGACTCGCCGTGGCGCTCGGCGTGCTTGAAGCGGGCGACGATCGCGGCACCGTTGATGATCAGGCCCGCGTTGGCGGTGTAGACCATGTCGGGCAGGCCGGGCACCGGGTCGACGAGATCGACGGTGTGGCCGAGGTTGCGGTAGGTGTCACGCAGGTTCTCCCACTGGTCGACGGCGCGCTCGACGTCGACCGGGGTGGTGGTGTCCATCCACGGGTTGATCGCGTACTCGACGGTGAAGAACGTCGGTCGGGTCATGACGTAGTGGCGGAGGCGTTGGGTCCGTGCGCGCGGCGCCACGGTGGTGGCGGCGATATCGGGGGACATCGTCATGAATCAACGATATGGTGGCCCTCTTGCGCAATCAATCGATACCTATTGCGTGTACAGGGTGTTTTTCTTGCGCCACAGCTACGATGGTGGCGATCTATTGCGTAGACGGGGAGGAGCGGGCTGATGGACCGTCTCGACGACACCGACGAGCGGATTCTCGCCGAACTCGCCGAGCATGCGCGGGCGACGTTCGCCGAGATCGGCGCCCGGGTGAATCTGTCGGCGCCCGCGGTCAAGCGGCGGGTGGACCGGATGCTCGACAACGGCGTCATCCGCGGCTTCACCACCGTCATCGACCGCAGCGCGATCGGCTGGAACACCGAGGCCTACGTTCAGGTGTACTGCCACGGCACGATCGCGCCAGATCAGTTGCGGGCGGCCTGGATTGACATCCCCGAGGTGATCAGCGCCGCCACCGTCACCGGCACCTCGGATGCGATCCTGCACGTGCTGGCCCGCGACATGCGCCACCTGGAGGCGGCGCTGGAACGGATCCGCTCGAGTGCCGACATCGAGCGCAGCGAGAGCATCGTGGTGCTGTCCAACCTGATCGACCGGTCACCGGCCTGATCAGCTAACCGGTCGGTCGGCAAGGCCGGGCTGGCTGACACATTGCGGCGCTGATCATGTAAGAACAGCACGTGAGCAGTAGCGAGAATGGCATCGTCATCGTCGGCGGCGGACTGGCCGCCGCCCGGACCGCCGAACAGTTGCGTAAGTCGGAGTACGCCGGCCCGGTCACCATCGTCAGCGACGAGGTGCACCTGCCCTACGACCGGCCGCCGCTGTCCAAGGACGTGCTGCACGCTGATCTCGACGACGTCGCACTCAAGCCCGCATCGTTCTACGAGGACAACAACATCACGGTGCGCCTGGGCAGCGCGGCCCAGACGCTGGACACCGCGGCGCGCACCCTCACGCTGGCCGACGGCTCGGTGCTGGCTTACGACGAGCTGGTGATCGCCACCGGACTGATCCCCAAACGCATTCCGTCGTTCCCCGACCTCGATGGCATCCGGGTGCTGCGCAACCTCGACGAGGCGCTGGCGCTGCGCACCCATGCGGCCTCGGCCCGCAACGCGGTGATCATCGGCGCCGGCTTCATCGGCTGCGAGGTCGCGGCGAGCCTGCGCAAGCTGGGTGTCGAGGTGGTGCTGGTCGAGCCGCAGCCGGCGCCGCTGGCGTCGGTGCTCGGCGAGCAGGTCGGCAATCTGGTGACCCGCCTGCACCTTGCGGAGGGGGTCGACGTCCGTACCGGTGTCGGGGTCGCCGAGGTTCGGGGCGAGGGCCATGTCGACACCGTGGTCCTCAGTGACGGCAGTGAGCTGCCTGCCGACCTGGTGGTGGTGGGCATCGGCTCGCGCCCGGCCACCGACTGGCTGGCGGGCAGCGGCGTCGAGGTGGACAACGGCGTGGTCTGTGATGCGGCCGGGCGCACCAGTGCCGCGAATGTGTGGGCGCTCGGCGATGTCGCCTCTTGGCGCGATGCCACCGGACATCAAGCGCGCGTGGAACATTGGAGCAATGTCGCCGAGCAGGCGCGGGTGGTCGTGCCGGCACTGCTGGGTCAGGACCCGCCGGACGTCGTCGTCGTGCCGTACTTCTGGAGCGATCAGTACGACGTGAAGATCCAGTGCCTCGGTGAGCCGGAGGCCACCGACGTCGTGCACATCGTCGAGGACGACGGCCGTAAGTTCCTGGCGTTCTACGAGCGCGACGGGGTGGTGGCCGGCGTGGTCGGTGGCGGTATGCCGGGCAAGGTCATGAAGACCCGCGCCAAGATCGCCGCCGGCGCACCGATCGCCGACGTCCTGGGCTGAGCTGAACCGGCCGCTAGAACTGCCCGAGGTAGAACCGGCCACCTTGATCGTCGGTGCATTCGGCCATCAATCCGTAGGGCTGCTGCGCCGGTTCGCTGATGACCTCGCCGCCGCCCTCGCGGACCCGTCGCACCGCGGCGTCGATGTCGGCCACCGTCCACATCGGGACGGTCGACGGGCGGCGTGCGCCGCCTGCGACACCGGCCATCGGCTGGGTCTGGCTGATCTGCCACCCGTCGGAGACCCGACCCGGCTCGAAGGACCAGCCGAACACTCCCGCGTAGAAGTCCCGGAACCCTGCCGAATCGCCGACCTCGTAGGTGACGTAGGACAGCTCACCCGGTCCGGCACCGTTGAGTGACGGCCGGCGCTGGCCCGGATCGGCGGCGTACACCCCGAACGGGTTGCCGGCCGGATCGGTGGCGCTGAACCCCTCGCCGACGGGGAATCGGCGGTGCTCACCGACCCGGCCACCTGCCGCCGTCACCTGCGCCCGGGCCGACGCCAGGTCGGCCACCGCATAGCAGCAAAACAGGGTGCTGCGTTCGCCGGCCGACAGGCCAACGCGCTCAACGGTATTCGTCACCTCGGAGTGGGAGTCGAACGTCCAGCCCAGGACATGGCCGTAGAACACCGCGGCCCGGTCGACGTCGGGGGTCCACAGGCTGGCGTAGCCGATGTCGCCGGGACGGATCAGCTCGGCCACGGGTCCGCTGATCATCCAGCGATGACCGAACGGGTCACGGATGGTCGCCGAGCGCGACCCGTGCGCCTGGTAGGGCTCGCGCTCCACCCGGGCACCGTGGCTGCGAGCGCGGGTCAGCGCCGCGTCGGTGTCACGCACGTGCAGCATCAGGCTCACCGATGTCCACCCGGGCTCCGGCGCCCGCAGTCCCATCTCGGTGAACTCGTCGGCCAGGTAGAGGACGCCGCCGCCGATCGCCAGCTCGGCATGCCCGATGCGGCCGTCGTCCATCACGATCGGGTCGACGAGCAGTTCGGCGGTTAGTGCGTCGCAGTACCAGTCGATGGCGGCGCGCCCGTCGGCGACCGTCAGGTACGGCAGCGCCGCGGGCCGGGGCGGCTCGCTGGCCGCCGGGGCGTTCTCGGTCAGCGCGGTCAGTGCCGAGGTGGTGGCGCTCATGTCGACTCCTTGTGATCCGGGTGGCAGTGACAGTGCCGACTCCAGCCGTGCCCGCAGCCGCGCGGCGAAGGCCGGATTCGGTGCTACCGGAGGGTCTTCGGCGTTCAGGACTTCCAATGGATCGGTCACCGGTCGCCTCCTTCCGGATAGAGATTTCGGAAGGCCCGGCGAGCCCGGACCAACAGCGCTTCGGTGGCGTGCACGGTGCGCCCCATCAGTTGGGCGCACTCGGGCACCGAGCAGTCGTCCATGTAGCGCAGGGCCAGCACCGTGCGGTGGACGTCCGGGAGCCGGGCGAGCACGCTCTCGGCGACGAGCCGGTCCAGCTCGGCCTCCCAGCCGTCGTCGGCCGCGTTGTCGGGCACGTCGGCGACGGTGATCGTCGGGCGGGTCTGGCGCCGCCGGTAGTGGTCGGCCAGTTTGTGCCTGGCCACGCCGAGCAGCCAGGGCACCGCGATAGGCGGCGGCTGCGGCCGGCGCGCGGCGTCCATCGCGGCCAGGAACGTCTCGGAGGTGAGGTCCTCGGCGGTGGCCCGGTCGGGGCAGCGGCGCACAAAGTAGCCGTACACCACCGGAAGTGCGTCGTCGTACAACTGCAGCAGCCGGCGCGGGGCATCGGTGACGTCCGGATCCGCGCTCACACCTCTATCGTCGTCGCGCGGGGCCGAACTCCGACGGGTCCAGCGCGATTATTTCGGCGAGGGCACCCGGTCGAGGCCGCCGAGGCCGTGTGCCACCGCGTCGAAGGCGTCGCCGAGTGCCCGCGGCAGCGCCACCGACTCGTCGGCCAGCCAGTACTCGTAGGCCGACAGCGCCACCCCGAGCATCAGCCAGGCCACCGACTGTGGCACCAGATCGCCGGCCTTGGCGCCGGTGCGCTCGGCGACGTAGGCCGCGACCACCCCGCGCCAGCCGGCGTACATGGTCATCGAATACGCCTGCAGTTCGGCGGTCCGCAGGATCACCCGCATCCGCTGGCGGTGGCGCTGCGTCTCGGACTCGTCAAAAGTGTTGAACGCCAGCAGGGCTGAGCGCAGCGCGTCGCCGATGGGGGTCTCGGGGTCCACGGCGTCCAACAGACTGCGGAAGTGCTGCAGGTGGGAGTCGAAGTCGCCCCACGGGATGGCGTTCTTCGACGAGTAGTAGCGGAACAGCGTGCGCCGCGCGATGCCCGAGGCCTGTGCGACGTCGTCGACGCTGACCTCGCCGAAGCCGTAGGTGGCGAACAGGTCCAGCGCTACGTCGGTGATGTGGTCCTGGGTGGTGGAGCGCCGACGACCGACCCGGGTCCCCGGCTCACCTGCCGAACCACCCGCCATCAACACACCTCTTCCGTTTCGGCACTCGATGCCATATTCTGGCGACCTCGATCACAATTGTCGAGAACCCAGGCAGAGAAAGGGTGCTTTTGATGGAGCCGAGCCAGAACACCGAGGTTGAGAACGAGCTGGTGACCGAGACTCTCGTCGAAGAGGTCTCGATCGACGGGATGTGCGGGGTCTACTGACCGTGCCCGCCCACGCCGTGGGCGATCCGGCTGTGGCCGGGTCGAGCTTCGACCCGGCCCGCAGCTGGCGTCTGCATCCTCAGGTGGCAGTGCGCCCCGAGCCGTTCGGGGCGCTGCTCTACCACTTCGGCACCAGGAAGCTGTCCTTCCTCAAGAACCGGACCATTCTGGCCGTCGTCGAGTCGCTGTCCGAACATCCGGACGTGCACTCGGCCCTGCGCGCCGCCGGCGTCGAACCCGACGCCGAAGCGCCGTATCTGCATGCCCTCGGCGTCCTCGCCTCCTCGAACATGTTGACCTGCAAGGAAACCCAATGACCTCGGTGGCTCCGGTACCCCGGCTGATCGAGCAGTTCGAGCACGGCTTGGACGCGCCCATCTGCCTGACCTGGGAACTGACCTACGCCTGCAACCTGGCCTGCGTGCACTGCCTGTCCTCGTCGGGCAAGCGTGACCCGCGCGAGCTGTCGACCGACCAGTGCAAAGCGATCATCGACGAGCTCGAGCGCATGCAGGTGTTCTACGTCAACATCGGTGGCGGCGAACCCACGGTGCGGCCGGACTTCTGGGAGCTGGTCGACTACGCCACCGCCCATCACGTGGGAGTGAAGTTCTCCACCAACGGCGTTCGCATCACCCCCGAGGTGGCTGAGAAGCTGGCCGCCAGTGACTACGTCGACGTCCAGATCTCCCTGGACGGCGCGACCGCTGAGGTCAATGACGCCGTCCGCGGCCCGGGTTCGTTCGCGATGGCCATCCGCGCGCTGGAGAATCTCGCCGACGCCGGCTTCGCTGACGCCAAGATCTCGGTGGTCGTCACACGGCACAACGTCGACCAACTCGACGACTTCAAGGCACTCGCCGACCGCTTCGGCGCAACCTTGCGCATCACCCGCCTGCGCCCGTCGGGCCGCGGCGCCGATGTGTGGGACGAGTTGCATCCCACCGCCGACCAACAGGTCCAGCTCTACAACTGGCTGGTGGCCCGCGGCGACGGGGTCCTCACCGGGGACTCGTTCTTCCACCTGTCGGGCCTGGGTGCGCCGGGCGCGCTGGCGGGGCTGAACATGTGCGGTGCCGGCCGCGTGGTCTGCCTGATCGATCCGGTCGGCGACGTCTACGCGTGCCCGTTCGCCATCCACGACCGCTTCCTGGCCGGAAACATCGTCTCCGACGGTGGTTTCGATAACGTGTGGAAGAACGCCCCGCTGTTCCGGGAGCTGCGCGAGCCGCAGTCCGCCGGAGCGTGTGGCAGCTGCGGGCACTACGACAGCTGCCGTGGCGGATGCATGGCGGCCAAGTTCTTCACCGGTCTGCCGCTGGACGGTCCGGACCCGGAGTGCGTCGAAGGCTATGGCGCCTACGGGCTGGCCGCCGAGCGGGACAAGCCCCGCCCCAGCGCCGACCACTCCCGCGGTAAGCCGATCATGCTGACGCTGGCCACCCGCCCCCCGGCCAAGCCCTGCAACGAAAGTCCGATCTAGACATGGCACGTGACACCTGGTTCGAAACCGTCGCAATCGCGCAGGAGCGCGCTAAGAAGCGGCTGCCCAAGTCGGTCTACGCCGCACTGATCGCCGGCAGTGAAAAGGGCCTGACCATCTCCGACAACGTCGAGGCGTTCGGCGAGCTCGGTTTCGCCCCCCACGTCATCGGCGCATCCGCCAAGCGTGACCAGGCGACAACCGTTATGGGACAGGATATTTCGCTTCCGGTCTTGATCTCGCCGACCGGTGTGCAGGCGGTGCACCCCGACGGCGAGGTGGCGGTCGCCCGCGCGGCAGCTGCCCGCGGCACGGCGATGGGGCTGTCCTCGTTCGCGAGCAAGCCCATCGAAGAGGTGGTCGCCGCCAACCCCAAGACCTTCTTCCAGATCTACTGGCTGGGTGACCGCGACGCCATCGCCGCACGGGCCGAGCGGGCCCGGGCCGCCGGTGCGGTCGGGCTGATCGTCACCACTGACTGGAGCTTCTCGCATGGCCGGGACTGGGGCAGCCCCAAGATCCCGGAGAAGATGAACCTGGCCTCCATCGTGAAGCTGTCGCCCGAGGGCCTGGTCCGGCCCCGGTGGTTCCTGGAGTGGGCCAAGACGCTGCGCCCGCCGGCACTGAGCGTGCCCAACCAGGGCCCGCGCGGCGAGAGTGGTCCGCCGTTCTTCCAGGCCTACGGCGAGTGGATGGGCACGCCCCCGCCGACCTGGGAGGACATCGCCTGGCTGCGTGAGCTCTGGGGCGGACCCTTCATGCTCAAGGGTGTGACGCGCGTCGACGACGCCAAACGTGCTGTCGATGCCGGCGTTTCGGCGATCTCGGTGTCCAATCACGGCGGCAACAACATCGACGGCACCCCGGCCGCCATCCGTGCGTTGCCCGCGGTGGCCGAGGCGGTGGGCGACCAGATCGAGGTCCTGCTCGACGGCGGCATCCGCCGGGGCAGCGACGTGGTCAAGGCGCTGGCACTTGGCGCCCGCGCGGTGATGATCGGCCGGGCCTACCTGTGGGGCCTTGGCGCCGCGGGGCAGGCCGGCGTGGAGAACGTCCTGGACATCCTCTCCGGTGGGATCGACTCGGTCCTGCGCGGGCTGGGGAAGGCCTCGATCCACGACCTGACCGCAGAGGACGTCTTGATGCCTCCTGGTTTCGCCCGAGCCCTGGGTGTGCCGCCGACCGCGGACTGAGGCTGCGGGGAGCCGGCCCGGTGTGGCTGGCGTGACGGACGGGACGGCGGTGACCCCGCCGGGCCCCTCCAGACTCTCCAAAGCGAAAGAAATCCGTATCTCTCGCGAACAATTGGCGCATACCAGGTGAATTCGGCCTACCATCGGCGCGTGGCGCTGCGGAGCGAGTTGGGCAACTCGACATCGGGACAACTCCGCGGCATGGCTCCGACGATCTTGATCCCGGTCGGCTCCACCGAACAGCACGGGCCGCACCTGCCGTTGGACACCGACACCCGGATCGCGACGGCAGTAGCGTCGGCCGTCGCCGACGGGCTCGACCGCGAGGCTGCCCCCGGGGAGTATCTGCTGGCTCCCGCGATCGCCTACGGCGCGTCCGGCGAGCACGAGGGTTTCCCGGGCACCGTGTCGATCGGTACCGAGGTCCTGACCTCCGTTCTGGTCGAGTATGGCCGCTCGGCGTGTGGCTGGGCCGATCGGATCGTCTTCGTCAACGGTCACGGCGGCAACCTGGAGGCCCTGCGGTCCGCGGTCACGCTGCTGCGGCGTGAGGGGCGCGATGCGGCATGGAGCCCGTGTGTCGCGCAGGACGGCGATGCTCATGCCGGTCACACGGAAACATCTGTATTGCTACATATTTCGCCGGCCGACGTGCGGACCGAGGCCTGGTGTAGCGGTAACCGGGAGCCACTGGCTACCCTGTTGCCCCAGATGCGCAACGGGGGAGTTGCCGCGGTGAGTGAGGTGGGCGTGCTCGGTGACCCGACGACGGCGACTGCGCTGGACGGCGAACGCATCTTCAGCCAGATGGTGGCCGACTGTCGCCGGCGCGTCCAGGGGTGGAACCCGGCTCCCGACGGAATGCTCTTATGAGTCAGCACCGGCTGCCTGACGGCTTCGCCGTCCAGGTCGATCGGCGGGTGCGCACCCTGGGGTCGGGATCGGCGTTGCTGGGCGGTTCGCCGACCCGGTTGCTGCGGCTGGCCCCCTCGGCGCAGACCCTGCTCGACGGTGGACGGCTGGAGGTTCGCGACGCGGTCAGCGCGCAGCTGGCCCGTACCCTGCTGGATGCCACCGTGGCTCATCCCCGGCCCGCGGGTGGGCCCTCGCATCGTGACGTGACCGTCGTGATCCCGGTGCGCGACAATGCGTTCGGCCTGTACCGACTGGTGATGTCGATGCGCGCCATGCGTGTGGTCGTCGTCGACGACGGTTCCCAGACTCCGGTATCGGCCAGTGATTTCGACGGTGCGCGCTGTGATGTCGAGGTCGTTCGGCATCACCGCAGCAAGGGCCCGGCGGCCGCCCGCAATACCGGATTGTCGCTGTGCACAACTGATTTCGTGGCATTTCTGGACTCCGATGTGGTGCCGCACCGGGGGTGGCTCGAAGCGCTGCTGGGTCACTTCTGCGATCCCGCGGTCGCCCTGGTCGCCCCCCGCATCGTGGGGCTGGGCCACAGCGATCAACTGATCGCCCGCTACGAGGCGGTGCGATCATCGCTCGACCTCGGTGAGCGCGAGGCGCCGGTGATGCCCTACGGGCCGGTGTCCTACGTTCCGAGTGCGGCCATCATCTGCCGACGCTCGGCGCTGCTGGAACTCGGCGGCTTCGACGAGACGCTGCAGTCGGGCGAGGATGTCGACCTGTGCTGGCGACTGATCGAATCCGGCTCGAGGTTGCGTTACGAGCCGATCGCCCTGGTGGCTCATGAGCACCGCACCCAGATGCGAGACTGGTTGGGGCGTAAGGCATTCTACGGCAGCTCGGCAGCCCCGCTGTCGATCCGCCATCCGGACAAGACCGCCCCGGTGGTGATCTCGGCCTGGAGCCTGCTGGTCTGGCTGCTGATGGCCCTGGGCTCCTCGTCGGGCTACCTGGCGTCGCTGGCGTTCGCCGGATTCACCACCCGGCGGATGGCCAAGACCATGCAGAACACCGACGCCGGCCCGCGCGATGTCGTGATCCTGACCCTGCGGGGGATCGGTGCGGCGGCCCGCCAGCTCGCCGCCGCGACCTGCCGGCACTATTGGCCGCTGGCGCTGGTCGCCGCGCTGTGCTCCCAACGTTGCCGGCAGGCGGTTCTGGTGGCTGCGGTTCTCGACGGGGTGCTGGACTGGTTTGCCCGCAACCGCGGCGGCGACGGCGAGGGCAAGCCTGTGGGGCTGCTGGCCTACGTGCTGCTCAAGCGCCTCGACGACCTCGCCTACGGGGCGGGACTGTGGACCGGCGTCGTCCGCGAGCGGACACTGCGGCCGCTGCGGCCCCAGATCAAGACCTGACCCGCGGGCCGAGGTCATCGACATCACCCACCGTGACGTTCTCATCGTCGGCGCCGGCAGCGCTGGATCCGTTCTGGCCGAACGGCTCTCGGCCGATCCGTCCTGCCACGTCACGGTGGTCGAGGCCGGCCTCGGCCAGGCCGAACCCGGTGTCCGGGCGCTGACAGCCAACGGGCTGCAACTGCCGATCGGCGCCGCCAGCACCGTGGCTCGCCGCTACCGGACGACGCTCACCGAGACCCCGGTCCGGATGGCCGACATCGT
Source organism: Mycobacterium sp. DL592 (assembly GCF_011694515.1). Lineage (NCBI taxonomy): Bacteria > Bacillati > Actinomycetota > Actinomycetes > Mycobacteriales > Mycobacteriaceae > Mycobacterium > Mycobacterium sp. DL592. The sequence continues at coordinate 4,110,218 of NZ_CP050192.1, read as the reverse complement.
GCGGGGTGCCACGGTCGGCGGCTCCGGTGCGGTCAACGGCGGCTACTTCTGCCGGGCCCTGCCCGACGACTTCGACGGCCCCGCGATACCGGGCTGGTCGTGGGCGGAGGTGAGCAGCCACTACCGGGCCATCGAGACCGACCTCGACCTCCCGCAGGACCGTGACGGCGGTCCGATCGCGATCCGGCGCACCCACGACTTCATCGGCAGCACAGCGGTATTCGTGGACGCGGTCCGCTCTGCCGGGTATCGATGGCTGCCCGACCTCAACGCCGAACCGGTGGGTGCCAACACCCCGCCCGGAATCGGGGCCGTTCCGCTGAACATCGTCGACGGCGTCCGCACCGGCCCCGGCGCGGCGTTCCTCGAGCCGGCCCTCGGCAGGTCCAACCTGACGGTGCTGGCTCGGCACCGGGTGCTGCGTCTGCGCCTGAGCGGAACACGGGTGACCGGAGTCGAGGCGATCGGGCCGGACGGGCCGATCGACCTGTCGGCCGACCGGGTCGTGTTGTCGGCCGGGGCCATCGAGTCGGCGCACCTGCTCATGGTCTCGGGGATCGGACCCGCGGCGGCGCTACGCGGCGCCGGGGTCCCCGTCGTCGCCGACCTTCCGGTCGGCCTGCGCACCTGGGATCACCCCGAGTGGGTGATCCCGACCACCTGGGCGGTCGCGCCGGGGCGCCCGGTTCTCGAGGTGTTGCTCATCGACGGCGACGTCGAGATCCGGCCCTACACAGGGGGTTTCATCTCGATGGTGGGTGACGGCAGCGCGGGAACGCCCGACTGGCCGCATCTCGGGGTGGCACTGATGCGGCCGCACTCGCACGGGCGCGTGACGCTGCTCTCCGCTGACCCCGCGCAGGCCCCGCTCATCGAGCACCGCTACGACAGTGAACCGCGCGATGTCGACGAACTGCGGCGCGGACACCAGCTGGCAGCCGAGATCGCCCGCACCACAACCACCCTCGGCGAACCGATGTGGTCGACGTCGCAGCACCTGTGCGGCACGGCGCCGATGGGCCTCGACGACGACGAGTACGCCGTCGTCGACCCGCGCTGCCGGGTCCGTGGTCTCGACGGGCTGTGGGTGGTCGACGGATCCATCCTGCCGAGGATCACCAGCCGCGGTCCGCATGCCACCATCGCGATGATCGGCCACCGAGCCGCGGAGTTCGTCTGCTGATCGCAGGCGGTGCCACCGGCTATCGGTACCCTGGTCAGGCTGGATCGGGGCAGCACGAGCCGGGGAAGGAGGGGCGCCATGACGGGCCAACGCAGCGATCCGCGGCCGGCGCGCTCCCGCGCGCGGCTGCTCGATGCGGCGACCGCTCTGCTGCGCACCGGCGGGCCCAGCGCGGTGACGGTGGATGCGGTGACCCGCGGTGCCAACGTAGCCCGGGCGACCCTCTACCGCCACTTCCCCAGCGGCAACGATCTCTTGGCTGCGGCGTTCAACAGCCTGATCCCGCCCGCGCCGATGCCGCCGGAGACCGGCTCGCTGCAGGAGCGGCTGGTGGCCCTGGTGCAGGCGCAAGCCGAGCTGATCGCCGACACTCCGGTGCTGCTGACCGCCACCTACTGGCTGGCGCTCGGCCCCGACATGGAACGGATTCCCGGCACCGCCGACACGGACAGCACGGAGATCAGCACCCTGCGGGAACGGATCGCCCAGCAGTACGGCGCCCCGTTCGACGCGATCTTCGACAGTCCGGAGGCCGCGGCCGAACTCGGCGAAGTGGACCGGGCACAGGCCATCATGCTGCTGATCGGACCGCTTGTCGCCGGACGGATCAGTACCCTGACCGACTTCGACTACCGCGCCTGCGCGCGCAAAGCGGTGGAAGGCTTCCTGGCGGTCCACCGCAAGCCCGCGGCACCCGAGGTCACTTCAGCTCGACCCGAATCGGCAGGTGCTTGAGGCCGCCGACGAAGGTGGTGGCCATCAGTTCCGGTTTTCCGGCCAGCTCAATGGATTTGATCCGCGGGATGAGTTCGGTGAAGAAGCTGTTCATCTCCATGCGGGCCAGTGAGGCGCCGAGGCAGAAGTGCACACCGTAACCGAACGACAGATGCTTGTTGGGGTCGCGGCCCACGTCGAACTTGTCGGGATTGACGAAGACCTCTTCGTCGCGGTTGGCCGAAACATATGTCAGGTGCACGGCTTCGCCCTTGGCGATCCTCACCCCGCGCACCTCGGTGTCCTCCTGAGCGGTGCGCATGAACTCCTTGACCGGCACCACCCAGCGGATCATCTCCTCGACCGCGGTGCCCATCAGTGACATGTCGTTCTGCAGCCGGGCCAACTGGTCGGGGTGCTCCAGCAGGGCCCGCATACCGCCGGCGATGCCGGCGCTGGTGGTGTCGTGCCCGGCGCTGGCCACGATGACGTAATAGGACAGGGTGTCCATGTCCGACAGCGGCTCACCGTTGATCTTCGCGTTGGCGATCGCGGACGCCAGGTCGTCGGTCGGGGTTTCGCGGCGCGAGGCGGTCAGCGCCGAGAAGTAGTTGAAGAAGTCCATCAGAACCGCCAGCATGTCGTCGACGTCGCCGCCGCGCTGGAACTCCTCGTCGTTGCCGCCGAACATCTCCTGGGTCAGCTTGAGCATGCGGGGGAAGTCCGAGTCCGGCAGGCCCAGCATGGTCAGGATGATGTAGAGCGGGTAGTTGACGGCGATCTCGGTCATGAAGTCGAGTTCCGGGCCCTTCTCGGCCATCTTGTCGACCCAGATCTTGGCCAGCTCGTCACAGCGGGCCTTGAGTGACTTGAGCACCGAGGGCCGGAACCAGTCGGCGCCGACCTTGCGGACGTCGCGATGATGCGGATCGTCCATGTGGATCAGGGTCCGCAGACCGGTGCCGGCTTCCAGGTCGCGCAGCAGCTTCTCGTCGGCCTCGGTGATCGCCAGCAGCGGCCGAGGGTAGTTCGTGAACAGGTCGTTCTGCCGTTCGATGTCCATGATGTCGGAGTGCTTGGTGATCGCCCAGAACGGCCGGTACCCCTCGACGTCGACCCAGGACACCGGCGCATGCGCCCGCAGGTGGGCCAGCGCTTCGTGCAGCCGCTTCTCGTCGGTGTAGGCCTGCGGGTCGGCCAGAACACGGGCTGCGGGGTCCATGATCCGGGTGGTCATACGGGTCTCCTCGCTCACTGATGCGCAAAACTTGACGGGTGTCAGGTTAGTAGTGTGGGCGATGCTCGCCGATAGCGGAAGTCCTTTCGGACGATTGAGGACCGAAGGCCCTGTCCCGGCTTCCGCGTAGGCTCGACTCCCGTGCCGCACCGATCGCTTCGCCCACTCCGGTCGGTCGTTGCGGCCCTGATGAGCCTCGTCCTGGTCGCCGGGTGTGCCCGGGGCGGCAGTGAATCCGAATCCGCGGCGTCACCTCAACCGACGGTGGTGCACACCACCGGCGGAGAGGTTCGCGGCGTCGCCGCACCGGGATACCGGGTGTTCGACGGCATCCCGTACGCGGCGTCGCCCGTGGGCGAGTTGCGCTGGCAGCCGCCTGCGCCGGTGCCGCCGTGGCAGGGCGTGCGTGACGCCACCAGGCCGGGCCTGCGCTGCCCGCAGGACACCCGCACCGATCCCGACTACGGTCGCCCGACCGGTGAGGATTGCCTGAGTCTCAACGTCTGGACGCCCGACGGAGCCACCCCGACCACCCCGCGACCGGTGATGGTCTGGATCCACGGCGGCGGGTTCCTCAACGGCAGCGCCGATATCTACGACGCGCGGTGGATGGCCACCCAGGGCGACATCGTCGTGGTCACCGTGAACTACCGGTTGGGCACACTCGGCTTCCTGGCTCACCCGGCGCTGAGCCCAACCGGCGACGCGGGCAACTACGGACTGCAAGACCAGCAGGCCGCACTGCGCTGGGTGCAGGACAACATCGGTGCCTTCGGCGGCGATCCGGCCAAGGTCACCATCGCGGGGGAGTCCGCAGGGGCGATGTCGGTGTGTGACCACCTCGTCGCACCCGAATCGGCCGGGCTGTTCCGCGCGGCGATCCTGCAGAGCGGGCCGTGCCAGACCCAGTCCGACCGTCCCACCGCCCAGCGCGTCAGCCTGGACTACGCGCGGCGGGCCGGCTGCCCGGATCCGGGCAGCGTCGCGCAATGCCTGCGCGCCATGCCCGTCGACCGCCTGCTGCGTCCGCCGCTGTACGTCGGATTCGGCGCGGACTGGCTCACCGGCCCGGTCACCGGCACCGACAAGCTGCCGGTCGACCCGATGACCGGGTTCGCTCTCGGCAAGGTCCCGCGGGTTCCCGTCCTCATCGGCACCACCACCGACGAGTTCACCCTGTTCGTCGCCATCCAGTACCTGCGTGGGCACGGATTGCCACCGTATTCGAAGCTGCTGGCCGACACGTTCGGTGCCGACGCGGCGGCGGTGGGCGCGCACTATCCATTGCAGCGCTACGGCGGCAGCGCCGGGCGAGCATACTCGGCCGCCGTCACGGACAGTCAATTCGCCTGTCCTGCAGACAAAATGGCGAGCAACCTGGCGCACAGCGGCCCGGTGTACGCCTATGAGTTCAACGACCGGAACGCTCCCGCGCCCGACCCGTTCCGGCTGGTTCCGTTTTCGGTCGGCGCCAGCCACGGGCTCGACCTGCGCTACCTGTTCGACATCGGTGGGGCGCCACCGCTGAATCCCGCGCAGCGCCAGCTCTCCGACCAGATGATCGGTTACTGGAGTCAGTTCGTGAAGACCGGCACCCCAGACGTCGTCGGCCAGCTGCAGTGGCCGCAGCTGGGGGCCGACTCGACCACCGGTCCTCGGTTGTCGCTGCAGACCGGGGCGCTGTCCGTCGTCACCGATTTCGCCGCTCGCCACCAGTGTCAGTTCTGGGCGACGCTGAAAGGTACCCGCTAGCCCCGCCACCGGGGATGTTCGACGACGGCGAGGGCGTCCTGCACGTCGCGCGACAGCGACCGGCGCCGGGTGTTGCCGTCGCGCACCCAGCGTTGGAACGCGAAATCAGCTGCCGCCAAAGACAATTGGACCAGCAGCCCGGGCCTGCTGTCCTGGGCGGAATCAAGCCCCATCCGGTCAGCGATCAGTTCGACCAGGCGGTTGCGGTCCTGACCGGCGAGCAGGGTCACGCGGTCGAGCAACTCCGGTGCGGTCAGGATCACCGCCAGCCAGTTCTGCAGGTCGGCGTCGTCGAACGACCCGACCCGCCCGATGATGGCTGCCGAGAGCGCCAGATCGGGCGGCTCGTCCGGCGGCCGGCGCTGCAGCAGCGCCGCGATCGCCGCGCCACCGCGCTGGACCGCGCCGAGCAGCAACTCCTCCTTGGTGGCCACGTGACGGAAGAACGTCCTAGGCGACACCGCCGCCTCGGCCGCGATGTCCTCGGTGGTCACGTTGGCGTAGCCCCGCGCGGCGAACAGGCGGTAGGCCGCGGCGTGGATGTCTGCGCGCACCTGGGCCCGTTGCCTGTCCCGCAGCGAGGGCGTGTCGGTCACCGGAAGGTTCCCATCCCGCCGTCGACGTGGATGGTCTGCGCGGTGAGGTAGGACGCATCGGCGCTGACCAGGAAGGCGACCATCGCGCCGATGTCGTCGTGGGTATCGCCGACCCGTTGCAGCGGAATGCCTTTCACGACCTTGCCGTAAACGTCGGGGAACGCCTCGCTCCACCCCCGCACGCCGTCGGAGTTGGCGAATGGGCAGATCACGTTGACCCGGATGTTGTCGGATCCCCATTCCAGGGCGGCGACCTTCGACATGCCGCGGATCGCCTCCTTGGCCGCGGCGTAGGCTCCGAACCAGGTCTGCCCGCCGGTGCCGCTGCCAGAGCCGAGGTTCACGATCGATCCGCCGCCTGCGGCCTTGAGCACCGGGTGGGCCGCCTGCATCAGAAAGAAGGTGGCCCGCGGCCCGATGTCGAAGACCAGGTCATAGTCGGCCATGGTGATATCGCCGAACGGCTTTGGCTCGTTGCTCGCGATGGCGTTGTTGACCAGCGCATCGAGCCCGCCGAGGTGCTGGACCGCGGTGTCGACGATGTGAGCGTAGCTGGCGCGGTCGCACAGGTCGGCGACCAGTGCGACGGCCCGGTGTCCCTCGGTCGCGAACTGGTCGGCCACCTTGTTCACCGCTGGGTTGCGGTCGACCAGCAGCACCGAAGCGCCGCGTTCCAGCAGTGCCGCGGTGATGCCGCGGCCGACACCCAGGGCCGCACCGGTGACGATCGCCCGCAGGCCGGCGAGGGATTTCGGATGCCAGTACGGCTGCGCGTCATCCAGTGCCACGGTGTAGTTCCTCCGATGTCCTTGCCGGCGTTGGGAATTCGATGAATTCAACGGAGGTGCCGTCGGGGTCCTTGACGAAGAACATCCGCACCCCGGCGATCTCGAAGGGCGCCTGGTCGGGTTCGTAGCCGGCGGCACGGACCCGGCGATAGGTGTCGTCGAGGTCGGCCACCGACAGGGAGATGTTCTGATTGCCCACGATCGACCTGCGGGCCGGGCGGGCCGGGCCGCCCAGTGACAGCAGTTCGAGCATCACCCCGCCGACCAGGCCGCCGACGACACGGCCCTGGTGCCCGGCGGAGCCGCCGAGCGCGGCGTCGAAGGGTTCACCGGACATGGCCTGGTCGAACACGACGTCCATGCCGAGCAGACCTCGATAGAAGGACAGCGCCCGGTCCATATCCGTCACGCCCACCACCAGGTGCGAGAACCTCAGGTCGGCAACCGGTTCCATCAGCGGGCCAGGCCGGGGGCGGCCCGGCCGGCGATGAGCGGCAGGTCCAGGTAGGTCTTGATGCCGGGCGCGGCCTCGCACACATAGGGGATGGCGCTGACGCAGTGGTTGGCGGTGGCGACGACCCCCGGATTGCGGATGAGCCCTTCGGCAACCGATTCCGGTTGCAGCCCTTTGAACGTCAGAGAGACGTCGGGGTCGCCGGTGATCTCGACCTCGAAGCGCTCACCCTGCTCGCCCAGAGTCCACGGCGGATCGAGTTCGACCTCGCACATCAGCCAGTTCACCGCGGCGGTGACTACCGGGGTGTCGTCGACGATGGCCTGCCAGCGGAATCGCCGGGCGGCCACGGTGCCCGCTTCCATCGGAACCACGAGTTCGTCGGTGCCGGTGACGGCGACCGCGACCTCCTGGGTCGAGCGGATACGGGGTTCGGCGCGAAAGCCCAACTGGTCGGTGACCATCCGGACCGAGGCCTTGAAGCCGGCCTCCAGCAGCGCGGCGATCGGCCCGCTCATCGCCTGCTCCGGGGTCAGTCCGAAGCCCATCACCTCTCGCACCACCAGGGGAGCGTTGTAGGTGCGGATGTCGGAGAACTCCTCGGCGCGGACGTGGGTGATCGCCGAGGACAGCGACGACACCATCAACGGAAAACGTTCGGTGATGCCGCCGGGGTGGATGCCCGAACCGTGCAGTGTCACGCCGCCGACCAGACACGCCTCTTCGATGGCCCGCACCGGCGGGCTCTGCGGATCGGGGTACACCCAGCCCACCGGCGTGACGACGTTCTTGCCCGACCGCAGGATCCTGGCGACCACCTGTTCGTCGGGCAGCAGCGGTGAGTACATGACGCAGTCGGCGTCGAGGGCGAGCAGCGCGTCGATGTCGGTCGTGGCGGCGACACCGATCGGCTCCTGACCGATCAGCTCGCCGACGTCGCGGCCGTTCTTGTCGTCGCTGTGGACCCAGCAGCCCACGAGTTCGAGTTCGGGATGGCGCAGCACGCCCTGGATCGCCGCCTTGCCGACACCGCCGGTCGCCCACTGAATGACTCGGTACATGCCCGGCATGCTATGCCGTTATGGCAGTAACTGTCAGGAAATCCGGGCCGGTGTGACCCAGGTGGTGATCTCGGCACGGAACACCTCGGTGCCGGCCCGGTCGTAGGCGCTGACCGGCACGACGATCTCGGCGCCCTCGGTGATCGCGGCGAAGTCCGGCGGATCGAGCCGGGCGCAGGCCCGCAGCGAGGTCGTCGCCTTGTGCAGGTACTGCACGTCCATCGCCTTCGGGATCCAGCGATGGGTGGTCGGGACCGTCGCCTCCATCAACATCCCCATCGCCATCTCGGCGGCGTTGCACATCGCGATCGCGTGCACGGTGCGCAGGTGGTTGTAGGTCAGGATCCATTTGCGGATGCTGACCTCGGCGTAGCCGGGCTCCATGCGGACGATGTGGGGCAGGACCGTCGCGAAGAAGGGCACCCGCGCGGCCGCCGCGGCGGAGAACACCAGGCTGCCCCCGGGGTACCGGGACAGCCGCTGCCAGATCCGGTACGTGCCGGTCGTCAGCCCGGGGGTCGCAGCCATGAGGGCCGACCTTACTCCGCAGTAAGATCAGCCTCCCGGCCGGATCGGCGCAGCACCGGTGCACGTACGCTGAGCAGGCAGTGCAGTGATTTGGCCGGCGCTCCAACCTGATTTGGCTGGTGCTCGACCGAATTTGGCTGGTGCCGCGATCTAAGGCATACTGTTCGGGTTGCCTTGAGCCGGGTTCGCACCCTGTCGGGAGCGTGCCGCTCAAGGTGTACGACCGGCGCCCAAACGGGCGCGTCCGGTCCCATCCTCGGAGTGCGACGGATTTCACCGCGCCTTCGGGGCCGCGTGAGGGCGACACACCCGACCGCGGGGGCCGGAGCACCAGGACAGGTAAAGAGCGGCGGCGACAGCCAGCGCGACGCTTCAGGGCGTAGCGCAGACCACCGTGTCCCCTTGCGGGGACCAAGCAGGAGTGAAGGTAGGAGAAGCGTGGCGGGACAAAAGATCCGCATCAGGCTCAAGGCCTACGACCATGAGGCCATTGACGCCTCGGCGCGCAAGATCGTGGAAACGGTCACTCGAACCGGCGCCAGTGTGGTCGGGCCGGTGCCGCTGCCGACGGAAAAAAACGTGTACTGCGTCATCCGCTCCCCGCATAAGTACAAGGACTCGCGGGAGCACTTCGAGATGCGTACTCACAAGCGGCTCATCGACATCCTCGACCCGACGCCGAAGACGGTTGACGCGCTCATGCGCATCGACCTGCCGGCCAGCGTCGACGTGAACATTCAGTAGGAGTCGGCGGACAGATGGCTAGAAAAGGAATCTTGGGTACGAAGCTGGGCATGACCCAGGTCTTCGACGAGAACAATCGCGTGGTCCCGGTGACGGTCGTCAAGGCCGGCCCGAACGTGGTGACCCGCATCCGTACGCCCGAGCGTGATGGCTACAGCGCGGTGCAGCTCGCCTACGGTGAAATCAGCCCCCGCAAGGTCAATAAGCCGGTCACCGGTCAGTACGCCGCCGCCGGGGTCAACCCGCGCCGGCACCTGGCCGAGCTGCGCCTCGACGACGAGGCCGCGGCCGCGGAGTATGAGGTCGGCCAGGAACTGACGGCGGAGATCTTCGCCGACGGTGCCTACGTCGATGTCACCGGCACCAGCAAGGGCAAGGGTTTCGCGGGCACCATGAAGCGCCACGGCTTCCGTGGCCAGGGCGCCAGCCACGGCGCCCAGGCGGTGCACCGCCGGCCGGGTTCGATCGGTGGCTGCGCCACCCCGGGCCGTGTCTTCAAGGGCACCCGCATGTCAGGCCGGATGGGTAGCGACCGCATCACCACGCAGAACCTGCTGGTGCACAAGGTCGATGCCGAGAACGGCGTCCTGTTGATCAAGGGTGCCGTCCCCGGACGCACCGGCGGCCTGGTGATGGTTCGCACCGCGGTCAAACGAGGTGAGAAGTAATGAGTCTCAAGATTGACGTCCATACTCCGGGCGGCAAGAAGGACGGCAGCGTCGAGTTGCCTGCCGAGCTGTTCGACGTGGAAGCCAACGTGGCGCTGATGCACCAGGTTGTCACCGCGCAGCTGGCCGCCAAGCGTCAGGGCACCCACGCGACCAAGACTCGCGCTCAGGTCTCCGGCGGTGGCAAGAAGCCGTACCGGCAGAAGGGCACCGGCCGCGCCCGTCAGGGCTCGACCCGCGCGCCGCAGTTCACCGGTGGTGGTGTGGTGCACGGCCCGCAGCCGCGCGACTACAGCCAGCGCACCCCGAAGAAGATGATCGCCGCCGCACTGCGCGGCGCATTGTCCGACCGGGCCCGCAACGAGCGCATCCACGCGGTCACCGAACTGGTCGAAGGCCAGACGCCCTCGACTAAGAGTGCCAAGACGTTCCTGGGCACGCTGACCGAGAACAAGAAGGTGCTGATCGTCATCGGCCGCAGCGACGAGGTCGGTGCGAAGAGCGTGCGCAACCTGCCCGGTGTGCACGTGATCTCGCCCGATCAGCTCAATACCTATGACGTGCTCAACGCCGACGACGTGGTGTTCAGCGTGGAGGCCCTCAACGCCTACATCGAGCACGCCGCGAAGGCGAAGCAGGAGGTGTCCGCCTGATGGCTATCCAGACTGATCCCCGCGACATCATCCTGGCTCCGGTCATCTCGGAGAAGTCGTACGGACTGATCGAGGACAACGTCTACACGTTCATCGTCCACCCGGACTCGAACAAGACGCAGATCAAGATCGCCATCGAGAAGATCTTCGCCGTGAAGGTCGACTCCGTGAACACCGCCAACCGGCAGGGTAAGCGCAAGCGCACCCGGACCGGCTTCGGCAAGCGCAAGAGCACCAAGCGCGCGATCGTGACCCTGGCCCCCGGCAGCAAGCCGATCGACCTCTTCGGAGCACCGGCCTAAGCCGGCACGAAAGAACTCAGGAACCAGAACATGGGAATTCGCAAGTACAAGCCGACGACCCCCGGTCGCCGCGGTGCCAGCGTCTCCGATTTCGCCGAGATCACTCGCTCGACTCCGGAGAAGTCGCTGATCCGCCCGCTGCACAGCACCGGCGGCCGCAACGCGCACGGCCGAATCACCACCCGGCACAAGGGTGGTGGCCACAAGCGTGCCTACCGCGTCATCGACTTCCGTCGTAATGACAAGGACGGCGTCAACGCCAAGGTCGCGCATATCGAGTACGACCCGAACCGCACCGCGAACATCGCGCTGCTGCACTTCCTCGATGGCGAGAAGCGCTACATCATTGCCCCGCAGGGACTTTCGCAGGGTGACGTCATCGAGTCGGGTCCGAACGCCGACATCAAGCCGGGTAACAACCTGCCGCTGCGCAACATCCCGGCCGGTACCGTCATCCACGCTGTCGAGCTGCGTCCCGGCGGCGGTGCCAAGCTGGCCCGCTCGGCCGGCTCGAGCATCCAGCTGCTGGGCAAGGAAGGCGCCTACGCCTCCCTGCGTATGCCCTCAGGTGAAATCCGCCGCGTCGACGTGCGCTGCCGCGCCACCGTCGGCGAGGTCGGCAACGCCGAGCAGGCGAACATCAACTGGGGCAAGGCCGGCCGCATGCGCTGGAAGGGCAAGCGCCCCACCGTCCGTGGTGTCGTGATGAACCCGGTCGACCACCCGCACGGCGGCGGCGAGGGCAAGACCTCCGGTGGCCGCCACCCGGTCAGCCCGTGGGGTAAGCCCGAGGGCCGTACCCGCAAGCCAAACAAGCCGAGCGACAAGCTCATCGTCCGACGCCGGCGCACCGGCAAGAACAAGCGCTAGGCAGGGAGTAGCCAAAGATGCCACGCAGCCTTAAGAAGGGTCCGTTCGTCGACGACCATCTGCTCAAGAAGGTCGACGTCCAGAACGAGAAGAACACCAAGCAGGTCATCAAGACCTGGTCGCGTCGTTCGACCATCATCCCGGACTTCATCGGTCACACCTTCGCCGTCCACGACGGCCGCAAGCACGTGCCGGTGTTCGTCACCGAGGCCATGGTCGGTCACAAGCTGGGCGAGTTCGCCCCGACGCGGACGTTCAAGGGTCACATCAAGGACGACCGGAAAGCGAAGCGTCGATAACCATGACAACGACGACTGAATATCCGTCTGCCACAGCTGTTGCGAAGTACGTCGGTATCTCGGCGAGCAAGGCGCGCCGGGTGATCAACCTGGTCCGCGGCAAGTCGGTTGAAGAGGCGCTGGACATCCTGCGCTGGGCGCCGCAACAGGCGAGCGAGCCGGTCGCCAAGGTGATCGCCTCGGCCGCTGCCAACGCGCAGAACAACAACGGCCTCGACCCGGCAAGCCTGGTGGTCGCCACCGTGTACGCCGACGAGGGTCCGACGGCCAAGCGAATCCGTCCGCGCGCCCAGGGCCGCGCGTACCGGATCCGCAAGCGCACCAGCCACATCACCGTGATCGTGGAGAGCCGTCCGAGCAAGAAGAAGGACGCAGGCACCTCGGCCAGCGCCACCCGCGCCCGCCGTGCGCAGGCCAGCAAGGCTGCGAAGAAGACGGCCGAACAGACGAAGGAGGGCTCGGAGTAGTGGGCCAGAAAATCAATCCCCACGGCTTCCGGCTCGGTATCACCACCGATTGGAAGTCCCGGTGGTACGCCGACAAGCAGTACGCCGACTACGTCAAGGAAGACGTGGCCATCCGGCGACTGCTGGCCACCGGTCTGGAGCGCGCCGGCATCGCCGACGTGGAGATCGAACGCACCCGTGACCGGGTTCGTGTCGACATCCACACCGCGCGTCCCGGCATCGTCATCGGACGTCGCGGCACCGAAGCCGACCGCATCCGCGCCGACCTGGAGAAGCTGACCGGCAAGCAGGTTCAGCTGAACATCCTCGAGGTCAAGAACCCCGAGGCGCAGGCGCAGCTGGTCGCCCAGGGCGTGGCCGAGCAGCTGAGCAACCGCGTGGCGTTCCGCCGCGCGATGCGCAAGGCCATCCAGTCGGCCATGCGGCAGCCCAACGTCAAGGGCATCCGCGTGCAGTGCTCGGGCCGTCTCGGCGGCGCCGAGATGAGCCGGTCGGAGTTCTACCGCGAAGGCCGTGTGCCCCTGCACACCCTGCGTGCCGACATCGACTACGGGCTGTACGAGGCCAAGACCACCTTCGGCCGTATCGGCGTGAAGGTGTGGATCTACAAGGGCGACATCGTCGGTGGCAAGCGTGAGCTGACCGCCGCCGCGCCTGCGGCCGACCGTCCGCGTCGTGAGCGTCCGACGGGCACCCGCCCGCGTCGCAGCGGCGCGTCGGGCACCACCGCGACGAGCACCGAAGCCGGCCGCGCGGCCAGCGAAGGTCCGGCGGAAACGGTCGAGGCTTCGGCCGTCGAGCCCGCCGCTGAGAGCACGGAGAACTAATCATGTTGATTCCCCGTAAAGTCAAGCACCGCAAGCAACACCACCCCAGGCAGCGTGGTATCGCCAGCGGTGGAACGTCGGTGACGTTCGGTGACTACGGCATCCAGGCACTGGAGCACGCCTACATCACCAACCGGCAGATCGAGTCCGCTCGTATCGCCATCAACCGGCACATCAAGCGTGGCGGCAAGGTGTGGATCAACATCTTCCCGGACCGTCCGCTGACCAAGAAGCCCGCCGAGACCCGCATGGGTTCGGGTAAGGGTTCCCCGGAGTGGTGGGTGGCCAACGTGAAGCCGGGCCGCGTGCTCTTCGAGCTGAGCTACCCCAATGAGCAGATTGCGCGCGAAGCACTGACCCGCGCTATCCACAAGCTGCCGATCAAGGCACGCATCGTGACCCGAGAGGAGCAGTTCTGATGGCTGTTGGCGTCAGCGCCGGCGAACTGCGCGAACTGACCGACGACGAGTTGGCCGAAAAGCTGCGTGAGTCCAAGGAAGAGCTGTTCAACCTGCGCTTCCAGATGGCCACCGGGCAGCTGGACAACAATCGTCGGCTTCGCTTGGTCCGGCAAGAAATCGCACGCATCTACACGGTGCTGCGCGAACGTGAACTGGGTCTGGCCTCCGGACCCGCTGGTGAGGAATCGTGATGGCAGAAAACCCTTCAAAATCGGCTGGACCCAACTACACCCCGGCCGCCGAGAAGCCCCGCGGCCGGCGCAAGACCGCGATCGGCTACGTGGTCAGCGACAAGATGGAGAAGACCATCGTCGTCGAGATCGAGTCGCGTGCCCAGCACCCCAAGTACGGCAAGATCATCCGGACGACCAAGAAGGTCAAGGCCCACGACGAGGAAGGTCTCGCCGGTATCGGCGACCGGGTCTCGCTGATGGAGACCCGTCCGCTGTCGGCCACCAAGCGCTGGCGGCTCGTGGACGTTCTGGAGAAGGCCAAGTAGGCCACCCACCTTTGCACAGTGCCCATCACCTCATCAGGTGGTGGGCATTGTCATTTGGGGACGGGGTCGGACCGCAGCGTGAAGCGACGGGTGACTGAGTGGTTTGCCTCCGGGATCGCACGCCAGTGACCTAAGTTGTATGTGAGACTGTTGGGAATTGACGGCCCCGTTAGCAAGGCGACCCCCATGCTTCAGGTGCAGAACAGATCACCGCGCTGGTCGGCTTTGGCCGCCGCGTTGGTCGCGCTGGCCATGTGGACCGCTCCCGCGGTCATTGCCGAACCGGGCGACCCTGTCCCGCTATCGAATTCACCCACCATCGCCCTGGTCGACATGGGCTCCGGCGCGCCGCTGGCCTTCTACGGTGACCAGGGCACCGCGACCCTGACCTTCCCGGTGCCGCAGGGCCTGGTGCCGGTGGCGCTGAACGCGACCATTGAGCTTCCGATCAACGTCGCGTCCGGCACGCTCAGCGTCACTCAGGACGACCGCACGATCGCCCGCATCCCACTCCCCCCGGTCGACCAGGCGCCGATCGTGATCCCGCTCGCCGGCGCGGAGATCATCGACAACTCGGTGACCGTCACGCTGCGCACGTACCTGGTCCCGGTCCAGGGCTACTGCCTGGACCCGACAAACCCGCTGCGGCTGGTCAACGGTTCGGTCACGTTCGACGGCGTCGAGCTGCCGCCCACCACCGTTGCCGAGTTCCTCCCGCCGGTGCTCCGCAAGCTGACGATCGCGATCCCGGCCAACCCCAGCAAGGTGGAGTCCGAAGCCGCGGTCCGGTTGGCCGCCGCCACCGTAGCCCACTACGGCACCCAGGCCACCACCGTCGCGGTGACCACGATCGGCTCCGGGCCGGCTGCGCCCCAGTTTCCCTTCGAGCGGGGAATCGTCATTCAAGAGGGTCCCGATGCCGGACTGTCGCTGCAGACCGGTGACGGCGTCGTCCCCGCTCTGCGAATCTCGGGGCGGGCCAACGAACTGACCAATCAGACGCGGTTGTTGTCCTCGGACATCTCGAGGCTGGCGCTGAGCTCCAAGGCGGTTGCCGGTCCGCTGAGAACCACCGCGCAGCTGCCCGGCAACGTCACGACGTTGCGCGAGCTGGGCCAGAACGGGGTGACCGCCGTGGCGCTCGCCCCTCAGGTCACCGTCGGTCTGGACCAGACCCGGCTGGGCCGCTCGGCGCACAACGTGCGCGTGCACCTGATGGGCTCCTACACCCCGGTTCCGGCCTCCGTCAGCGCCCGACTGGTCGCCCTCGTCGGGGGAGAGACCATCGACAGCTGGTCCACCGACAGCGGCGGCGTGCTCGACCGCTGGGTGAACGTGCCCGATCGGCTGTTGCAGCGCTACACCAATCTCGGAGTGGCACTGAACATCGCTGGCAACACCGGACGGTGCGGTGAATTCCAGCCGCTCACGCTGACCATCGACGGCGGCAGCGTGGTGCAGAGCACCCCCGCCACGCCGCCGGTGCCCGCCGGGTTCCAGTCATTGCCGCAGTCGTTGATGCCCCGAGTGCAGGTCGGGATCGGCGTGAACGCCTTCGACGACACGGTGCGGGCCACCACCATCATCACCGGTCTGCAACGGCTCAGCTCCCTACCGATCGACGTCGCCGTCACCGACGTGCAGACGGCCGTGAACAGCAAGTTGCCGGCAGTGATCGTGGCCGCCGACGGCTGGAAGTTCACCCAGGTCACCCTGCCTGTCAGCCCCACCAACGGCAGGCTGTCGCTCGAGGGGCTCGACAGTGCGGGTGAGCCGACCACGTTGACCCTCGATCCGGCCATCATGTTCGGGTCCCTTCAGACGGTGTTCGACGGACAACGCTCGATCCTGGTCGCCACGTCCAGCGGCGCACCCGAACAACTCGACGAGCTGCTGCGCTGGCTCAGCAGCGACCCACGCCGGTGGTCGAGGCTCACCGGCACCGCCCTCGTCGCCACACCGGGCCACAGTCCGGTCACCGTTGGTCCGCAGCCTGGAATCGCCGAGCCGGCGCCGGCCGGCACCGAGGACCGCAAGACCTGGGCGTGGGCATTGGGTGGCGGCATCGTCGCCGTGGCCGCTGTCGGAACCGCGTTGATCCTGGTGCGTTCCCGCAGAGGCGAATCCGGCGGCTGACGATGACGGCGACGGCAGCGACACCGCCGCACGTGGCGGAACCACCCACGCCGTGGCTGCATGGGGTCCGCCCCGTCTATCGGCTGGTGTTCCGGTGGGCGTTCATCGCGGTGCTGACCGTGGTCGCGTTCCGCCAGTCCCTGGAATCACTGCTGGAGTCCAGCCGGGCGGGCAGTCTCAACGGCTACATCTGGGTCGTGCCGATGGCCGGCATCATGGCCGCCATCGGGGTGGCTCGTCGCGAACGCACCGAACTACCCATCCACGACCGTCAGACCGACATCATCGTCGGCATCATCGGAATGGGTGCGGCCCTGATGGTGCACGGCGTTCTGCTGCAACGGTATGCAAGCTATTTCCAGCTGCTGCGGCTCGACCTGCTGGCCATGTGGTTCTTCGTGGTCAGCGCCAGCGTGGTGTTGTTCGGACTGCGGCCGGTGACCCGATTCGCGTGGGTGTGGCTGCTGCTGCTGGCCGTGTTTCCGCTGCCGTACCAGATCGTGGTCATCCTCCTCGGCGGCAGCCGGGTGGCCGCCGGCGCGGCGGTGTTGATCATCGCCGCCGCCGCCACCGCGATCGCCGTCGGCCGCACGAGAAGCCGGGCGGTGGTCGGTGCCGTCGGCTCCTGGGGCGTGGGCATGATCGTCTTGATGGTGATGGCCGTCGTGCGGCCCAGCGCACCGGTTTTCGCGTTCCAGATGATTCCAGCGGTCACCGCGATCGCCCTGGTCGGGTTGGCTCTGTACTTCCTCGCCCGCCGCGGGGCACCCAAGCGCGTCCTGGACCGCCGGATGGAACCCCTTGCCGCCAAAGACGTCTGGTCCGGCCTGCCGCTGGTGCTGGCCGTCGCGATCGCCCTGTCGCTGGTGACGCTGCCCGGCCCGACGAGTCCACCGACCACCCAGGTGTCCTGGATGACGTTCGGGCGACCGCTGGACGCACCGGTGGGCTGGCACACCACCGAACAGACCGAGTACAACTGGGTCCGCAGACTGTTCGGTCACGACTCCACGCTGCTGCGCCAGACGATGATCGCCGATACGGGAAATCCCAAGTGGGACAAATTCTCCCGACCGCGCAAGGTGATCGTGGACTCCACCAACACCTGGCGGCCGTTCTCCTTCAACGTCTACTCCTCGGTCGTGCTCTACGACGTCGCGTCCAGTCGGCTCAGTGAGCCGCGCCCGGTCGAACTCGGCCACGGCGTCACCGGTTTCATGTTCAGCGTCGTCGACGACCAGCTTCTGGTGACCTGGAACATCCTGGTGTTCCAGTGGCGCAACGAAGACTCGGCGCAGCGGGTGCTGATCGGCGCGGTGGACAACCACGAGGCCGAAGCGCCGTTCCCGGAACCCAATGGGGCATTGCTGCCGACGTTGGGCACGCTGTTCACCGTGCTGTTCCGCGGCAACTCCGTCACGACCAACAAGGACCCGGAGTTCAAGGACGCCGAGATGCTCACCCAGTTCGGCCGGGGTCTGGTCGATGCCCAGCTCAAGGGCTCGGAGACCCTGGGATGAGCGGGCGGATGGTGCGCAGCCACGACGACGCGACCGACGAGGAGAAGCAGCGGGCGCTGCATCGCGCGGTCGACGGTCTGCGCGACGACGATCCGATGCGTTCGGCGGCCAATCCGGTGATGGGCTGGCAGCGCGCGGTGCTCTGGGCGCTGCTGGTGGTGACCGTCGGCTTCGCGATCTGGGTACCGATGCCGACCGCGGTCGCGCTGATCGGGTTGTGCACCTTCGGTTACGTGTTCACGATGCTCGACCGGGTGCTCATCTTCAAGCAGGGCCTGGCGTCGGCGGCCCTGGTGATCTCCGACGAGAAGGCCCGGGCCATCCCCGACGATGAGTTGCCTGCCTACACGATTCTGGTTCCGGCCTACAACGAACCGGAGGTGGTGGCCGACCTCCTCGGCGCCATGGCGGCCCTGGAATACCCGGCCGAGAAGTTGCAGGTGCTGCTGCTGCTCGAAGCCGACGATGACGTCACCATCCGGGCGGCCGAGAGCTGCGCCGACTCCGAGACGATCACCATCGTGCTCGTGCCGCCCGCAGAACCCAGGACCAAACCCAAGGCCTGCAACTACGGGCTCGAATTCGCCTCCGGTGAGATCGTCACCATCTACGACGCCGAAGACCTTCCCGAGCCGCTGCAGCTGCGCCGGGTGGCGGCGGCATTCCGGGAACTGCCCGACAACACCGCCTGCGTGCAGGCCAAACTGGCTTACCACAACGGGCATCAGAACCTGCTGACCGGATGGTTCACCGCCGAGTACGGCTTGTGGTTCGGCTATCTGCTGCCCGGCATGATGCGCAGCAATTCCCCGATCCCGCTCGGCGGCACGTCCAACCACTTACGCCGCGACGTACTGGACCGCATCGGGGCATGGGATCCGTTCAACGTCACCGAGGACGCCGATCTCGGACTGCGGATCGCCGCATCCGGTTACCAGACGGCGGTGTTGGACTCGGTGACGCTCGAGGAGGCCAACAGCGACCCGATCAACTGGATCCGGCAACGCTCGCGGTGGTACAAGGGCTACCTGCAAACCTGGCTGGTCCACATCAGGCGGCCCCGGCAGTTGTTGCGCACCATCGGTATCCGAAGTTTCATCCGGTTCAACCTGGTCATGGCGGGCACCCCGATCATCGCGGTCCTCAACCTGCTGTTCTGGTTCATCACGGCGCTGTGGTTCCTGGGCCAGCCGGCCGTCGTCGAAGCGGTCTTTCCCTGGTACATCTACTTTCCCGCGCTGGCGGCCCTGATCCTTGGCAACGGGGCAACCCTCTACATGAACCTGATCGCGCTGCGCGAGGACGACCGCGCCGACCTTCTCGTCGCCGGGCTGACCGTGCCGGTGTTCTTCGTCATGATGAGTATCGCCGCGGCCAAGGGCACCTATCAGCTGATCCGCAATCCGTCCTACTGGGAGAAGACGTTTCACGGTCTGTCCCAGAAGCCGGATGCCGAGCCCGCGGCCTCATGACCGTGCTCACCGATCGACGCCTCAAGACGATGGCGTGGCTGGCGTCGTTCGTGGTGTACGTGTTGGTCGGTTACTGGCTGCAGGTGGACAACGGTTTCATCCTCGGTGACGCACTGTCGAGGGTGTCGGCCGCCCAGAGTGTATTGTTCAGCCGCTCACCGCATTTGGCCGCAATCGGGTTCATCTTCACACCTCTGACCGCGATGGTGCAGATCCCGGTCATCGCGGCGAGCCCGATCTTCCCGGACCTGGCGGCACGGGCCTTCGCCGGGTCGATCATGTCCGCGGCCTTCATGGCCGGCGCGGTGGTGCAGATCCTGTCGATGGGCACCGACCGCGGCCTGCCCCGCTGGTATGCGCTGACGATCGCAGTTCTGTTCGGCCTCAATCCCATGATCATCTTCTACGGTTCCAACGGCATGAGCGAGGCGCCGTTCATCTTCTTCATCTCCTGGGCGGTGCACCGGCTGATCCTCTGGATGGTCGACGACGACGTGCACCACCTCGTCGTCGCCGGCGGCATCGCGATGGGACTTGCCTACCTGACCCGCTACGACGCCGTCGCGTGTGTGGCCGCCGCCGGATTCGTCGTCGGCACCACCACCTACCTGCGTGCGCGGCGTCCGCCGAGGGTTCGCCGCGCCCTGCTCGACCTCATGCTGGTCAGCGCTCCGGGGTTCGTCGCATTCATCGGCTGGGCGGCCGCGAGCTGGTTGATCACCGGTGAGGCATTCGCCCAATTCACCTCTCAGTATGGCAATTCGGCGATCCTGCGACAGTCCGGCGCCGAGCAGTCCGGGGCGGCCAGCGGGCTGCTGTTCGCGGCCACCTGCACGCTGCTGCTTGCGCCCACGCTGATCCCGATCGGGGTGTGGGCCGGGCTCATCCGCTGGCGAAGGCCGAACTGGACCATGCTGGTTCCGCCGCTCGCCATCTACGGTGCGGCGCTGTCGTTCCAGGCGCTCACCTTCGCGGCCGGCTCGACGTTCCCGTTTCTGCGCTTTTACATCATCGCGATTCCATTTTCGGCGTGCCTGGCGATGCTGGCCGTCCCCGACGGCGCCTTCGTGACACCGAAACGTCGCGGCCGCAACGCCGTGGCGCCCTCGCCGACGCGCTCGACTCGCACCCGCACCGGATACGCGGTAGTAGCGCTGGCTCTCGCGATCAGCGTGCCGGTTGCCGGGTGGGGGATGAGCCTGCCGCAGTACGCGCCCCAGGAATACGCGCTGGGAGCGGTGATCAACCCCGCCCCCGACAGCATCAGCCCGCAGAAGGCCGTCGAACATCGCATCGCCCGCACCTTCTCGACCGAACGGGCCATCGCCGCCTACCTCGACGACCTCGACCTCCCGCACAGTTCGGTCATCACCGACACCGTCTACGGTTTCGCGGTCGTCGCCGCCTCGCGGCACCCGCGCACCTTCGTCGTGCCGTCGGACCCGGACTTCGTCCGTCTGCTCAACAATCCGTCGGGCAACGGCGTCAGATACCTCCTCGCCGTGCCACCGACCGGCCGCGGGGTGTCCGACGCTCTCAACCAGCGATACCCGACGCTGTATGACACCGGCGCCGATGTCGCCACCCTCGAGCTGGAGATCCCCAATGACGGGGTCGGCCAACCGAACTGGCGACTCTACCGGGTCAACGAACCGGTCCCCGAAGCCTGAGGACACGACCGAGGTTCCACAGGTGATTCCTACCCGACACAGGTAGTGTCGCCTCGACGATAGGGGCAGCTGATGGCAGCGGAATTCAAGGGCAAGATCGAACTCGACATTCGTGACTCCGAACCCGACTGGGGCCCGTATGCCGCACCGACGGCACCGGAGAACGCGCCCAACGTCTTGTACGTGGTGTGGGACGACATCGGGATCGCCACCTGGGACTGCTTCGGCGGGCTGGTGGACATGCCTGCGATGTCGCGGATCGCGGAGCACGGTGTCCGGTTCTCGCAGTTCCACACCTCCGCGCTGTGCTCGCCGACACGGGCCGCGCTGCTGACTGGACGCAACCCAACGACGGTTGGCATGGCGATGGTCGAGGAGTTCACCGAAGGTTTCCCGGGTAACAGTGGGCGCATCCCCGAAGACACCGCACTGATCTCCGAAGTGCTCGCCGAACGTGGCTGGAACACCTACTGCGTCGGCAAGTGGCACCTGACCCCGATCGAGGAGTCCAATCTGGCCGCGACGCGGCGCCATTGGCCGCTGTCGCGAGGGTTCGAACGGTTCTACGGATTCATGGGCGGAGAGACCGACCAGTGGTATCCCGAACTCGTCTACGACAACCATCCGGTGGAGGCCCCCGCGACGCCGGAGGAGGGCTATCACCTGTCGAAGGACCTCGCGGACAAGACAATCGAGTTCATCCGCGACTCGACGATGGTGGCGCCAAACAAGCCGTGGTTCACCTATCTGTGCCCGGGTGCCGGTCACGCCCCGCACCACGTCTTCACCGAGTGGGCCGACAAGTACGCCGGCCGATTCGACATGGGCTACGAGCGCTACCGCGACATCGTGCTGGAGAACCAGAAGAAGCTCGGCATCGTGCCGCCGGACACCGAACTGTCGGGGGTCAATCCCTACGCCGATGTCACCGGACCCAATGGCGAACCGTGGCCGCTGCAGGACACGGTGCGGCCATGGGATTCGTTGTCGGACGACGAGAAACGGCTGTTCGCCAGGATGGCTGAGGTGTTCGCGGGCTTCCTGTCCTACACCGACGCCCAGATCGGCCGGGTGCTCGACTACCTCGAGGAGTCGGGGCAGCTGGACAACACCATCATCGTGGTGATCTCCGACAACGGCGCCAGCGGCGAAGGTGGTCCCAATGGGTCGGTCAACGAAGCCAAGTTCTTCAACGGCTTCATCGACACTGTCGAGGAGAGCCTGCCATACCTGGACGAATTAGGTTCTCCCACAACGTATAACCACTACCCGATCGGGTGGGCGATGGCGTTCAACACGCCATATAAGCTCTACAAGCGCTACGCCTCACATGAGGGCGGTATCGCCGACACCGCAATAGTGTCCTGGCCCAACGGAATCAAAGCCCACGGTGAGGTGCGGGACAACTACGTCAACGTCGCCGACATCACCCCGACCGTTTACGAGCTGTTGGGAATCGAACCGCCGCAGACCGTCCGGGGTATCCCCCAGAAGCCGCTCGACGGAGTGAGTTTCAAAGCCGCCCTTGACGATCCGAACGCCAATACCGGTAAGGACACCCAGTTCTACACGATGCTGGGCACCCGGGGTATCTGGCACGACGGCTGGTTCGCCAACACCGTGCACCCGGCCGCCCCGTCGGGCTGGTCGCATTTCGCCGATGATCGCTGGGAGCTCTACCACATCGAGTCCGACCGCAGTCAGTGTCACGACCTGGCCGTCGAGCATCCGGAGAAACTCGAGGAACTCAAGGCGTTGTGGTTCGCCGAAGCGCACAAGTACAACGGTCTGCCCCTGGCGGACCTCAACGTCTTCGAGATGGTTGGGCGCTGGCGGCCGGGCCTGGCCGGCGACCGGTCGAGCTACATCTACTACCCGCACACCGCCCCGGTGGCGATGGGCGCCTGCGTGATGATCGGGGGCCGCTCGTTCTCCGTGCTGGCCGATGTGACCATCGACAGCCCTGATGTCGAAGGGGTGCTGCTCAAGCAGGGCGCCGGCCACGGCGGCTATGTGCTCTTCGTCGCCGACGGGCGGTTGCAGTTCGTCTACAACTTCTTCGGCGAAGAGGAGCAGCGGGTGATCGCCCCCGATCCGCTGCCGCTCGGCCACCACATCCTGGGGGTCGGCTACTCCCGCACCGGGGTGGAGGGCACCCACACGCCCGTCGGGGACGCGACCCTCTACGTCGACGGCGCCCCGGTGGCGACACTGCCGGGGGTGAAGGCACATCCCTTCACGTTCGGGCTCGCCGGCGGTGGGGTCAGCGTCGGCCGCAACCTGGGGCAGCCGGTGTCGACGGCCTACCGGGCGCCGTTCGAGTTCAGCGGTGGGGGAATCCACCGTGTGGTCGTGGACGTCTCCGGCACCGCGTACGTCGACGCCGAGCGTCAACTCGCCGCGGCTTTCGCCCGGGACTGACGCCCACGTCATACTGGACAGGTGACTCGGCTGGTGTGGGCCGCCTCGGCGGTGGTGATGCTGGCCGTACCGGTTGTTGCCGGCTGCGACCGCGACAGTGCGGGAAGCCCCATGCGCGGCGAGTCGTCCGTCTCCACCTCGGCCACGAGCACAACCACGACGACGTCGGCCTCGTCGACGCAAACCGATACCCCCGAGTCCTCTGAACCCGGGGTGCTGGAGACCAGCCGTACACAGGTCGCGCCCAATGTGACGGTCTGCCCGCAGTCACTTGCCGGGCCGACCGCGACGGCGGCGGTAGCCGATCCGGCTGCCCCCAAGATCACCGTCGCCGTTCCCGACGGGTGGACCACCAGTCCCGGCGCCGGCGACGTCGCGGCCCGGCTGGCCGGCCCGGACGAGATGCAGGCCGAGATCAGGATCAGCGCCACCCCGTTGGACCCCGCCGCCGCGTTCAGCCGGTACTCCGACGATCTGATGGCCAAGTACCCGATCAGCACGCTGAGCCTGCTGCCGGCCGACCTGTGCGGCTTCAGCGGTCAGAAGCTGATGGGTACCTGGGCTGACGATCCCGACGAGCAGATCCAGTACGAGGACCGGATCGTGCACGTCTGGACCAACTCGAAGAACTACCTGGTGGCCATCCATATCGAAGCCCCCTCGGGCGCAACAGGTTTCGATGCCGCAGCTGACAAACTGACCGGCGACTTCGGCATCGTCATACCCTGACATGGTGCGCACCGAGCTTGTCGAGTTGCCCGGCGGATCGTTCCGCATGGGTTCGGTCAGCTTCTATCCTGAAGAGGCGCCGATCCACACTGCGACCGTCGCGCCGTTCGCGATCGAACGACACCCGGTGACCAACGCCGCCTTCGCCGAGTTCGTCGCCGACACCGGTTACATCACCGTCGCCGAGCGGCCACTGGACCCGGCGCTCTACCCCGGTGTCGCCCAAGCCGACCTGCTGCCCGGTGCGCTGGTGTTCCGGCCCACAGCGGGCCCGGTCAACCTGCGGGACTGGCGGCAGTGGTGGGACTGGGCGCCGGGCGCGCACTGGCGCCGGCCGTTCGGAGCGGGCAGTGACATCACAGGTAAGGAGAGCCACCCGGTGGTGCAGGTGGCCTATCCCGACGCGGCGGCGTACGCGGCGTGGGCAGGCCGGCGGCTGCCGACCGAAGCCGAGTGGGAGTACGCGGCGCGCGCCGGAAGCGACACCACCTATGCCTGGGGTGAGGAGCCGACCGTCGACGGCGCCCTGATGGCCAACACCTGGCAGGGCCGCTTCCCGTACCGCAACGACGGCGCGCTGGGCTGGACGGGAACCTCCCCGGTGGGCAGCTTCGCGGCCAACGGGTTCGGCCTGCTCGACATGATCGGCAACGTCTGGGAGTGGACCACCACCAGATTCACCCCGCATCACCAGGGGCAACAGAATTCGTGCTGCCCGCCGCCGGTGGACCCGGATCCGAGCGTCAACCAGACATTGAAGGGCGGCTCGCACCTGTGCGCGCCCGAGTACTGCCACCGCTACCGGCCCGCCGCGCGCTCGCCGCAGTCCCAGGACAGTTCCACCACGCACATCGGTTTCCGCTGCGTGGTCGACCTCGCCTGACGTCGTGAACTGCGCTGATTTGGAGCTTCGCGGCCCGTCACCTAGTATTTAGGGGTTGCCTAGGGCAGACCTCGGCTGGCCGGATTCGATTTTCGCTCGATTCAGGTCGGCCCTGCGTGCCCCTTCGGTGACAAAGACCGCGCACGTCAAGTTCCTTGTGGCCTGTCCAGATGGGTTTTGCCGTGCACACAGTTACCAGATCCAAGGAGATCTAGTGATTCAGCAGGAATCGCGACTCAAGGTCGCCGACAACACGGGCGCCAAGGAGATCTTGTGCATCCGCGTGCTGGGTGGCTCGTCGCGGCGCTACGCCGGCATCGGCGACATCATCGTGGCGACCGTCAAGGACGCCATCCCCGGTGGCAACGTCAAGCGCGGTGACGTCGTCAAGGCCGTCGTGGTGCGCACCGTCAAGGAGCGTCGTCGCGCCGACGGCAGCTACATCAAGTTCGACGAGAACGCCGCGGTCATCATCAAGGCCGACAACGACCCGCGTGGCACCCGCATCTTCGGCCCGGTCGGGCGCGAGCTGCGTGAGAAGAAGTTCATGAAGATCGTGTCGCTGGCCCCGGAGGTGTTGTAAATGAAGGTCAAGAAGGGCGACACCGTCCTGGTCATCTCCGGCAAGGACAAGGGCGCCAAAGGCAAAGTGCTGCAGGCTTTCCCAACGCGTAACCGGGTGCTGGTCGAGGGCGTCAACCGGATCAAGAAGCACACCGCGCAGTCGGCCAACGAGCGTGGCGCGTCCTCGGGCGGCATCGTCACCCAGGAGGCGTCCATCCACGTTTCCAACGTGATGGTCGTCGACTCCGACGGCAAGCCGGCCCGCGTCGGCTACCGCCTCAACGAGGAAACCGGCAAGCGCGTTCGAGTTTCCAAGCGCAACGGCAAGGACATCTGACGATGACAACTGTGGAAAAAGTTCAGCCCCGGCTGAAGGCGCGCTACCGCGAGGAAATCAAGGACGCGCTCAACAAAGAGTTCAACTACGCCAACGTCATGCAGATCCCCGGCGTGGTCAAGGTCGTCGTCAACATGGGTGTCGGTGACGCCGCCCGCGACGCGAAGCTGATCAACGGCGCGGTCAACGACCTGGCGCTGATCACCGGCCAGAAGCCGGAGATCCGCAAGGCCCGCAAGTCCATCGCCCAGTTCAAGCTGCGCGAAGGTATGCCGATCGGTGCTCGGGTGACCCTGCGCGGCGACCGGATGTGGGAGTTCCTCGACCGCCTGGTGTCCATCGCCCTGCCGCGTATCCGCGACTTCCGCGGCCTGTCGCCCAAGCAGTTCGACGGCCACGGCAACTACACCTTCGGGCTCGCCGAGCAGTCGGTGTTCCACGAGATCGACGTGGACTCCATCGACCGCCCCCGGGGCATGGACATCACCGTCGTCACGTCGGCGACGAACGACGACGAAGGTCGGGCGCTGCTGCGGGCGCTGGGCTTCCCGTTCAAGGAGAACTGAGCAGATGGCAAAGAAGGCGCTGGTCAATAAGGCCAACAAGAAGCCGAAGTTCGCCGTGCGGGCCTACACCCGCTGCAACCGGTGCGGCCGTCCGCACGCCGTGTATCGCAAGTTCGGCCTGTGCCGGATCTGCCTGCGCGAGATGGCGCACGCCGGCGAACTGCCCGGTGTGCAGAAGTCCAGCTGGTAAAGACCCCCAGACCCATTTGAAGAACAGGTGCGCAGCAGGCCCGACCGGGAACCGCTGCGAGGAAGGTAGACAGGCCCAGTCATGACTATGACGGACCCGATCGCAGACTTCTTGACACGTCTGCGCAACGCCAATTCGGCGTATCACGACGAGGTGACCCTGCCGCACTCGAAGATCAAGGCGAACATCGCCGAGATCCTCAAGCGCGAGGGTTACATCAGCGACTTCCGCACCGAGGATGCCCGGGTCGGTAAGGCGCTGGTAGTCCAGCTCAAGTACGGCCCCAACCGGGAGCGAAGCCTCGCCGGTCTGCGCCGGGTGTCCAAGCCCGGCCTGCGGGTCTATGCGAAATCCACCAGTCTGCCGCGCGTGCTCGGCGGCCTGGGCGTGGCGATCATCTCCACGTCCTCGGGCCTGCTCACCGACCGCCAGGCAGCCCGTCAGGGCGTGGGCGGCGAAGTCCTCGCGTACGTCTGGTAGCGGGATAGGAGAAGTAGGACTATGTCGCGTATTGGAAAGCAGCCGGTGCCGGTTCCCTCCGGTGTCGATGTGACGATCGACGGGCAGAACCTGTCGGTCAAGGGCCCCAAGGGCACGCTCGCACTGGAGGTCGCCGAGCCGATCACGGTGTCGCGCAATGACGACGGTGCGATCGTGGTGGCCCGGCCCGACGACGAACGTCGTAGCCGCTCGCTCCACGGTCTGTCCCGCACGCTGGTCGCCAACCTGGTGACCGGAGTGACCGAGGGATACGTCACCAAGATGGAGATCTTCGGCGTCGGCTACCGCGTGCAGCTCAAGGGCAGCAACCTGGAGTTCGCGCTCGGATACAGCCACCCCGTGGTCATCGAGGCCCCGGAGGGCATCACCTTCGCGGTGGAGACCCCCACCAAGTTCTCGGTCTCGGGTATCGACAAGCAGAAGGTCGGCCAGATCTCGGCCAACATCCGTCGGCTGCGCCGCCCGGACCCGTATAAGGGCAAGGGCGTTCGCTACGAGGGTGAGCAGATCCGCCGCAAGGTCGGAAAGACAGGTAAGTAAGCCATGGCTCAAGCACAGAAAGCAGCCACCGATCGCACCCCGGTCGGCACGAGTGTCTCGGCCGCGCGCCGGGTTTCGCGCCTCCGGCGGCACAACCGGCTGCGTAAGAAGGTCGTCGGCACCGCCGCACGGCCGCGCCTCGTGGTCAACCGCTCCTCGCGGCATATCCACGTGCAGCTGGTCGACGACGGCACCGGCACCACGCTGGCCGCTGCGTCGTCCATCGAGGCCGACGTCCGCGCCGTCGAGGGCGACAAGAAGGCCCACAGCGTGCGCGTCGGACAGCTGATCGCCGAGCGTGCCAAGGCCGCCGGCATCGAAGCTGTCGTGTTCGACCGCGGTGGCAACACCTACGGCGGCCGCATCGCGGCGCTCGCCGATGCCGCCCGCGAGAGCGGACTCAAGTTCTAGCCGGCGGGCAGGAGCGAAGCGACATGGGAATTTATGTGACGACGTACAACGGAAGGACCGCATAATGGCGGACCAGACTTCTGAGGCCCCGGTCTCCAACACCGGCGGTCCCAGCGCGGGAACCCGCACCGACGAGCAGCGCGGTGGGCGTGACGACCGCGGTGGCCGCGGCCGCCGTGACGATCGTGGTGACCGCGGCGGACGCGGTGGACGCGACGGCGGTGAGAAGAGCAACTACATCGAGCGTGTGGTCACCATCAACCGCGTGTCCAAGGTGGTCAAGGGTGGTCGCCGGTTCAGCTTCACCGCGCTGGTCATCGTCGGCGACGGCCATGGCCTCGTCGGTGTCGGCTACGGCAAGGCCAAAGAGGTGCCCGCCGCGATCGCCAAGGGTGTCGAGGAAGCTCGTAAGAACTTCTTCCGCGTCCCGCTGATCGGCGGCACCGTCACACACCCGGTCCAGGGCGAAGCCGCTGCCGGTGTCGTGATGCTGCGTCCGGCCAGCCCGGGTACCGGCGTCATCGCCGGCGGTGCCTGCCGCGCGGTGCTGGAATGCGCCGGCGTGCATGACGTGCTGGCCAAGTCGCTGGGCAGCGATAACGCGATCAACGTGGTTCACGCCACCGTTGCCGCGCTGAAGCTGCTGCAGCGTCCCGAAGAGGTGGCCGCCCGGCGCGGTCTGCCCATCGAAGACGTCGCGCCGGCCGGCATGCTGCGCGCGCGTCGGGAAAGCGAAGCGCTGGCCGCTGCGGCAGCGCGTGAGGGAAGCGCATAACCATGGCAGAACTGAAGATCACCCAGGTGCGCGGCACCGTCGGCACACGCTGGAACCAGCGTGAGAGCCTGCGGTCGCTGGGCCTGAAGAAGATCCGGCAGTCGGTGGTCCGTGAGGACACCCCGCAGACACGCGGCCTGATCAAGGTTGTCCACCACCTCGTCGAGGTTGAGGAAGTCAAATGAGTGTCATCAAGCTGCACGACCTGAAGCCGGCCCCGGGGTCCAAGACCAAGAAGACCCGGGTCGGCCGCGGTGAGGCCTCCAAGGGCAAGACCGCCGGTCGCGGTACCAAGGGAACCAAGGCACGCAAGAACGTGCCGGTAACCTTCGAGGGCGGCCAGATGCCGATCCACATGCGGCTGCCGAAGCTCAAGGGCTTCCGCAACCGGTTCCGCACCGAGTACGCCGTGGTGAACCTCGGTGACCTCAGCCGGGTGTTCCCCGAGGGCGGCACAGTCGGCGTCGACGATCTGGTGGCCAAGGGCCTGGTTCGCAAGAACGTCCTGGTCAAGGTCCTCGGCGACGGCAAGCTCACCGCGAAGGTCGACGTGACCGCGCACAAGTTCAGCGGCAGTGCCCGCGAGGCCATCACCGCAGCGGGCGGCTCGGCCACCGAGCTCTGACCTAGGTTTCACGGAAAGGCCCCCGCCGCAAGGGCGGGGGCCTTTCCGTTGTCGGGCCTAGGTGCTGGCCTTCTCGGCGGTGATCAGCGAGTAGTTGCTGTACTGCCAGGCCTTCATGAATTCGTCGAGTGGCACGGGGAATCCTTGCCCGTTTCGCAGCGCGCTGTCGTTGATGTAGACCGCCTTCTTGGTCATGTCGACGCTGATCACCACGACGGCATGGTCGCTCTGCACGCCGTTGTCACCCGGCTGCACCCTGGTCTCGTTGAAGTACTTCCGTGTGTAGGCGTTCCAGATGACGTTGCTCGCGAGGGCGACGATCACACCCTGGTTCTGGTTGAGCGCGTTGGTCATAGTGTCCATCGCCACGTCGCCCTGGCTTTTGAGGTAGGTGGTCCAGTCGGCGTTGACACCGTTCATGTTC
Organism: Mycobacterium sp. DL592; assembly: GCF_011694515.1. NCBI lineage: Bacteria > Bacillati > Actinomycetota > Actinomycetes > Mycobacteriales > Mycobacteriaceae > Mycobacterium > Mycobacterium sp. DL592. Next base: position 4,080,351 of record NZ_CP050192.1, on the reverse strand, counting down.
AGGAGCTTGACGGCGTCGGCGCTATTGGTGCCCCAGTGCAACCCGTTCTCCCCAGTGCCGGTGGGTTCGAAAATCATCTGGTTCGGATATACGCCGCTGGGGGTGGATGTCGCCTGGTCGAGGACCTGTTGACCCAGGTCGGCTGGCATTGGGCCGCCCCGGATCTGACCGATAATCGCTGCCGTCGCCATGAGAAGGCAGGTCGGGTAATTGCCTTGGTAGACGTAGTACGGATAGTTCTTGGTGTAGTTGCCGTACTCGACGCTGTTGGGAGACGGCGGAGCAATGTCGGGATTGTTGATCCCGAAGGTGTAGCCGAGGTCATCGGCGAGCTGGCCGAGATTGGCTTGGGCGCCCTCGATTTGATGCACGACGAGCAGCGCGACATTCTTCAGGCCGGCCTCCAGGGCGTTGCCGATCTCGTTGGGCGCGGGTAGCGACCACACCAGTTTCGTCGCCGGTTCGGGAAGGGGATTGGAGGACGAGGCGGCCTGCTGTGCCGTGACGAGTTGGAACTTCTGGCTACTCCACTGACTCGTGAAGTCGTCGAGCGTCATCTCCAGGCCCTGGCCGTTGGCCTGCGTCGGGTCATTGATCGTCACGACGTTCCGCGTGGTGTCGAGGCCGGTGACGACCACCGTTTTCGTGCCGGGATCGGTGCGTCCGTCGACGGGACCACTGATCGCCGCGATCATCACTTTGGTCGGATCCTGCAATCCGGCCGCCAGATCATTGATCGCCTTGGTCTGCTGATCGTCGTAGTAGGAGCGCGAGATGATGCGAACGCCCTTGTCCTGCAACAGTTCGTAGCTGTCCGTCCATTTGACGAACCAATTCGTCCCGACTCCGCGGTAGATCTTGAAGCCGGGATAGACCAGGCTTTCGGTGTCCAGGGCCGCGGTGGTGAAGCCCGGTAGATCAGGCGCCGTGCCGGTGAGTTGCCCATAGGCCATCGCGACGGTGGCAAGGGCGGCCGACACGTAATCAGACATGGGCACGTAGTACTGCTTGTTCTGGGTCGGATTGCCGTAGATCCCCGGGTTCGTGATGGTCACGCGGGAAATGCCGAAGACATTGGCCAGGTCGTCGCCGAGCACCGCCAAATTGGTTTGTACGCCGGAGATCTGGTTCGCGACGGTCAGGTAGACGTTGTGCCCGAACTCCTCCAGGCCCTGCAGAGGGTTGTTCGGTGTCGGTGTCTCAAGCGCAGAAGGCGGCGCCGCCGCCGTGACGGTGGTCGAAGCCGCGGAGAGGGAACTCGCGCTTGGCGTAAGACGTGCTGTCGCCACGCGTGCTGGTGTCGACGACCTCACAGCCGTGTCGCTGTGGACGGAGCCGGTGGGCTTGTTCGCGACTTTGCGCCCACTCTTGGCCGTCGCGGTCGCTGCTGCGTTCGACTTCGGAGTCGATGCGGCTGAACTCGAATCGGTGGATGAGTGGGGGTCCGACGAGGATCCGGTGTCGGCGGATGCGACGGCGGCGCCGGCCACCATGGCAGCGCCAACACCCAGTGTCACCGCTCCTGCGTGCAGCCACATCCTTGAGTTGGGAGTCGGCCGTTGCGCGCCGCCCTCGAGTTGATCCTTCTCGCGCGCAGCAGCAGCAACCATCAAAAGACCCCCTAACTCAAATTGACCCACGTGTCGGTTTCTTGATGCTAATGGCGGGAACGCGACAGGTGGACCGCTATCGGTAAATTCTCTGCGGGACCTGCCGATGGGGGCCGTCGCGCGAGGAGCGTTGGTGTCGAACCAGATTGGCGGGTGCTCCTCAGCCTGCGTCTAATGGCTTCGCCGCCCTCGCCGTCCATGTCGAGCTGTGGTGCCGAGATCGAGCACTTCACCGCTTCGCCAAACGAGCGCCCCAAACCGGCTCGCGCCCGACGCCGGTAACCTTGACACTATGCTCGCCTTCCTGCCCGCGCTCCCGGGCGCCGACGACCTCCGTGCACTGGTCCGCAAGGTCGACACCGCACGCCATCACGGCGTGGCCAGCGGTGTGATCCTCGAGTTGGACCTGCAGTCGATCCCGCCTGAGACTGGTGGCTTCGACCCCTTGGCCTTCGTCACCGGTGGCGGCAGGCCGCTGCTGCTCGCTGATGCAATCGCCGCGATCCACCGCGCCGCCGAAGACGACCGGGTTGCGGGTTTGATTGCGCGGGTGCAGCTTTCGGCGGCACCCGCAGGGCCTGTCCAGGAACTGCGGGATGCCATCGCCGCGTTCACCGCGCGTAAACCGTCACTGGCGTGGGCCGAGACCTACCCGGGCACGCTGGCCTATTACCTCGCCTCGGCGTTCACCGAGGTGTGGCTTCAGCCGTCCGGGACAGTCGGGCTGATCGGCTTCGCCACCAACGCGCTGTTCCTGCGGGACGCCCTCGACAAGGCTGGTATCGAGGCCCAGTTCGTCACCCGCGGAAAGTACAAGTCGGCGGTGAACGTCTTCACTGAAGACCACTACACCGACGCGCACAAAGAAGCCGACTCGCGGCTGATCGAAAGCCTGCACGCCCAGGTGTGGCAGGCCATCGCCGACTCGCGCGGCATCGACGTCGCCGCCGTCGACGAGCTGGCCAACCGGGCACCGCTACTGCGCGACGACGCCGTCACCGGCCACCTCATCGACCGCATCGGCTTCCGCGACGAGGCGTACAGTCGCATCGCCGAACTGGCTGGTGTGGAAGGGATCTCACCGGAAACCGGTGACGCCGACTCCGAAGACGGGCCGCCCCGGCTCTTCCTGTCCCGCTATGCCCAGACCCGCAAGAACACCCCGCCGATCCCGTCGCTCCCCGGCCGCAAGAAGCCGACGATCGCCGTGGTCACCGTCGCCGGTGCGATCGTCAGCGGCCGCGGCGGCCCGAACCTGGCACCGCTGGGCCGGCCCAGCGCGGGTGCGGACACCATCGCCGCAGCACTGCGGCAGGCCGGCGCCGACGACAACGTCGCCGCGGTGGTGTTGCGGGTCGACAGCCCGGGCGGATCGGTGACCGGGTCGGAGACGATCTGGCGGGAAGTGGCCCGGGTGCGGGACAAGGGTAAACCGGTGGTCGCGTCGATGGGCGCGGTGGCTGCATCCGGCGGCTACTACATCTCGATGGATGCCGACGCCATCGTCGCCAACCCGGGGACCATCACCGGCTCGATCGGGGTGCTGACCGGCAAGCTGATCGCACGCGGTCTCAAGGAGCGCCTCGGCGTCAACTCGGATTCGGTGCGCACCAATGACAATGCCGACGCGTGGTCGCCCAATGCGCCGTTCACCGAGGAGCAGCACGCACTGGTGGAGGCCGAGGCCGATCTGTTCTACGCCGACTTCGTGCAGCGCGTGGCCGACGCTCGCGGCATGTCTCCCGAGGCGGTCGAAGCGGTGGCCCGCGGGCGGGTGTGGACTGGCGCGGACGCCGCCGAGCACGGTCTGGTCGACGAACTCGGTGGCCTGCGCGACGCGGTTCGCCGTGCGAAGGTACTCGCAGGCCTCAACCCTGACGCCGAAATCGAGCTCGCGCGGCTGCCCGGCTCGTCGCTGCGAGACTTCCTGCGCCCCAAGGCTTCTTCTCAGCCGGTGGCGGCGTCGCTACCGGAGGCCACCGCGGCACTGCTCAGCCAGACGATCAGGGGAGTGGTCGAACACGGTGAACGGGTGCTGGCCGGAAGCAGTGTGCTGTGGATCGGGAACAGCCGGTTCTGACCCGACCGGAGCGGCGAGGCCAGGGTTGACACCGTGCCCCACCGCCCCGGACGCCTTGCCAGATGCTGTGGGTCGGCGACAGCCGATTCACGCTGGTCGTCCCGTCCCTGCCGGACGTTGGCCTAGCTTGAGACATGCTGTGCGTCCCGGCGTGGCGCTGTCGTTTGCCGCCACCGGCCAATCATGCTGCTCAGCTATGCGGCGAGCTCCGGTACTGATCAGGGTGTACCAGTGTCGGTGACGACACCCGATGTGCAGTCCCCACGGAGGGGTCGGCGCGCGGCGGTACGGTCGTTGGGTGCCCTGGCGGCCGCGGCTTCCGTCGCGGTGACTGGCATCGGGTGGTTGGGTGTGCACCGGGCGCTGGGCGGGATCATCACGTCGGAGGCGCTGCTCGGGGGTACCTCGTCGGGCCAAGGCGCGCAGAACATTCTCGTCATGGGGCTGGACAGCAGACTCGACGAGCACGGGCAGCCGCTACCTCAGGACGTCTACGACGCGCTGCACGCCGGCGACGAGACGGTCGGTGGATACAACGCCAATGTCCTGATCCTGGTTCACCTCCCCGCCGACGGTGCTCCCGTAGCGATCTCGATCCCCCGCGACGACTATGTCGATCTCGCAGACTGCCCGACGGGGGTCTGCCAGGGCAAGATCAAACAGGCCTACGGCCTGGCTTACCAGCACGCGCTGGAGGTCATCGGCGCCGACGATGCGCTGAACAACTCGCTTGATCCGCAGGCCAAGGAGCAGCGTGGGCGCGAAGCGGGACGTAAGGCCGAAATCGCGACGGTCCAGCAGCTGTTGAATGTCCCCATCGATCACTTCGTGGAGGTGACGTTGGGAGCCTTCTTCGAGATCGCCAAGGCGGTCGCGCCGATCACGGTGTGCCTTAATGAGGACACCGCCGACGATTTCTCCGGAGCCGACTTTCATCAAGGGGTGCAGCAGATCGATGCGGCGCAGGCGATGGCGTTCGTGCGTCAGCGGCGCGATGTCAGCAACGCCGACTTCACCGACATGGACCGTACCCGCCGCCAGCAGGCATTCCTGGTCTCGCTGGTCAGCGCCCTGCGCCACAACGGAGATCTCGACAACCCGCTGGCCTTGAACAAGCTGCTCGACGTCACCAAACAGAACGTTGCGGTCGACGCCGGTCTGGACCTGGGCGCATTCGCGCAGCGGGCATCGACGATGGCGTCCCACGCACCCGCGCTGTACACATTGCCGATCACCGGGTTCGGTCAGGACCCGGCCGGAGAGGACGTCAATCTGATCGACGTGCCGGCGGTGCGCTCGATCGTGCGGGACCTGTTCTCTGGCGATCCGGCACCCTCGACCGCGGCGGCGACGCCGGTGCCGGCGGCCGATCCGATGTATGGCACCGGTGCCGTCTTGGACGTGGTGAATGCCACCGCTCGCGACGGCCTCGCGTCTCAACTCGAAAAGACGTTCAGCGCCAACGGTTTCCAGCAGGGCAGAACCAGCACTGCGGCGGGCACCTCGGCCACCAGCGATGTGGAGTACGGGCCCGGGGCCGACATCGCCGGTAAGGCGCTTGCCGCGCAGCTCAATCTGTCCGCCAATGGCAATGACGCACTTCCGGCGAGCCAGGTGAAACTCACCGTGGGGGGCGACTTCCCGGCTGGGGAGTACCTCGGCGACAGTGCCGGCGGTGATTCGGCGGCACCGACCACCAGCACGGTTGCCACGGTGTCTGCCACGGCTACCGGTGCCGCGTCGCCGGCGCCCACCGACCTCAGTCACATGACCGGGGAGTCGGTGCCTTGCGTCAAGTAGTGCTGTAAGGCCTCGGTATCTCGGTATCAGCTCAATGTGGCGCTGACGTAGACGATCTCGCCGAGCGGGTCGTACCCGTCGCGGTCGGGCGGCTGTAATCCGTTGCGCCGGAACAGTTCATCACCCGGCACCCCGGTCACATCCCAGCCCTTGCCGCGCAGATGGTCCATGACGTGGCTGCGTGGGCCGGGATAGACCAGCGACGGCATGTCGAGGTCGAACCCTTGCTGGCGCATGTTGGCAGCCATCTCGCGGGCCTTGTCGACGTCGAAATCCATGATTCCGGGCACGTATTCGGTGGCGACCGCGCTGCCCGGGGCGCTGAGTGCGGTGATGGTGGCAAACAGTCTGTCCTGGGCGTCGGGCGGTAGATAGATCAGCAATCCCTCGGCCAGCCAGGCTGTGGGAGCCGAGGCGTCGAAACCGGCGGCGGCAAGTTCGGTGGGCCAGTCCTCCCGCAGGTCGATGCCGACGCTGCGCAGCTCCGCGATCGGCTGTGCGCCGAGGTCGTCGAGCACTCCGGCCTTGAACTCGATCACCTCGGGTTGGTCGATCTCATAGATCACTGACTCCGCGGGCCACGGCAGCCGGTAGGCGCGCGAATCCAATCCGGCGGCCAGGATCACCGCTTGGCGGATGCCGGTGCCCACCGCCGAGACGAAGTACTCGTCGAAGAACCTGGTGCGCATCGCCATTCCGGCGATCATCGCCTGAACCCGCTCGGGCGTGACATCACCGAACGGCGAGGTGTCGAGCTCGCCGTCGATCATCTTGACGAAGAAGTCCAGACCCACGGCGCGCACCAGCGGTTCGGCGAACGGGTCGTCGATCAGGTGGCGCGGATCCTTGGTGGCCATCGCCCGGCCTGCGGCCACCATCGTCGCGGTGGCCCCGACGCTGGATCGCAGGTCCCACGAGTCGTCATCGGTGCGGATCATCGCGGGCTACTTTCGGATTGCTGTGACGGACAACGAATTGCGAAGCGTTGAGCTCAGGTCGCCGGCGGGGAACTCACGCCCGTGGAGTGCGAACATCTCCGGACGGGTGCGGGCAGTGACCTCCCAGCCCCGCTCATCGAGATAGTCGACGACGGAGTTGCGTTCGCCGGTGTAGAACAGGTCGGCCATGTTCAGGTCCAGCCCGAGGTCGCGCCAGCGGCTGCTGATCGCCGTCGACCGGTCGGCCAGGCTGGCACCGCCGTCGCGGTGGTACTCGGTGGCCAGGCGGCTGCCCGGCGCCGACAACGCGGTGATGTTGTCGAACAACCGATCCTGGGCGTCCGGCGGCAGGTACGCCAGCAGTCCCTCGGCGCTCCATGCCGTCGGTTTCGTGTCGTCGAAACCGTGGGCCCGCAGGGCTGCCGGCCAATCCTCGCGCAGGTCGACACTCACCGTGCGGAGCTCGGCGGTGGGGGAGGCGCCGAGGGCAGCCAGCGTCTGGGTCTTGAACTCGATGACTTTCGCCTGGTCGATCTCGTAGACCACCGTGCCCGCCGGCCAATCCAGTCGGTAGGACCGGGAGTCCAGGCCGGAGGCCAGGATGACGATCTGTCGCACTCCGGCCGAGGCTGCTTCGAGGAAGAAGTCGTCGAAGAAGCGGGTCCGCACCGCCATCACGTCGGTCATCACCCGTGCGGTGCCCTCGGTGTCGACGGCGGCCAGGTCGATATCGCCGTCGACCATCTTGGTGAACAGGTCGATGCCAACCGCGCGGACCAGTGGGGCCGCGAACGGGTCGTCGATGAGGGCGTTGTCTTCGCGGCTGGCCACCGCGCGGGCCGCCGCGACCATCGTGGCAGTGGTGCCGACGCTGGTGGCCAGATCCCAGGAGTCGCCGTCGCTGCGGGTCATCGGACACCGCCCAGGGTGGCGTCGAGGTAGGTCAACTTGCCCATCGGCTCGTCGTCGTCGAAGGTCTCGCGTCCGGACGCGGAGAGCAGGTCGTTGATCGACGTGCTCCGCACCAGCCAGCCATGCCCGCTCAGATACGCGCCCGCCTCGTTGCGCTCGCCGAGGTACACCAGCTCGCTGAAGTCCAGGTCGAATCCCTGCTCGCGCCAGTGCTCCGAGACGGTCTTCATCCGTTCCCGCGACTCCTGCTCGGTGCCCGGGTCCGACGGCGGCGCGCAATCGATCGCCACCCGGCTGCCGGGGGCCGACAGTGCCGTGACGGTGTCGAGGAGCCGGTCCTGGGCGTCGGGGGGCAGGTAGCCAAGCAGGCCTTCCGCACTCCACGCGGTGGGTGCTGTCGGGTCGAAGCCCGCGTCCTGCAGGGCAGCAGCCCAGTCGTCACGCAGGTCGATCGCCACGGGCCTGCGCTCGCAGGTCGGTATCGCGCCCAGATCAGCCAGGGTGGTCGTCTTGAACGCGATGACGTCGGGTTGGTCGATCTCGAAGACGGTCATTCCAGTCGGCCAGTTCAGCCGGTAGGCCCGGGAGTCCAGGCCGGAGGCCAGGATCACCGCCTGGCGCACACCCTCTGCTGAGCCTGATGTCGCCGGCCCAGCGGCTCCGGTGCCCGATGTCGCCGGCCCAGCGGCTCCGGTGGCCCGGAGGAAGAACTCGTCGAAGAACTTGGTCCGGACCGCCATGTTGTCGGTCATCCGGGTGACGCCCATGGCGGCCTGCGAATCGAGTGTGGGCAGGTCGCCGCCGGCCATCCGGGTGAAGAAGTCCACGCCTACCGCCCGAACCAGGGGTTCGGCGTAGGGGTCGGCGATCAGTGGCTGCGCTTCGCTGGATGCGGCGGCCCGGGCCGCCGCCACCAGGGTGGCGGTGGCTCCCACGCTGGTGGCCAGGTCCCACGTGTCGTTGTCGGTGCGCGTCATCGTCTAAACCTCACTGGTACGACTTGTAGTTAGCCGATATAACCACTAGCGACTGTACGCCCCGCCGACTGACTGTCGGCTGTGAGCAGGGCCGGGGCGGGGCCTGGCCGCGGCGCGGTTGCATGGATTGCCGTCCTGCCTGCGCCAACTGTTACTCTCGTAGACTGTTTGAGCGCGCGGTGTTGCAGGCTTAAAAGCTGGCGGCGATCGCCGCAAGGCAGGATTACCCAACCGCTGGCCAGCCCAGCCCCATTGGCACGCTGTGACATTCCGTCCGGCTGCCCAGGAGGAAGAGTGCTCTCGGCTTTCATCTCATCGCTGCGGACAGTCGACCTGAGGCGAAAGATCCTGTTCACCCTGGGCATTGTCATCCTGTACCGGGTTGGCGCATCGCTGCCCTCACCAGGGGTCAACTACAAGAACGTCCACCAGTGCATCGAGCAGGTCAGCGGCGGAAGTGGCGCGCAGATCTACTCGCTGATCAACCTGTTCTCCGGCGGCGCGCTGCTGCAGTTGACGGTGTTCGCGGTGGGCGTCATGCCGTACATCACCGCGAGCATCATCGTGCAGCTGCTGACGGTGGTTATTCCGCGCTTCGAACAGTTGCGCAAGGAAGGTCAGGCCGGTCAGGCCAAGATGACGCAGTACACGCGTTATCTGGCGATCGCCCTGGCGATCCTGCAGGCCACCAGCATCGTGGCGCTGGCCGCCAACGGCGGGCTGCTGCAGGGCTGCACGCTGGACATCCTCCAGAGCACGAGCATCTTCTCCTTGGTGATCATCGTGATGGTCATGACCGCCGGCGCGGCGCTGGTCATGTGGATGGGCGAGCTGGTCACCGAGCGCGGCGTCGGCAACGGCATGTCGCTGCTCATCTTCGCCGGCATCGCCGCGCGCATCCCGGCCGAGGGCAAGTCCATCCTGGACAGCCGCGGCGGCCTGGTCTTCACCGCCGTGTGTGCGGCCGCGCTGCTGATCATCATCGGCGTGGTGTTCGTCGAGCAGGGTCAGCGACGTATCCCGGTGCAGTACGCCAAGCGGATGGTCGGCCGCCGGATGTACGGCGGCACGTCGACCTACCTCCCGCTGAAGGTCAACCAGGCCGGCGTTATCCCGGTCATTTTCGCCTCGTCGCTGATCTACATCCCGCACCTGATCACCCAGCTGATCCAGAGCGGCCGCAAGACGCCGGGCAACAACTGGTGGGACCGCTTCGTCGCGAACTACCTGACCAACCCGGCCGACCCGGTCTACATCGGGATCTACTTCGGCTTGATCATCTTCTTCACCTACTTCTACGTCTCGATCACGTTCAACCCCGACGAACGTGCCGACGAAATGAAGAAGTTCGGCGGCTTCATCCCCGGCATCCGGCCGGGTAAGCCCACCGCCGACTACCTGCGCTACGTGTTGAACCGGATCACCCTTCCCGGCTCGATCTACCTCGGCGTGATCGCGGTTCTGCCCAACGTGTTCCTGCAGATGGGCAACGGCGGCGGCGTCCAGAACTTGCCGTTCGGCGGCACAGCGGTTCTGATCATGATTGGCGTCGGTTTGGATACCGTCAAACAGATCGAGAGCCAGCTCATGCAGCGCAACTACGAAGGGTTCCTGAAGTGAGAATCGTTTTGCTTGGACCGCCCGGCGCGGGCAAAGGAACGCAGGCGGTCAAGCTGGCGGACAAGCTCGGAATCCCGCAGATCTCCACCGGTGATCTATTCCGGCATAACATCAGTACCGGCACTGAGCTGGGTATCGAGGCCAAGAAGTACCTCGACGCCGGCGACCTCGTTCCGGCGACGCTGACCAATTCGCTCGTCGACGATCGGCTCAACGACGCCGATGTGGCCGGCGGCTTCATCCTCGACGGCTTCCCGCGCTCGGTGGAGCAGGCCGAGGCGCTGCACGACATGCTCGAGCGACGCAACCTCAAGCTCGATGCCGTGGTGGAGTTCCGGGTTCCCGAGGACGAACTGGTCGAGCGGCTCAAGGGCCGCGGCCGCGCCGATGACACCGAAGACGTCATCCGCAACCGGTTCAAGGTCTACCGCGACGAGACGGCCCCCCTGCTGGACTACTACCAGGGCGAGCTCAAGACCGTCGACGCCGTCGGCTCCCTCGACGAGGTCTTCGCGCGGGCGCTGCACGCACTCGGTCGCTGAACCTCGATGGTCTCCCTGCCCGGACTGCGCCACCGCAGGACTGTGCCCGCCCGTACGCCCGGCGAGCTGGACGCCATGGCAGCTGCGGGCGCCATTGTGGCGGCTGCGCTGCGTGCGGTCCGGGAGGCCGCCGCGGCGGGAGTCTCCACCAAGGAACTCGACGACGCCGCCGAGACGGTGATCCGCCAAGCCGGCGCCATCCCGTCGTTCCTGGGCTACCACGGCTATCCCGCGAGCATCTGTTCGTCGGTCAACGACCGCGTTGTGCACGGCATCCCCACCGCTGAGGAGACACTGGCCTCCGGGGACCTGGTGTCCATCGACTGCGGCGCGATCCTCGACGGCTGGCACGGCGACGCGGCGATCACCTTCGGTGTCGGCCCGCTGATCGCGATCGACGAGGCACTCTCGGCGGCCACCAAGCAGTCGATGGAGGCCGGTATCGCGGCGATGATCCCCGGAAACCGCCTCACCGACGTCTCGCACGCCATCGAGACCGGCACCAGAGCCGCCGAGAAGGCGTTCGGCCGCCGGTTCGGCATCGTCGAGGGCTACGGCGGGCACGGAATCGGCAGGCAGATGCACATGGATCCGTTCCTGCCCAACGAGGGCCAACCCGGCCGCGGTCCGCACCTTGTCGTGGGTTCGGTGCTGGCGATCGAACCGATGCTCACCCTGGGCACCACCAAGACCCGGGTGCTGGCCGACGAATGGACCGTCGTCACCGCCGACGGCACGCGTGCGGCCCACTGGGAGCACACCGTCGCCGTGACCGACGACGGTCCCCGCATCCTCACGGCCTAGTTCGCCGAGACCGACATCCACGGGTGAACCAGACACTGCCGGGTCTCGTGTCTCATCTGGGAGGTCGGCGATGGATGATTCGGAAGCTGCGCTGATGCGGGTGCTCTACCGTGACCACGCGGCAGCGCTGTGGCGGTATGCGGTGCGCCTCACCGGGGATCCGGTGCGCGCCGAGGACGTGGTCCAGGAGACGCTGCTGCGTGCCTGGCAGCACCCGGAGGTCGTCGACGAGGCCGACCGCTCCGCGCGGGCGTGGCTGTTCACCGTCGCGCGCAACATGATCATCGACGAACGCCGCAGTGCGCGTTTCCGCAAGGAGACCGACTCGCTGGACACTCCCGGCGCCCCGGACCGCGCGGGCCCCGACGAGGTCAACGCCGCGCTGGACCGGCTGCTGCTCGGCGACGCGCTGGCCCAGCTGTCCGCCGATCACCGCGCCGTGATCCGCCGGTCTTACTACCTGGGCTGGACCACCGCGCAGATCGCAGCGGACCTGCAGATCGCCGAGGGGACGGTCAAATCGCGGCTGCACTATGCGGTACGCACGCTGAGGCTGACGTTGCAGGAGATGGGGGTGACCAGATGATCGATCGCGACCCGTATGAGATGTGGGATGCCGCCTACGTGCTGGGCTCGCTGTCGAGTAGCGAACGCCGGGAGTACGAGGCGCATCTGAGCGGATGCGCCCCGTGCCGCTCGGGGGTGTCCGAGCTCAGCGGAATGCCCGCACTGCTGGCGATGCTCGGCCCGGACGAGGTCGCCTCGATCGACGAGGGTGGTCTGGAGCCGCCGCCGATCCGCGCTGAACTCCTCGACGAGGTGCTGTTCAAGGTCCGCAGTCGTCGCCGCCGGGCCCGTTGGGTCACCTGGACGGTAGGGGTGGCCGCTGCCGCCGTCCTGGTCGTGGGGATGATTCTGGCGATCAGTCCCGTCCAGCTTGGGGTGACCCCGAACGACGCGGGCAGCAGTGCGGTCGCGCTCAACATGACGCCGACAGCGACCCCGTCGGATTTCGACGCCACGGTGGTGCTCCGCAGCGAGGGGTGGGGCACCCACGTGGAGATGACGTGTACCTACCGCGACGAACCGGGGGCTCGCGTGGCAGACGGGGGCGACAAGCTGGCGATGTACGCGGTCGGGCGCGACGGCACCCGGGTGCAACTGGCGACCTGGATGGCCGTGCAGGGCGCGACCGCCTCCCCGTCGGGGAGCACTTCGATGCCGCTCGGTGAGATCGCCGCGGTGCAGGTGGTGTCGGCCGACACCGGGGATGTGCTGTTACAGCGCAGCCTGTAGGCCGCGGGCGTAAGGCACTATTGGCGGATGCCAGCCGAAAAGCGGGATCCGATTGCCGCGGCGCGTGCCAACTGGGAGCGGGCCGGTTGGGGTGAGGTGGCCGAAGGCATGGTCGCGGTCACCTCGGTGATGCGGGCACACCAGATTCTGCTGGCTCGTGTAGAGACCGCGCTGCGACCCTACGACCTGAGCTTCTCGCGCTTCGAGTTGCTGCGGCTGCTGGCCTTCAGCCGCACCGGCGCGCTGCCGATCACCAAGGCCTCCGACCGCCTGCAGGTCCACGTCACCAGCGTCACCCACGCCATCCGCCGGTTGGAGGCCGACGGGCTGGTCAAGCGGGTGCCCCATCCGACCGACGGGCGCACCACGCTGGTCGAGATCACCGACCTCGGGCGCTCGACGGTGGAGGACGCCACTGCGACGCTCAATGAGCAGGTGTTCGCCGAGATCGGGATGTCGCCGCAGCAGGCACAGGCGCTGGTGTCCTCGATCGAGACACTGCGCCACCACGCCGGCGACTTCTAGGCTGTCGCCCTAGCGCAGGGACTCGATGACCGCGCTGAAATCCAGGTCGGCGTGCTCTTGGGCGAATTGCGCGTAGATTTCCGCGGCGTGGGCGCCCAGCGGGGCCGAGGCGCCGGTCGACGACACCGCCGCCATCGCCAGGCCCAGGTCCTTGTTCATCAGCGCGGTGGCGAAGCCGGGCTTGAACTCGTTGTTGGCCGGTGATGTCGGAACCGGCCCTGGGACAGGGCAATTGGTGTGTACCGCCCAGCAGTTGCCGGTTGCGCCGGTGATCACATCGAACAGCGACTGGGCAGGCAGGCCAAGCTTCTCGGCGAGCACGAACGCCTCGCCGATCGCGATCTGCTGGACCGCCAGCACCATGTTGTTGCACAGCTTGGCGGCCTGGCCGGCGCCTGAGTCTCCGCAGTGGATCACCTTGCTGGCCATCGGATCCAGCACCGGGCGGGCCTTGTCGAGTGCGGCAGCCTCGCCGCCGACCATGAAGGCCAGAGTGCCGGCCGTGGCGCCCTTGATGCCGCCGGAGACCGGGGCGTCGAGTTGCGCCATCCCGGCCGCGACGGCCTGGGCGTTGATCTCGCGGGCGTCGTCCACCGATATCGTCGAGGTGTCGATGAATAGTGTGCCGGCCTTGGCGGCCGGAAGTGCTTCGGCATAGCAGGTTTTCACGATCGCACCGTTGGGCAGCGAGGTGACGACGAAGTCGGAGCCGGTGACCGCGGCGGTGCCGGAGTCGAAGACAGCGGCACCCTTCTCCTGCGCGGCGGCGCGCAGTTCCGGCACCGGGTCGAAGCCGCGCACGGTGTATCCGGCGTTGACCAGGTTGGCTGCCATCGGACCGCCCATGTGGCCAAGCCCGAGGAACGCGATCGTCGTCATGTGCAGGCTCCTTTGCCTTATGCCGTTGCGCGTGACCGGGCGGCTTCTGCACGCCCGATGACCACTCGCATGATTTCGTTGGTGCCCTCCAGGATCCGGTGCACCCGCAGATCCCGCAGGATCTTCTCCAGCCCGTACTCCCGCAGATAGCCGTAGCCGCCGTGCAACTGCAGTGCCTGGTCGGCGACCTCGTAGCAGGTGTCGGTGACATAGCGTTTGGCCATCGCGCACAGCTCGACCTTGTCGGCTTCACCGGCGTCGAGGGCGATCGCCGCGCGCCACAGCATCAGTCGTGAGGTCTCCAGCGCGGTGGCCATGTCGGCCAGGGTGAACCGGATGGTGGGCTCGTCGAGCAGCGCACCACCGAAGGCCTGCCGGTCGGCCAGATAGGCCAGGGTCTTGTCGTAGGCGACCTGGGCGCCGCCCAGTGAGCACGCCGCGATGTTCAGCCGGCCGCCGTTGAGTCCGTTCATGGCGATGCCGAAGCCAGTGCCCTCACCCTCGGATCCACCGAGCATCGCGTCGGCGGGCACCCGGACACCCTCCATGATGACCTGCGCGGTGGGCTGGGCATTCCACCCCATCTTCTCCTCGTTGGCACCGAAACTCAGTCCGGGGGTGCCGTTTTCGACGATGAATGCCGAGATCCCCCGTGGTCCCTCACCACCGGTGCGGGCCATCACCACGTAGACATCGGACCGTCCGGCCCCGGAGATGAACTGTTTGACGCCGTCGAGTACGTAATGATCACCGTCCCGAACAGCCTTGGTGCGCAACGCTGCCGCATCCGAACCGGCGCCCGGCTCGGTGAGGCAGTAGCTGGCGATGGCGTCCATCGATGCCAGCTTGGGCACCCACGTCTTGCGCTGGTCGGCGGTGCCGTAGCTGTCGATCATCCACGCGCACATGTTGTGGATTGAGATGAACGCCGCGATTGCCGGGTCGGCGGTGGCGAGTTGCTCGAAGATCCGGACGGCATCCAGCCGCCGCAGCCCGCTGCCGCCGACGTCTTCGCCGCAGTAGATCGCCGCCATGCCGAGTTCGGCGGCCTCCCGCATCACCTCGACCGGAAAGTGTTTGGTGTGATCCCATTCCAGTGCTTGGGGCGCAAGGCGTTTGGCGGCGAATGCGCCCGCCGTCTCGGTGATGACGCGTTCGTCGTCGTCCAAACTCAGGAAGCTCATTGCATTGTCGGGATGACGAACTCGGCGCCGTCCTTGATGCCCGAGGGCCACCGCTCGGTCACGGTCTTGGTCTTGGTGTAGAACAGGATCGAGTGCGGGCCGTGCTGGTTGAGGTCACCGAAACCGGAGCGCTTCCAGCCGCCGAAGGTGTGGTAGGACACCGGAACCGGGATCGGCACGTTGACGCCGACCATGCCGACCTGGACTCGGGAGACGAAGTCGCGGGCGGCGTCGCCGTCGCGGGTGAAGATCGCCACGCCGTTGCCGTACTCGTGCTGAGATGGGAGCCTCAACGCTTCCTCATAATCATGAGCCCTTACGATGCACAGCACCGGCCCGAAGATCTCGTCGGTGTAGATCGACATGTCGGTGGTGACGTGGTCGAACAGGGTGGGGCCGATGAAGAATCCGCCCTCGAGGTTGGCGTCCCCGAATGTCAGCTCGTCGCTGGCCTTTTCGCGGCCGTCGACGACGATCTCGGCCCCGGCGGCGACGCCGGCGTCGATGTAATCGCGGACCCGCTTGAGTGCGGCGCCGGTGACCAGCGGGCCGTAGTCGGCCTTGGGATCGAGGGAGTGGCCGACGCGCAGGTTGTTGATCCGCTCGACGAGCCTGGCGCGCAACCGGTTCGCGGTCTCTTCGCCGACCGGCACGGCGACGCTGATGGCCATGCACCGCTCGCCGGCGCTGCCGTAGCCGGCGCCGATGAGGGCGTCGACGGCTTGGTCGAGGTCGGCGTCGGGCATGACGATCATGTGGTTCTTGGCCCCGCCGAAGCACTGTGAACGCTTACCGTTGGCGGCCGCGGTGGAGTAGATGTACTGCGCGATGTCGGAGCTGCCGACGAAGCCGACGGCCTTGATGTCGGGGTGGTGAAGGATGGCGTCGACCGCCTCCTTGTCGCCCTGCACCACCTGGAACACCCCGGCCGGCAGGCCGGCCTCCAGGAACAGCTCGGCCAGGCGCACCGGCACCGAGGGATCGCGCTCAGAAGGCTTGAGGATGAAGGCGTTTCCGCATGCCAGCGCGGGGCCGGCCTTCCACAACGGGATCATCGCGGGGAAGTTGAACGGGGTGATGCCGGCGACCACACCGAGCGGCTGGCGGATGGAGTACACGTCGATACCGCCGCCGGCGCCTTCGGTGAACTCACCCTTGAGCAGGTGCGGGATGCCGATCGCGAACTCGATGACCTCGATGCCGCGCTGGATGTCGCCGCGGGAGTCGGCGACGGTCTTGCCGTGCTCGATGGAGAGCAGCTCGGCGAGCTCGTCGGTGTTGGCGTTGACCAGCTCGATGAACTTCATCATCACCCGCGCCCGTCGCTGCGGGTTCCAGGCGGCCCATTCCTTCTGGGCTTCGACGGCCGAGGCGACCGCGGTGTCGACGTCGGCGGCGCTGGCGAGCAGTACCTGCGCCTGCACTTCACCGGTGCTGGGATTGAGGACGTCGGCGGTGCGGCTGCTGCTGAGGTTGCTGCGCTTGCCGTCGATGAAGTGTTGGATGGTTGTGCTCATGAACTGCCCCTTGGCTGACCTGGCCGCTGAATACTAGGACATCCTAGTAACGGGGAATCGTCGACCGCAAGAGTGCATTGTCAGCGCGGAGTCCATCCCGGTGATCGCCCGAGATACGCCAGGACCTGATCCATGCCGTTGGCGCCGTCGTCGGTGGTGATCGCGGGTTGGAACGAGCTACCGTTCGCGGTGCGGAAGCTGCCGCCCGGGACGGCCAGCGCCAGCGGAAGAACCGCGGTCAGGACGTCGTCGGGCAGTTCGAATGTTTGGCCGCTGGCGCGGGAGACGTCCCAGCCGTGTACGACGGAGTCCACGAAGTGGAATCCGATCGCCATGGACGCCGGGAACGTGGCGTCAGGTCCCAATTCCGGCAGCGCAAACGGGATATCGAGTACGCCGTCGCCGGCAAACGCGTCGAGGACCTCGTTGGCAGACTCGGCATACGCGGTCAGGGGATGCCGGATGACGTCGCTGATGACGGTGGTGGGATCCCACACGGTCAGATCGGCACCCTGGCCTCGAGCGGCCGCGGCGAAACCGCGGTTCTGCACGATCATGTGTGCGATCAACTCAGCCAGATTCCACTCAGCGCACGGCGTCGGGTCACCTAGCTGCTCCAGGTTCACCTGTGCGACAGCGTCGACCGAGGCGGCGACCGCTATCCGGTGGAGCGGGAGAATATCCAAATTAGTATGCATGAGTAGATAGTAAGCGTATGCGTATAAATACTCAATGTTTACGATCGAGCCGTGCCTGGATCACCGAGACGCCCGGACCTGGCAGCCATGCTCGCGCCGCTGCTGCGGGAATTGGTGGCAGCCGAGCTGCCCGTCCTCGACGAGCACGGGCTGACCATGTGGGGCTATACCGTGTTGCTCGCGCTCGAGGAGTCGCCGGTTCGCACCCAGGCGGCGCTCGCCGAGGCGATCGGGGCCGACAAGACGCGCATCATCGCGGTTCTCGACGAACTGCAGCATCGGGGATTCATCGAGCGCCACGCCGATCCGGACGATCGCCGGGTGCGGCTGCTCTCGATCACCAACGCGGGACGGGCGGTCAAAGACGCCGCGCAGGCGGCGATTCAGCGCAACGAAGACCGATGGTTGCAGAAACTGTCGGCGGATGACCGACGGGCATTCGTGCGCGCACTTAGACGTCTGAGCCGGCGTACCTAAGCCTGGTCGGCGGTCAGACCCAGCGGCCCGGCAAGCTCGCGCAGCGTGGGGATCAGCTTGTCCCAGCCGCCCAGCACCTGGATCGTCACGTGGTCGGCGCCGGAGTCGAGGTGTTCGTGAAGACGCGCGGCGATCGAATCCGGTGTGCCGTGCGCGACGACGGCGTCGATCAGCTTGTCGCTGCCCGGCTTGGCGACGTCGGCGTCGGTGAACCCGAGCCGCTTCCAGTTGTTGACGTAGTTGCTCAGGTCCAGATAGAAACCGACGCTGTCGCGCCCGAGAGCCCGGGCGGCCTCGGCGTCGGTGGACAGCACCACCTTGTGCTCGGGTGCCAGGAACACCGAGCCGCCCACCAGGTCACGCGCCCTGGCGGTGTGCTCCGGGGTGGTCAGGTACGGGTGCGCGCCTGCACTGCGCTCCGCCGAGAGCGCCAGCACCTTGGGCCCCAGTGCGGCAATGACGCGGCGGGTGGTCGGCACGCGATGGGCATCCAATTCGTCGAGGTAGGCGACCAGCGCTTCGTAGGGCTTGCGGTACTCCTGGGTGTGCTCGGGGTGGCCCACACCGATGCCGAGCAGAAAGCGTCCCGGATAGGCCTCTTCGATGCGGTGATAGGACTCGGCGACCTCGGCGGCCGGTGCCGTCCAGATGTTGACGATTCCGGTTGCCACCGAAAGGTTCTCGGTGCGTTCGAGGATCGGTTCGACGAACCCCAGTTCCGCGGCCGGCGAGCCGCCGACCCACACCGCGCGAAAGCCCAGCCGTTCGATTTCCTCGGCTTGCTCGGGCTTGGGTGCACCGCCGGTCCACACCCCGAATCGGCCGAGGTCGGGCTTGAGCAGCGTGGGGTCGGTCACGTGATCTCCTTCGGGTCAGAGGCCGAGCGGCCCGGCCAGTTCGGCCAGTGCGGGGACGAGTTTGTCCGGCGAGGTCAGCACCTGTACCGGAACGTGGTCGGCCCCGGCGTCGAGATGCTGGGTCAGGCGCGCGGCGATGGCCTCGGGAGTGCCGTGGGCGACGACGGCGTCGACGAGCCGGTCACTGCCTGGCTTGGCGACGTCGGCGTCGGTGAATCCCAGCCGCTTCCAGCTGTTGAGGTAGTTTTGCAGGTTCAGGTACACGTCGAGCGCCTTGCGGCCCACAGCGTGTGCCTTCTCGGCGTCGGTGGTCAGGACGGCTTTGTGCTCGGGCGCCAGGAAGGCACCCGGGCCGATCAGCGCCCGCGCCTGGGCGGTGTGCTCCGGCGTGGTCAGGTAGGGGTGCGCGCCGGCGCTGCGCTGTGCCGAGAGCTTGAGTACCTGCGGGCCCAGGGCCGCGACCACCCTGCTCTGCTTGGGCACTCCGTACTCGTCGAGTTTGTCCAGATAGGTCTTCAGCGCTTCAACCGGCTTCTGGTACTGCTGATGAGCCTCCGGGTGGCCGACGCCGATGCCCAGGATGAACCGGCCCGGGTATTGGGACTCGATGCGGTGGAACGAGTCGGCAACCGGCCCGGCGGCCGCCGTCCAGACGTTGACGATCCCGGTTGCCACCTTCAGTGTGGTGGTGTTTTCCAAAATCGGCTCCACCCAATCCAATTCGGCCGGGGGTGAGCCGCCCACCCAGACTGCTCCGTACCCGAGTGCCTCGATCTCGGCGGCCTGCTGCGGGGTTACCCCCAGGCCGAACGTTCCGAAACGCCCCAGATCGGGTTTGGTGTCCGTCATCGACAATCCCTTTCGGATCCGCCCAGCCCGAGCGGGCCGGCGAGTTCGGTCAGCGCCGGTGCCACTTTGTCGGGTGAGGTCAGCAGTTGTACCGGCACATGGTCGGCCCCGGCGTCGTAGCTCATGAACCCTCCAACTTCGGCCGAGCGGCGAACTATTCCGCAGCCACGATTTCCGTGGGTGTCGGCGCCTCGGGCGCCGGGGCGACCATCGGCAGCAGCACGATGAAACGGGTGTCACCCGGTTGGGATTCCACCCGCAGATTGCCGCGGTGCTTCTCGACGACGATCCGCCAGGCTAGATCCAGGCCTAGCCCGGTGCCCTCCCCGAACGGCTTGGTGGTGAAGAAGGGGGTGAAGATGCGGTCGATGATCTCCTCGGGGATGCCCGGCCCGTCGTCGCAGATCTCCACCCGCACGAACTCGCCTTCCCGCAGCGTCCGCACGGTCAAGGTGCCGGCGCCGTTCATCGCCTGGATGGCGTTGTCGATGATGTTGGTCCAGACCTGGTTGAGATCGCCTGGGTAACAAAGTAATTCGGGCAGTGTCTTGTCGAGCTCCTTGACCACGTGCACGGGCCCGTCCTTGCCGACCTTCTCGCCGAACATCATCAGCGTGCTGAAGAGCAACTCGTGGATGTCGGCGGACTGGTACGGCGCGCGATCCATCTGCGAGTACTGCTTGGTTCCGGCGAGCAGTGCCGAGATGCGCTTGCTGGCCTCCGAGATCCGGTTCACCGACAGCTCGGTGTCGATCGTGTACTTCAGCCAGCCGATCGCGCTCTGCATGGTCGCCGAGCAGTCCACGTCGTCGATCGAGGCCTCGACGCGCTCCAGCCACTGGGTGTCCAGGCCCGCTTCGACGAATGTCGGCGCGTAGTCCCAGCCGCCGGCGATGCCGTGATCTTCGAGCCAGTCCCCGACCTGATCCTCGCGGTCGGAGGTCTCCAGCGCGGTCAGCTGCTGGGCCTTGGACTTCGCGACCTGTTCAGCCACCTCGTCCTGGATGCTGACCAGCACCCGCAGTGCCTCGGTGGAGAACTCGCCGTCGGCCAGCATGGCCAGCTTGTGGCGCATCTTGCCGACGTTCTCGCGCAGGTTCGCCACGTCGCGGGAGATCGCGGCGGCGGGATTGTTGAGCTGATGTGTCAGCCCGGCGGTGATGGTGCCCAGCGCCAGCAGCTTCTCGCGCTGCCCGATGATCTGGCTCTGCCGCAGGCCGCCGACCATGTGGCCCTCCAACAGGTGGACGGCCATCGGGAACTGCGACTGCATGAACCGCGCGAACGCCTCGGCGTCCAGCACGAAGAACCGCGACGGCGTGGTGACCCGTACCGAGGCTTGGTAGACGTGGTCCTCGCCGGGGATGTAGGCCGACCAGGCGCCGCAGTAGACGCCGCGCTGTGAGGTCCGGTTGGTTTCGATGTCGACGCCACCGGAACGCTTCGACATCACCAACTCACCGTCGAGCAGCACGTAGAAGCACGTCGCGGGGTCACCTTCGGTGCAGACCGGGCCGGGCTCGAACACCTGGATGTGGCCGTTCTCGCACAGCGTGCGTAGCTGCTCGTCGGTCAGCGCCTCGAAGAGGAACAGTGTCCGTAGTTCGTCGGGCATACATTTCTCGCCCATCGGTGTCTCCCTCTCGGCGTTCTCGATTAGAGCCTGGTCAGGCCTCGGCCAGGTAGCGGTGCACGAGCATCACTGCCATCGATCCTTCGCCCACCGCGGCGGCCACCCGCTTGGCCGACTCGGCGCGCACGTCACCTGCAACAAACACACCGGGCACACTTGTTTCCAGATGGTGCGGCGGACGGTCCAGCGTCCAGCCGGCGACGTCGCGCAGATCGGGTCCGGCCAGGATGAAACCGTGGTCGTCGACGGCGACGACCTCCTTGAGCCAGTCGGTCCTGGGCTCGGCACCGATGAAGCAGCACATCCGGGTCGACGGCACGGTGTCGCGCTCGCCGGTCTGCCGGTTCTCCAGCACCAGGCCGGTGAGATGGTCGTCATCGCCGAGGGTGTCGACCACCTCGGTGCAGGTGCGCACCCTGATGTTCGGGTGCTTCTCGATCCGTTCGACCAGGTAGTGCGACATCGACGCTTCCAGTGACGGCCCGCGCACCAGCATGGTGACCGACTTCGCCCGCTCGGCCATGAACAGCGCGGCCTGTCCCGCCGAGTTCGCACCGCCGACGAGGTAGACGTCCTCGCCCTCGCATTCCGAGGCGTCGGACACCGATGCACCGTAGTAGACGCCGCGCCCGACGTAGTTGCACGCCGAGTCGTCGGGGTTGTCCCAGCAGCCGGTGACCCGCAGCTGTCGGTAGTCGACGCCGGTGGCCAAAATGATTGAGCGGGCGGCGATTTCGCCACCGTCTTCGAATGTGATGGTGCGCGCGGTCCCGGCGTCCCCGGCGATCAGCTTGACCGCCTTGCGGGTGGTGATCACCTCAGCGCCGAATCGCTCCGCCTGCCTGCGCGCTGACGTCGTCAGCTCGGCGCCGGAGATGCCGGTCGGGAACCCTAGGTAGTTCTCGATGCGGGAGCTGCGTCCGGCTTGTCCGCCGGTGGTGGTCTCCTCGATGAGCACCGTCTTGAGGCCCTCCGACGCGCCGTACACGGCGGCGGCCAGCCCGGCCGGCCCACCGCCGATGACGGCGAGGTCGTACATCTCCAGCGACGGCTCGGTCGACAGGCCGAGCATGCCGGCCAGTTCGGCGTCGCTGGGGTCGACGAGGGTCTCGCCCTGCTCGGTAATCACCACTGGCAGCTGGAACCCGTCCAGCCCGGCCGCGTCGAGCAGCTGGCGGCCCTTGGGCTCATCAGCCATGAAGGAGCGGAATGAATGCTGGTTGCGGGCCAGGAACTGGCGGACCTCCCAGGACCGTTCGCTCCACCGGTGCCCGATCACCTTGGTGTGCGGAATCGCCCGGTCGCCGGTGGCATGCCAAGCCTCCAGCAGGGCATCGAGCACCGGGTAGAGCTTCTCCTCGGGCGGGTCCCACGGCTTGAGCAGGTAGTGGTCGAGGTCGACGACGTTGATGGCGTCGATCGCGGCGTGCGTGTCGGCGTAGGCCGTCAGCAGCACCCGGCGGGCCATCGGGTAGATGTCCATCGCCTCTTCGAGGAATTGGATGCCACTCATCTGCGGCATCCGGTAGTCGGCGACGAACACCGCCACGGTCTCGCCGCGCAGCTTCAGTTCGTTGAGGGTTTCCAGCGCGTCCTGCCCGGATTCGGCGCGCACGATCCGGTATCTCTCGCCGTAGTGGCGGCGAAGATCCCGGGCGACGGCGCGCGAGACCGCCGGGTCGTCGTCGACGGTGAGAATGGCGGGCTTTCGGGGCTGGGGGAGAGGTCCAGTCATCACCATCCAGTATGCGCTCCGCGTCCAGTCCTATTTAGGATGGGCTTGGCTTCGTCCGGTTCCTGTCGCGCTGCGTTCACCTGCGCATTAGGCTGTGGTGATCGGCGCAGCACGCGTTTTGGAGTAGCGCCCGGAAACGGGTATCGTAGACCAACGGTGCGGTGATCGCGCCGACTCTTGCGTGCCCAGTCCTGGAATTTCCTGTCACCGGCTCACGTTTTGCAGTCGGGGCGAAGGCTGCCCGAACTGTGCGGGTCAGTCGCGCGAGCGGCGGATGCGGACAGAACCGACAAAGCAGGATCTGAGAGGTTATGGCCAAGAAAGACGGTGCCATCGAGGTCGAGGGCCGCGTGGTCGAGCCCCTGCCCAATGCGATGTTTCGCATTGAGCTGGAGAACGGACACAAGGTGCTCGCTCACATCAGCGGCAAGATGCGGCAGCACTACATCCGCATCCTTCCCGAGGACCGGGTAGTGGTGGAGTTGTCTCCCTACGACCTGACCCGGGGTCGCATTGTGTACCGGTACAAGTAGCGACGAGCACAACGGTCACTACCAACCAGGCCCGTGCGCCTCGACGGCGACCAGCACTAACTGACAACACCGAGAACTAGAAGGATCAACGAGCCGTGAAGGTGAACCCGAGCGTCAAGCCGATCTGCGACAAGTGCAGGGTGATCCGCCGGCATGGGCGGGTCATGGTGATCTGCACTGATCCGCGCCACAAGCAGCGTCAGGGCTAACACCCTGTCGCCGCTTGAGCGGCAACGAGCAGTACCCACAACTGAATGCAGACCTCCCAGTACCACCAGGCAGAGTGGCGCGTCAGCGCCGAAAAAGACGAATCAGTGCTGTCTGGCCACGCCCGGACGGAGGCCGGGCCCCGACGCCGTCGGGAACGGACTGGGAACAGACCTCCGCATAGAAGAAGGAATCACTGCCTGATGGCACGTCTCATGGGCGTTGATCTCCCGCGCGACAAGCGCATGGAGATCGCGCTGACCTATATCTACGGCATTGGCCGTACCCGCTCGCAGGAAATCCTTGCGGCGACCGGTATCGACCGGGATCTGCGCAGCAAGGACCTCACCGACGATCAGGTGACCCAGCTTCGCGAGTACATCGAGGGCAACGATCTCAAGGTGGAGGGTGACCTGCGCCGCGAGGTTCAGGCCGACATCCGCCGCAAGATCGAAATCGGCTGCTACCAGGGTCTGCGGCACCGCCGTGGCCTGCCGGTGCGTGGCCAGCGGACCAAGACCAATGCGCGTACCCGCAAGGGCCCCAAGCGCACCATCGCCGGCAAGAAGAAGGCCAGGTAATCCCGGATGGCACAAGCAAAGAAGGGTGGCGCTGCTCCCAAGAAGGGGCAGAAGACCCGCCGCAGGGAAAAGAAGAACGTCCCGCACGGCGCCGCTCACATCAAGAGCACGTTCAACAACACGATCGTCTCGATCACCGATCCGCAGGGCAACGTCATCGCATGGGCGTCGTCCGGCCACGTCGGCTTCAAGGGCTCGCGCAAGTCGACTCCGTTCGCCGCGCAGCTGGCTGCCGAGAATGCGGCCCGCAAGGCCCAGGAGCACGGTGTGAAGAAGGTCGACGTGTTCGTCAAGGGCCCGGGTTCGGGCCGCGAGACGGCGATCCGTTCGCTGCAGGCTGCCGGCCTCGAGGTTGGCGCTATTTCCGACGTCACTCCGCAGCCGCACAACGGCTGCCGTCCGCCCAAGCGGCGCCGGGTCTAGGGAGGATCTGACAAATGGCTCGTTATACCGGACCTGTCACCCGCAAGTCGCGCCGTCTCGGCGTCGACCTCGTCGGTGGCGATCAGTCGTTCGAGAAGCGCCCCTACCCGCCCGGCCAGCACGGCCGCGCGCGGATCAAGGAGAGCGAATACCGCCAGCAGCTGCAGGAGAAGCAGAAGGCCCGCTTCACCTACGGCGTCATGGAGAAGCAGTTCCGCAAGTACTACGAAGAGGCCTCGCGGCACTCGGGTAAGACGGGCGAGAACCTGCTGCAGATCCTGGAGAGCCGGCTGGACAACGTCGTGTACCGCGCCGGTCTGGCGCGTACCCGCCGGATGGCCCGCCAGCTGGTCAGCCACGGTCACTTCACCGTCAACGGTGTCAAGGTGAACATCCCGAGTTATCGGGTGTCGCAGTACGACATCATCGACGTCAAGGACAAGTCGCTGAACACCCTGCCGTTCGAGGTGGCCCGGCAGACCGCCGGCGAGCGCCCGATCCCCGGGTGGCTCCAGGTTGTCGGGGAGCGTCAGCGAATCCTCGTGCACCAGTTGCCCACTCGCGAGCAGATCCAGGTCCCGCTCGCCGAGCAGCTCATCGTCGAGTACTACTCGAAGTAAAGACGTCTGCCGGACATCCGTCCGGCAGATCACCTAACGGCATCAAATAGCGGGTGCCGAGAAGGAGATAGAAAACAATGCTGATTTCTCAGCGACCCACTCTGAGCGAAGAGGTCATCGCCGAAAACCGCTCCCAGTTCGTCATCGAACCGCTGGAGCCGGGTTTCGGTTACACCCTTGGCAATTCGCTGCGGCGCACCCTGTTGTCGTCGATTCCCGGCGCGGCCGTCACCAGCATCCGCATCGACGGTGTGCTGCACGAGTTCACCACCGTGCCCGGGGTCAAGGAAGACGTCACCGACATCATCCTGAACCTCAAGGGTCTGGTTGTGTCCTCCGAAGAGGACGAGCCGGTCACGATGTACCTGCGCAAGCAGGGCCCGGGCGAGGTCACTGCCGGTGACATCGTCCCGCCGGCCGGGGTCACCGTGCACAACCCCGACATGCGTATCGCGACCCTGAACGACAAGGGCAAGCTCGAGGTCGAGCTCGTCGTCGAGCGTGGCCGCGGCTACGTCCCGGCCGTTCAGAACAAGGCCTCCGGCGCCGAAATCGGCCGCATCCCGGTCGATTCCATCTACTCGCCGGTCCTCAAGGTCACCTACAAGGTGGAGGCCACCCGCGTCGAGCAGCGCACCGACTTCGACAAGCTGATCCTCGATGTCGAGACCAAGAACTCCATCAGCCCGCGTGACGCCCTGGCCTCGGCCGGCAAGACGCTGGTCGAATTGTTCGGTCTGGCACGGGAACTCAACGTCGAGGCCGAGGGCATCGAGATCGGTCCCTCGCCCGCCGAGGCCGACCACATCGCGGCGTTCGCGCTGCCGATCGACGATCTGGACCTGACCGTCCGGTCGTACAACTGCCTCAAGCGCGAGGGTGTGCACACCGTCGGCGAGCTGGTCGCCCGCACGGAGTCCGATCTGCTGGACATCCGTAACTTCGGCCAGAAGTCGATCGACGAGGTGAAGATCAAGCTGCACCAGCTCGGCCTGTCGCTCAAGGACAGCCCGGCCAGCTTCGATCCGTCCGAGGTTGCCGGCTACGACGTGGCCACCGGCACCTGGAACAGTGACGCCGGCTACGACCTGGACGCCGACCAGGACTACGCCGAAACCGAGCAGCTCTAACAAGGTCGTTGCCCACCCGGCTACGCCCGCCCGAAGTCCGTCCCGGTCCTACCTGATACGGGGGCCGGCCCCATTTAGGAGAAGTCGCAATGCCCAAGCCCACTAAGGGACCTCGCCTCGGCGGGTCGTCCTCGCACCAGAAGGCGCTCCTGGCCAACCTGGCCACGTCGCTGTTCGAGCACGGCCGCATCAAGACGACCGAGCCCAAGGCGCGGGCGTTGCGTCCCTACGCCGAGAAGCTCATCACCCACGCCAAGAAGGGCACGCTGCACAACCGGCGTGAAGTGATGAAGAAGATCCGCGACAAGGACGTCGTGCACGCGCTGTTCGCCGAGATCGGCCCGTTCTTCGCCGATCGCGAGGGCGGCTACACCCGGATCATCAAGGTGGAGGCACGCAAGGGCGACAACGCCCCGATGGCCGTCATCGAACTGGTCCGGGAGAAGACGGTGACGTCTGAGGCAACCCGGGCTGCCAAGTCCGCCGCCAAGAAGGCGGCGCCGGTCGCTGCCGCGGCCGCGCCGCAGGCCGCGGTCGAGCCCGAGGAAGCGGTCGGCCCCGATGTCGAAAGCATCGAAGCCGTCGAGGCAGAAGACGCCGGCATCGCCGACGCTCAGACCGCCGAGGCCGCTGACGAGGTCGCCGAGGAGCAGGCCGCCGAGTCCGCCGAGGATTCGGACACTGACAAGTCCTGATGATGTGATGACGAACGTGCCCGCCACCGATACCGGTGGCGGGCACGTCGTTTTATCCCCTCGCTCCGCTCGCCCAGTCCGTCTGCGGCTCGATATCGCTTACGACGGAACCGCTTTCACCGGCTGGGCGACGCAGGACGGGCACCGTACCGTCGCCGGAGTCCTTGAGGAGTCGCTGTCGACGGTGTTCCGGGAGCCGGTGCGGTTGGTCGCCGCGGGCCGCACCGACAGTGGGGTACACGCCACCGGGCAGGTCGCCCACGTCGACGTCCCGGCCGACGCTCTCGAGCATGCCTATCCGCGTCATTGGCGGAATGGCGATGCTCGAGCCGGTGTCGCCGCCGGGGCGGCTCCGGAGTTCCTGCCGCTGGTCCGCAGATTGGCCCGGTTCCTGCCCGAGGACGTCCGGGTACGCGAGATCACCCGCGCACCAGCCGGTTTCGACGCCAGGTTCTCGGCCCTGCGCCGCCACTACGTCTACCGGATCTCGTTGGCCCCCTACGGCGTCGACCCGCAGCTGGCGCGGTATGTGACACCGTGGCCGCGCCGCCTGGATATCGCGGCGATGGCCAGTGCGTCTCGCGACCTGGTGGGGCTGCATGATTTCGCGGCATTCTGTCGCCACCGTCCCGGTGCCACCACGATCCGTGACCTTCAGCGGCTGGACTGGGAGAGCGAGGGCGACATGGTGACGGCCTTCGTCACCGCCGACGCGTTCTGCTGGTCGATGGTGCGCTCACTGGTGGGAGCGCTGCTGGCGGTGGGGGAGGGACGACGCGAACCCGGCTGGTGCGCAACACTGTTGGAGGCGTCGGCGCGCTCCAGTGACTTCGCGGCCGCACCGGCCCGCGGACTCACCCTGGTCAAGGTGGACTATCCGCCCGATGACGAGCTGGCGGCGCGGATCGCGATCACCCGCGATCTGCGAACGATCTGATCAGAGCTTGCCGGCCACGAAACTTGCGGCCTGGTCGACCAATCCGGAGTCGATGTAGGCGGCCTGCAGATGAGAATTCCAGTTATCGACCCAGGTTTCCGGGTTCATGTTGTCGCTGCAGATCGGATCGTCCGGCGTGCACATGTCGATCGTCTTGTCGCCCCACAGCGGGCTGACATCTGAGACCGGCCCGAACACCTTGCG
Organism: Mycobacterium sp. DL592; assembly: GCF_011694515.1. Lineage (NCBI taxonomy): Bacteria > Bacillati > Actinomycetota > Actinomycetes > Mycobacteriales > Mycobacteriaceae > Mycobacterium > Mycobacterium sp. DL592. The sequence continues at coordinate 4,052,088 of NZ_CP050192.1, read as the reverse complement.
GGTGCCGTTGCCGAACAACGCCACCGCGGCGACGTGGCCGTCCATCCCCAGCGGCAGCGGATTGTTGTATCCGAACACTGGCGACGGCGAAGCCAGAACCAGGTCGGTGACCGCCGCGCCCAGGGAGTATCCGCCGAGCACCAGCCGGGTATTGGGGCAGTTGTTGGCCATGTACTGGATGTGCTTGCTCATGTCGTTGGCGCCGAGGTCAACCTGGTAGTCGGCGGGGTAGTTCACCGCATAGAAGCCCACGTTCCTGGACGTCTTGGAACGCAGGGCGTCGACGAACGCCTGCCCGATCCGGCCGGTGCCCGGCGGCTCGAAACGTCCGCGGGCGAAGACCACCTCGACGTCCGGACAGGGGGCGGCGCTGGCAGTGGGTAGTGGGGCCGCCGAATCCCACGGTGACACCACAGGCGCGAGCAACATCACAGCCGCAGCGGAAAACACCGCCATCACGCCGTTGAAGAGCCGCTTACTGTGCATAGCGCCATGGTACGTGAGGCCCGAGGTGGCTCATCAGCAAATAAATGCGGCGCTACAGCAGGCCGGCGATGAAGCCCGCTGCCTCGCCGGGCATTGGGCCGCTCTCGTAGTCGGTGTGGGCGAACGGATTGCGGCCCTGCGAGCAGATGGGATCGCCGTCGTTGCACAGGTCGATTCCCTTGCCGGCGAACGGTGCACCCGCCGCCGACACCGGGTTGCCGAACTTGGCCGCCGGGTTGCCGAAGACCGCGACGGCGGCGACCTTGCCAGCCACGCTGGACGGCAGCGGCGGCGCCGAACCGATGTCGCCGATCTTGTTGCCCAGCGGCGGTATGCCCAGCAGCATGTCCACCACGGCGGCGCCCTGGGAGTATCCGCCCAGGACGAACCGGGTCGACGGGCAGGCTGCTGCGGTGGCGAGGATGTGATTGGTCGCATCGGTGGCACCGTCGGCGGCAGCCAGGAAGTCGTAGGTGGCTGGGTAGTTCACCGCGTAGGTGCCGATGGTGCGGCCACCGAGCTGGGCCTGCAGCGTGTCGGTGAGAGCTTGGCCGACGCGGCCGATACCGGCGGGCTCGCTGGTGCCGCGGGCGAACACGACCTGCACGTCGGGGCAGGGGTCGGCCGCAGCGGTCGGGGCGGTACCGGCGAGGGTGGCGGTGGCGGCCGTAACCACCGCCGCAGCAACGCTGAACCGGCGGGCAATCGTTATGAGCGGCTGGGACATGCGCCAACAACCCCCTCGTTCGTGAACAGTCGGCTAATCCTCACACACCTGAACACCCGACCCAAAACCCTTTCCCGCGCTCAGAGCAGGCCTGCGACGAAGGACGCCGCCTGGCTCGTCATTCCGGTCGAGCTGTAATCGCGATGCGCTGGAACGTCGTTGCCGTCCGAGCACACCGGGTCACCGACGTTGCACAGGTCGATGGCTTTGGGGCCGTAGACCGCGCTCGAGGTGAGTGGGAGGCCCACCTTGGCGGTCGGGTTGCCGAAGACCGCCAGGGCGGCGACGTGGTCGGGCACCTCGGGCGGCAGCGGGTTGGTGAATCCCACGGCGGGGAAGGGTACCGAGGTGATGACGTCGATGATGGCCGCGCCCTGGGAGTAACCGCCGAGGACGAGCTTGGTGTTCGGGCAGGTGTTGACGACGTTCTGGATGAAGGCGCTGGCGTCGTTGGCGCCGTCGGCGGCGGCCAGGAAGTCGTAGCTGGCCGGGTAGTTGACGGCATAGACCCCTACCGAGCGGTTGCCCACTTTGCGGCGCAGCGAGTCGACGAAAGCCTGCCCGACCCGGCCGATCCCCGGTGGTTCGCTGGTGCCGCGGGCGAACACCACCTGGATGTCGCTGCAGCCGTCGGCGAGCGCAGAGGGCAGGGCAGCCGGGCTGGCCAGCGTGGCGCCGGCGAGCAGGGCGGTAACGGCGGCACTGCGCAGGGTAAGGGAGATCGTCACGCCGTAATGTTACGCAGGCTAAGCGAATTTCATTCCCGACGCGTGTGCGCGGGTCACGTGCGGGCGGCGGCGATCTCTTCGATCGGCCCGCCGTCGGGCCACGTGGTGGCGGTGACCTCGGCGCTTCGGTCGCCCTGGCGGGCCAGGGCGAGGCCGAGGAGCACCACGATCCCGCCGATGCCCTGCATCGCGGTGACCGACTCGCCGAGCAGTACCCAGGCGGACAGCACGGCGAAGAGCACCTCGCCGAGGCCGACCAACGAGGCGAAGCTCGGCCGCAGCCGGGCCACGCCGCTGATGCCCAGGGTGTAGGCGATCGCGGTCGCAACGACGGCGAGCATGATGACCGGCAGATACCACGGCACCGTCATGCCTGCCACGACCGCGTCATTGGCGGTGAAGGTCAGGGGCATGATGCCGGACAGCCCCAGCGCGGCGACGGCGACGGCGCCGACCACCAGGCCGCCGGCCGACAGGGTGATCGAGTTCAGTCCGCTTCCGTCGGCGCTGACCTCGTCGGACATCATGAAGTAGCAGGCCGCGCAGATCGCCGCGGCCAGACCCCACGCCACCCCAGCGGCATTGATGTGAGCGGCTCCGGAGAACACGTTGAGCACCAGCATGATGCCGGCGATCGCGAGTCCGACGCCGGCCAGGGTCAGGCCCCGGGGGCGCCGCCGGGTGGTGCCCCAGATCCAGCCGACGACCAGGATCGGGGCGGTGTACTCGAGCAGCAGTGCCACGCCGACCGACAGGTGCGAGACGGCGTTGTAGTAGCAGAGCTGCGCGCCGGCGATCGGGACCAGGCCGTAGGCGATGACGATGCGGGCGTGGTCGCGGGCTTCCCGGATCCAGTCCGGTTTGACGATCGTGGCGAAGATCGCCATGACGAGGGCCCCGCCGGCCAGTCGCGCGGTCACGGCGGCGGTGGGTGACCACCCGGCGCCCATCAGTGCCTTGGCGAAGGGGCCCGACATGCCGAACGTGAACGCCGAACCGACTGCGAACATCAGACCGAGCCGAAAATGGTTTTGAGCGCGCACGATTGTCGACATGAGGCACCTCCCCGCGTGTAATGAGTAAAGTATCGATTGGTCATGACATTACGTCCGGAAGGAGTCATGAGTCAAATGCTTTTCAGTCATGACACCGAGCTCACATTGCGGGCGGCCTGTGCGTTGATCAACAGCGACCGAGTCGAGGGTGAACAGTTGGTTGACCAGCCTGCGCTGGACGCCTACCTGGGCAGCTGGGGCTGGACCGGGCGGCGTGACCACGACGACGCCGAGCTCGCCTCGGTGCACACCCTGCGCGGGCGGCTGGGCCGGATCTGGGCTACCGCCGACGACGAGGTGCGTGCGGTCGGCCAGATCAACGCACTGCTGTCGGACACCAAGGCCTCGCCGTGGCTGACCCGCCACCCGGAGATGCCCGAGTGGCATCTGCACCTGGCCTCGATCCACGACCCACTGGCTCAGCGAATGGGCGCAGAAATGGCCATGTCACTGGCCGACCTGGTGCGCGCCGGCGAACTGCGGCGGCTGAAGATCTGCGCGGCCTCGGACTGTGACGCGGCGCTGCTCGATCTGTCCCGCAACCGATCGCGGATGTTCTGCGATACCGGCAACTGCGGTAACCGCCAGCATGTCGCCGCCTACCGGGAGCGGCGGTCCAAGGACGGCTAAGGAAGCCAGTATCCTCGGATGCGGTGAAACCGCCCGCGGCCAAGCAGGGTGTTGGCCGCCTCCAGGCCGGACATCACCGCAGCTTCGATGCAGCCTGCGTTCATTCCGCAATCTGTCCAGTCGCCGGCCAGAACCAGGTTGTCGTAACCGCTTTCGTCCGGTCTGAGCCGGTACTTGTCCGAGCCCGGCACGGACTGGACGTAGCGGTCCGACGGATCGATGTTGACGCTGAAGTACTGGGTGGCCAGCGCCTGCTGGCCGACTCGACCGTCGTTGCCCGCCAACAGTTCCCAGTCGAACCCCGCTGCGGTCACCGCGCCGGGCAGGAAGAGGCCGAGGTTGCGGTCGAGGTGGTCGGTCGAGTCGGTGAGCACCTGCTTGGTGTATCGCCGGACGTAGTCGGCACGATCCTCGTCGCTCGGCCACTCGGCGTCGAGACTGCCGCAGAAGTATGCGACTGTGCCGGGCGCGGCGTCGGCCGGCCAGTCCTCGGTCCATAGCGTCTGTGGCATCGAAGCCCACGTCTCGAAAGGCCGCCGGTACGCGCTGATAGTCGACCCGGGATGGTCCCAGCCCAATTCGGGTTCCGTTGGGCGCAGCCAGATCTGGAAAGACTGGGTGGCGACGGTACGGACGTGGGCGACCATCTCACGCCACGCAGCATTGTCGGCGAGTAGTTCGGCGGCGACTACGGGCACCATTCCCACTGATACCGCAAGGACGACGTGGTCGAAATCGGTACCTCGTCGCAGGATCCGGGTGCCGACGTCGTCGTGATCGCCGAAGTGTGACTCGAGGTCCGGACCGGCCTGCGTCGCCAGCTGTTCCGTGCGCGGGGTGGCGGGAAACACGGGCAGGCCTTGGACTGTGACCAGTGGGTCGTACTGTTCGATCCCCTCGGCGAGCCGCACCTGGGTGCCCAAACGAATCGTGTCGACGGCGGTGCGCTGCTGGTCGAGCGTCAGCTCGTCAAGGCGATGGAAGAACTCGAATCTCACTCCGCGACTGCGTAACACCTGGAAGACCGGCGCCATCACAACATCGCCCATGCCGGCGGTCATCTTCCAGAACAGCGCACCCTTGTAGGCGAATAGCACCTGGCCGAGCATGAACACCATCAGTCCTGCCGCGACCGAGGGGTGTTCCGGGTCGCCGTCGACATAACCGAAGACCAGGTCGTACAAGCCGCGCAACATCGCCGACGCCAGCACGTCGGGGTGAGCGCCGTGGCGTACCAGCCACTCACCGAACTCCTCGTCATTGATTGCCCGGAAGCCGTTCGGACGCGTTACTAGATTGTCGGCGACGATCCCGCGGACGCTGGCGACTACCAGGGACAGCAGGGTCCACATTCGTAGTCGCCCCGGCCGTTCGTCGTGGTCGATCCCGCTGCTGATCGCGTTCAGCACGTCATCGAGCAGTGTTCGGGTGGCATCTGCGGGACTACCGGTGTCAGCAATTTCGGTCAGGGTGGCCAGAATCGCTTGTCGCACAGTATCGATGGGTTCGGCATACGTGGGGTTCGGCGGGTCCGGTGAGGTCGACAGGTGCAGTCCCTCGGCGGTGGCGTCGCGAACCGAATCGGCGAACGCCAGCAGCAAGCGCAACGCCCGGTCGACGAACGAGACCACAGTCATGGTCCGACCAGTGCCCGAGGGCTCGCCAGGAAGTTCCTCGTCGCGGGGATGGGTGCCCAGCCAGGTCAGCCACTCGTCGCCGAAGCGGTCCGCCAGTCCGGGATTGTCCGCGGGAACCATGGCCTGCCACCAGTTCTGAATCGGCGCGCCGGGATCTGTTGTCGGGCGGTCTAACTCGGCGTAGCACTCGCGCAGCAAGCTGAAGGCATTCTCGTAGGAGCCGAGCCAGATGTGCAGGCCGTGTTCCTCGATCCTGCCGTGTTCGCCGCGGCTCGATGCCCCTTTGCCGCCGAGTCGCCAGCCGCGCTGGTACACGGTGATGGAGTCGAAGCGGTCCCGCCAGCCCGGTTCGCTGAGCCGCCAGGCGGTGCTCAGGCCGGCCATGCCGCCGCCCAGTATCACGACTTTGCCCGACGGCTGCCTCACTCGACGAGCGTCCGGGCTCGCTCCACCTCGGGCCAGCCGCAATCGGCGGGCAACTGCGCCAGGGCTTCAGCCAGCGCGGTAGCGCCGGCTGTTGCATCGAGGTCGAAAAGGTCTACCGCACAGCGGAGTCCGAACAGTCGCGCGTCCTGGCTGTGGGCCAGGGAAAGGGCCGCGTCGAGATCGGTTCGCCGCGTGTCGACGTCGTCGGATGCCGCGGCGCGGATCCGCAACAGCTCCGCGTCGTAAAAGTGCATGCCGGTCTCGCGTGCCAATGCCAGCGCAACGTCGATCCGCTCTCTCGCGCGCTCACGGTCACCGCTCGCGGTCAGAAGCCGTGCCAGCAACGCGTCATAGAACGTGAGCAAGGCGATCACGCCCAACTGGCGCCACGCTTCGACGTAGGCGCTGATCGTCGCGACGTGGGGCGCCAGCGCCGCCGGATCGTCGCCATGCTCGGCGAGCGCCTGGAAGGCGGTCACGCTTGCATGCTGAGCCATCCCCACGAGCGCCCACGAGTCGAAACCGTGCCGCTCGCCCAGGGCTGCCAACTCGAGGGCGACCTCCCCTGCCCGATCAAGCTGGCCGGCTTCGATGCGGATCAGTACTTCGTTCTGGCGCGTATAGGCAAGGCTGAATGCGCCCTGCGGGAACGGCAGCGTGGCGCAGTGTGCCTCGGCTTTGGCCAAACCTGTTTCGGCGGCGGGGAGGTTGCCGTCGATATAGCCCATCATCGCCACCTGAGTGAACAAGCCGGCGGTCGCGTCGTTCGGCATGAAAAGCTTCGATTCGAGCTCGCGGATCGCCTCCTCGGTGAGGGTGGCTATCGCCACTTCGAGTTTGGCGCGCGTTTGACCGAAGTCACCGCGATACCAGGCCAGCATTCCCAGTGCGAATTCGTTGATCGGCAAGAACTTCCGCCGCGATCCGGTCAGACTTGCTCGGACTGAATTCACCAGCAGGTCAGCACGGTCGAGGTCGGCGCGCATCGTGTAGTACGGGTAGAGCGACATGACGGTTGAGAACACGTCATCGTCCTGGAGATCATCGCTGCACAGTTGCAAACAGGACTCGAAGTCCGCCGCAGCGTTGGCGCTGGAGGCGCCTTCGGCGGCCTGAGCAAGAAGCGCTCGGCGCAGTCGGATCGCGATTTCCATTTGGTCGCGGATGGCACCGGCCGGGTGGCTGGTGGCTTCGGCGAGAGCCGAAGTGAGGTGGATACGGGCTTCGTTGAGCGCGCCGCGCTGCCAGGCGTTCTCCGCCGCCCTGCCGTATGCACCCGCGGAGTCGGCATGCCGGTTCGCGCCCGCATAATGGTGGGCGATCAACGGCCAGTCCGGGTTGCCGGAAGCGGCGGTGGCCACGAGGCTGTCGGCGACCCGGCCATGCAGTTTGCGTCGCAGGGTGGGCGGCGGTAACTCGGTGGCGACCTCACGGAGCAATTCATGCCGGAACCGCCAGCTGTCAGCCGAAAGTGGTTCCAGAACCCGACTTTCGACGAGCTGACCGAGCACTTCGTCAAGTTCCTCTTCGGAGAGGTCGACGGCAGACAGCAGTAGGCTGCGTTCGACGCGGTTGCCGATCAGTGCGGCCGTCTCCACCACCCGTCCAGAGCCCGCGCCTGTCTGGAGTCTGGCGAACAACGCCTCGTAGAGAGTGTCTGGAACGGACGCGGCCGGGGACGGACTGTTCGGCACGTTCCTGAGTTTCGTCACCAATTCTTCGATGAACAGGGGAATCCCGTCGCTGCGCAATCGCACGGCCGCCCTGTCCGCTTCCGAGACCTCGGGGTGAAGTGTTGTGATCAGCAGATCGGATTGCTCGCCGGACAGCGGCTTGAGTGGGAACAAGGTTGCCAATTCGGGCGCGGGTATCGCAACGGGGGTGCGGCTCGTCATGACGACCAGTACATGTCCGCCGAGATTCGACGCCAGCAGCGCCTGTGCCACTTCGGCGGTGTCCTCGTCGAACCAGTGCATATCCTCAGCCAGCACGAGCGCCGGTGCGTCGCGTACGCAGGCTGCGAGGTAGGCAACGACGGCGTCCACAATCATCTGGAACAGTTTGCGGCCCTCGGCCTGCACGGTCTGGTAGCCACCTTCTGGCGCTATGCCCAGAACAGGAGCCAGAAGGGGGACAAACGTCTCGGGGTCCAACCCGACCTTGTCGACCTCCGTTCGCAGGTTCTCGAGACGTTGCGCCGCACTGGATGCCCGGGTGATGCGGCAACGGCGTTCGAGCAGTCGGCGGATCGGGCGCAGGCCGACGTCTTGGTGCAGCGGTGAACCTATCAACTCGATCACGGCGCCGTGCGACCTCTCGGCCAAGCCGACCGCCGACCATGCCAGCCGGCTTTTGCCGATGCCCGCCTCACCTAAGAAGACGACACCGGGAGTCTGCAGCTCGTTGCGCCGAGCCTGCGACCATGCCTCGCGCAGATACGTGACCTCTTCTTCACGGCCGACCAGCGGCCCCAGGGGTGCGGGGCGGACGTCGCGTTCGGCCAGCACGCGGAAGTAGGTGACGGGATCCGAAACACCTTTCACACTGCGGGGGAGCCGTGCCTGGAGCTCGAAGTGATCTCTGATAAGGGGTTCCACCGCTTCCGACACTGCGACGCTGTTCGGTTCGGCGATACTGCAGATTCTGGCGGCCAGATTCGCGGCAAGACCGTAAACGTCGTCCTGCTCGGTGTCCAGATAAACTATGCCGCGGTGGATTCCGACGCGTACGGCGATCGGGAATCCGAACTGGCGCCGCACCCGGTTGCTGAGAGCAACCACACCACTCGTGATCTCCAGGCCGGCCTGCACGGCACGAACGATGTCGTCCTCGTGGGCATAGGGATGACCGAAGAATGCCAGCAGTCCGTCACCTTTGGTCGACCCGACGTGCCCCCCGTACTGGCCGACCATCCGCAGCACCTCTTCGCGGTACCGTCCCACGACGGTGCGGTACACTTCCGGCTCAATTCGGGTGGAGAGTTCGGTCGAGTCCACCAGATCGGCGAACATGATTGTCAGACGCCGTATTTCGCCGGCCTCAGCCGGGGCGGCGAGTAGATCTTCGGCTTCGGCGTTACCGCGCTCGAATTCCAGTATCTGCTCTGCGATCACGTTCGCTTTCGCGCGATCGCCTGCATTGATCGCTTGGCATGCCTGATCGAGCAGCTCGTCGATGCGAGCGGTAGGCGAGCCGTCTGTCATAACTCCGGTGGATCCGAGGTCTCTGGGGCCAGGATCGTTATCGACAACTCACGTATTTTGTGCGGTGGCGCGTCCTGAGTCGCGGTGATGACGCCTTCGTAGGTCGCACTGGGTAGCCCAGCGGTGTTCATGACGATGGTGAACTCGTTGGCGTTGGCGGCCAGCTTCGCCGTTGGCGGATCGAACGCGACGAGCGTGGCATGGTCCTCGCCATCCCACTGGCGGACGAATTCCTTTACCGCCAAGGTGGATTCGTATGGCTTGACATCAGTGGACTTGAGCTTGAACGTTCTCCTGATCACCGGATCCAGGTACGGACCGGGTCCCGCCACCGCGGTCTCGAGGATCTCCGCACCACGGAGCGCACCGATGCTGGTCAGCACAACTGCCGCATCCACCAGCGCCTGCTGCTTGTCTGTGGTGTTCTTGTCGTTCAACTTCTTGGCGGTGTCTTCGGCCACGGTGATGACGTCGCTGATGCCCGTGCCCATGATCGAGGCGATGTTGTCGGCAACCAACAGCACCCGCCGATCCCACTGAACTTGAAGGCCTACCCGGGCGATCGACATTCCTCCCCGGAACATCGCGCGGGCCAGTTGCATTGTCGAACCGATGGCATCGCTGGGGGTGTAGCTCGGGCTCGGCCCGTTGACCTTGTCGAAAGCATCGAAGGCTACCTGGGTGGTTTCGTCGACGGCTTTCTTGGCAGCCTCCGCGAGTCGCTTCGCGATGGCCTCCGGCGTATCCGGCGGTTTTGGAGTGGTCACGGTTTGACGTCCTTTTCCGCGATGACCCACGCCTCGGTGACCTGGTCCTTGAACTTTTCGCCGATGTCGACGGCTACCGCTTGCGCCTCGGACTTGTCGAATCCGTCGATCCACTTCTGGCCGGCGCCCCCGACAACCTGCACCCATCGGTCCAACAGACTCTTGACCAGCGTGTTGGTGTCCTTCACAGAGTCCCGGAAGTTCGGCGGGAAAACAGGCTTCGGACTCATCGTGGGATCCTTACTTCTTCTTGGATGGCTTGAAGGGCGTGAGTTTTCGCGCCAGCTTGGCGCCTTGCGCGACCCGTCGCGCCGTTCCGGCCAGCATCTCGCGGCCGGTGTCCCCCCAGCCCATCAGGCAGGCGAGTGCTGCCGTGGCACATGGGCTGAGGCCGTCGACATGCTCTTTCTTGCTGGTGCGGATGCGGACGCCAGGCAGCTTGCGATTGTTGGTGTCATTCGCCGGCGCAACATGGATGTAGCCGTTGTCGACCTTCACCCAGCTGTCGGTGTCGGCCGGCGGATCCGGGTCGAGGTCGTAGTTGAGAAAGAGGGTGCCATCGGGTCGGCGGCCTTTGAAGAAAATGAGGTCGGTCTGCAGGAAGTACTCCGGGTACTCGGCGCCGATCTTCTCCCGGACCCTGCTCCAGCCCTGAGCGTTGGGGTTCGGAGCATTGATCGTCATGGCGTGAAAGAACTTGCAGCACAAATCCCAATTGAGCGGGTCGAGGATTTTCTCGACATCCGACACGCTCACGTCGGCGTCATAGGAGTCGGTGACGACGGTGCTGCAGTAGATGTCGTCGACCAATTCCAGTGACCCGAAACATGGCTTGGAATCGTTGGCGAAGCGCGGGTTGACGCCGAACCTGGCAGTGAGTTCGCCGGTCACCGTCCCTGTCCAATCCTGGCGGGAGTTGATGCCTGCCATATTGGCGAGCAGGTAGTCAGCCGCTCCGGTTCGCCTGTCCAATCCCGCGCCGGGAGTGAACACGTCGATACCCACGGCCAGCACTTCGCGTAGTTCCCCGAGGACCTCCGGGGGCCCGATGTCGCGGCCGGCGATCTCGTACAGCTTCGCCAACACGAATGCGCCGTAACTTGCGCGGGCCAGCACCGGATCGTAGGACGAGTCGTACGTGTCGTCTGACGGCGAGTCGTCTGGTGGCTCCGCACGGGAGAACGTCTGGACAGCCACGGCCGAAGAGTCGGTGGTGCGGATCAGTCGAGGCGGCGGTGCGGCATTGATCTCCGCGGCGGCCTCAGCCAGCTCAGGGAAGATGTTTCCCTGGTCGGTCCGGTCTGGCGGCCGATGGGATTCGAGGAACTTCTCGAGCTCGCCCGACCACCCGGCTTGGCCAAACCCCGTGCTATTGGGGAGTAGGTGGGCGGCGGTGGCCAAGAGTTGCCTGTCGGCCGCACCGTGGGTGCCTAAGCGCGCGCTGACGACTAACTCGTCGATTGCTCGATAGATCGAGAGTTGGCTGTGCAGTATCGACATGGCCCCCGCCTTCGCCGTGCGGCCTTAGCATACCGGGGAGGTGGCGAACTGGCCGGGGAAACGAATGGGGAGGGTGACGTGAGCGGAACCCGCGATCCCGACGACGCAGCAATGTCGGACGTGCCATGGGCGTTGGTGTTCGATCCGGCAGTCAACGCACGCGCGCTCGGCGAGATCCAAGCACGCGGGTTCCGTGCGGCCGCAGGGTTGGTGGATCGTTTCGTGACCCGGCCTGACCGCGGGGAAGCGCCCGGCCCCCACACGCAACAGCAAACGTCGAAGCCGCCCGACAGTGCCGCCGCGGAAAAGAACCCAGACGTCCAGGCGTTGCTTCAGTCCTGGCGGGCGATTCTTGGCCAACTTGCCGGCTCGGTCGGGAATGCGTCGGCTGCCCAACCGGCCCGGGGTGCGGCGTTCGACTTCGTCAACTCTGCGGCCACCGGGCACCTCGTGCTGACGGTGCGCCCTGCGGCCGTGGTGTCCGGGGAGGTGTGGCTGCATAACAGCGGGCCGGTGGATCGCGGCGAGATCGTGTTGCGGTGCGGCGATCTGCTCTCGCACGCCGGACACGTCATCGGTTCGGACCGGGTGGTCTTCGAACCCGCTCAAATTGCGATGCCCGCCCGGTGCAGTCGGGGCGTACTGGTGCACGTCGAGGTCGGCGCCGACGTCCCCGCCGGCCGCTATCACGCGATGCTCCTCGTGGACGGCCACCCCGATATCTGGCTGCCGATCATGCTCGAGGTGGAGCCGGCGGCGGCGCAATGACGAGCACCGCCGATCGGGAGGATCTTGTGGGGCGCGTCGAAGACCGCCTGCGCGTGATCGCACGGCTCGTGCGCAATTCAATGCTCGACGCTCTTCCCGACGGCGAGCCGCACCAGTGGCTGTACGGGCCGATGCGCGAATACCCCGCACGCCCGGGAAAGGCACTGCGCCCAGCGCTGTGCCTGTCGGCAGGCCGCGCCTTCGGCGCCGACTCTGACGCGCTGCTCGGTGCCTCGGTGGCGATCGAGCTGCTGCACAACACGTTCCTGATCCATGACGACATCGTCGACGGCAGTGAGATTCGTAGAGGACGGCCGACTCTGGCGGCCAGTTACGGTCTCGGTACCGCGCTCAATGCGGGGGACGGCCTGGCCATGGTGGCGGGTCAGGTGTTGCGCAAGGCAACCCGCAGAATCGACCCGCAGATCGCCGACCTGGTGTGGGCCGAATTCGACACGATGGCGATGCGGACGCTGGAGGGGCAGGCGACCGAGATCGGCTGGCAGGCAGACGATGTCGAAGATCTCGGCCCCGAGGACTATCTCGAGCTGATTATGCACAAGACGTGTTGGTACACCACGATCCACCCACTGCGGGTTGGCGCGATCCTCGGATCGGCCGGCGCGGTTGATCTGGCGCCGCTGGTGCGTTTCGGATTTCACTTCGGTGCGGCGTTTCAGATCCGCGACGACCTGCTGAATCTGATCGGTGACGAGCGCACCTACGGCAAGGAGATCCTCGGAGATTTGTACGAGGGGAAGCGGACTTTGACGCTGGTGCATCTGCTGGCCACCGCCGAAGGGGATGACCGGCGAGTGGTCCGCGACTACCTGCGCCTCAGCCGGGGGCAACGCTCAGCGGAGTTGGTGGGCACCGTCCGGGCCCTGATGGACGATTACGGAAGTATCACCTTCACCCGCCAGTACGCCGAGGGCATCCTGCTGGTCGCCGAGGAGTACTTCGCGCAAGCCTTCGCAGGTGCCCGACCCGGGCCCGACCTGGATTTCTTGCAGTCTCTGGTGCCTTACGTCTGGGCGCGCTGGCGCTAGTGCCGGGGGCTGTTGACAGCCGAAATCTGCCGCGCGACAACTGATCTAGGGTGATTCCGTGCGGCGCCCCGGGTCCCTTCGGTTACAGGCCAGCGCCAGCCGGTTTCAGTGGCGCCGACTCGAATACGCGGTCCTGGGCCGGCCAGTGGCGCCCGGGGAGGATCCGGTCCGCGCGCATCGCCGCGCCATGGTGGCCGGATGTGGCCTGGCGCTGGGTGTCGGGGCGGTCATGGCGGCGACGACGATGGTGCGTCCGGTGCCCGGCGACAGCCCCCTGGTGATGTCACGCCAGTCCGGTGCACTGTTCGTCCGGGTGGGTGAACGCCTGCGGCCAGTGACCGACCTCGTCTCCGCCGAGCTGATCCTGGGCGGTCCGGCAGCGCCGAGGGTTGTCGACGACACCGCCCTGCGCGGGATCGTGCGCGGTCCCGTCCTCGGCATCCCCGGAGCACCGCGGGCGGTGGGTGAACTGATCCCGCCGGTCGATCAGCGTTGGGCTGTGTGCGACGGTGCTGAGCGGTCGACGTCGGTCGGTGTCACCGGCTGGGAATCCCTGGCCGACCTCGGGCCCGGCGCCGGTGTCCTGGTGTCCGCGGCACACGGCGATGCGATGACGTATCTGCTCTACGACGGTCGCCGGGCCCGCGTCGATCCCGCCGATCCGGTGACGGCCCGTACGCTGCATCTGGACGGGCACAGGCCACGGCCGGTGTCCTCGACATTGCTCAGCGTCATCCCCGAGGTTCCTGCGATCGGGCCGCCGCGAATCACCGGGGTCGGGCAGCCGTCCGGTGTTGCCGGGTTCGCCGTCGGCAGCGTGGTGCGCACGGTCAGGGCGGGATCAGAGGAGTTCTACGTCGCCCTGCGTGAGGGATTCCAACGGGTCGGCCGCCTGACTGCCGACCTGATCCGCTTCGCTGACCCGGCCGCCACCACCGACATCACCTCCGTATCGCCCGATGTCGTCGCCGGCGCTGCTCTCGTCGACACCTTGCCGGTGGCCACTTACCCCGACGTAGTGCCGACACTGCTCGGCGACGACTCCGTCGGGGTGTGTGCGACGTGGCGCTCCGGCACTGCCGGGATCGCCGTCGGACCCGTCGGCACGGACGGCAGCAGCACCGTCGCGCTGGCCGCCGCAGACGGCGACGGACCGAACGTCGACGCGGTCGCCATCCCGCCGGGACACAGCATCGACGTCACCGCCGGGACATCCGGACGGTATCTTCTCTCCGATACGGGAGTTCTTTTCCCCGTGCGTGATTCGGCGGCGGCAGATGCCCTGGGGCTCGGCCGGGATCCCGCCGCGGTGCCGTGGGCGTTCCTCGCCGCGCTCCCCGCCGGGGCCGAACTCAGCCGAGAATCCGCACTAGCCGGCCGGGACGTCCTCGACGGGGCGGCGCCGTAGCCGTGTCGAGGCGACCGCAAGGCCGATCAGACACAGCGCAGCGCCCGCCACGATGACCCCGCGCGAGGGCGCCGCCTCGGGACTGGTCTGCGCCGGAGCGGGTATCGGGGCGGGCCGGGGGGTCGACGATGCGACGGGCTGGTCGCTCAGCGCAGCCATACCGTCGACGATGCCGTTGCCCACCATGGGATTCCAGTCGCGGGATGGCTTGTGTGCGGTGGATTCGATCCTCGTCATCACCTGCCGCGCCGACAGTCTCGGGAAGCGGGCCCGCACGAGCGCCACCAGACCGCTGACGACCGGGGTGGCGTAGCTGGTTCCCGAGATCGGCGTCGGGCCGGACGGCCCTGCCAGGGTGTCGACGATCCCCGCACCGTCCCGGTCGAGGGATACGACGGCTTCCCCGCGGGCGGCGACGTCGACCCACGGGCCGTTGAGGCTGAACGCCGAGGGGTCGCGTTCGCCGTTGACCGAGGCGACCGTCAGGACGTAGTCGTCGTACCACGCGGGGCTGGCGATCACCGTCGGCTGTTCGCCGGTGTTCTGTGCCGCGCACTGGCCCGGGCCCCCGACGTTGCCGGCGGCGGCAACCACCACCGCGTCCTTGACGTCGACCGCATAGGCCAGCGCCGCACCGAGCACCCTGTCGTCGAACATCCCTTCGGCGCAGGCGACCGAGGAGATGTTGATCACGGACGCTCCCATGTCCGCGGCCGTACGCACGGCCATCGCCAGCGTCGTGACATCGCCGAAGCCGTCGCTCGCCGGATCTGACACCGGCCCGAACATGTTGCTGGACTGCCGGATTGCGATCACGGCCGCTTCCGGCGCCACACCGCTGAACCCGCTGGGGTCGGCGTCATCCGGGCCGGCGGCGATGATTCCGGCGACGATGGTTCCGTGCCCGTCGCAGTCCTGTCTGCCGTCGCCGCTGGACACATAGTCGCCACCGGCGATCACCCTGGGCAGCCTGGGGTGCGGCTGTACTCCGGTGTCGATCACGGCCACCCGCTGACCCGAACCCCGGGTCAGACGCCACATCGATTCCAGGTCGAGATCGTCGAACTGGGTGGCGTGCGGCCGGTGTGCGGTCGCCTCCAGTGGTACCGCGCACGGCTTTCGTTGCACTGTGGGTTCAGGTGGTGCCGGCGGGGCCGGCGGCGGAAGCAGCGAGTCATCGATGGCCGGTGGCGTCACGGCGAATGCCGCCGGGGCGCAGTGCACTGCCACCATCAGCACCGACGCCAGCACGCCGAGAGGTGCGGCTGCGATCCTGTTCACAAGAGTCCACCGATCGCGCTGAAGGCCCCGGCCGCCGCGCATGCGGAGGGCGCCACGGCAGCGCTCACCACGGCGTCGACGACCGTGAGCAGGCGGATTTCCGAGGGGGAGAGGCGGATTGTTGCCGACCGAAGCGCAACTGCGACGATCGCCGCCACAACAGTCAGCCCGCACGGCAGGCCGACCGCCCACGGTGCGCTGACGGCCAGTCGCGCGGCGAATACGGTCGCGGTAACACCGCCGGCAATAAGCAGCACTGAGCGCTGGCGCCGATCGCCATGAATCCGGCTGCGCAACAGCATATTCACCGCTGTCACTCCGATGAAGGCGGCAGCCTCTGCCGGTCGTGCCGCGAACACCGCGCTGAGGATCGCTCCGAGTGTCATCGTCGCCGCGCCGACTGTCACCAACCCGGTGAGGGTCTGGTGCACCTGCGTTGCGCGCACCTCGATATCGTCGCCGCCCGACGAGGGCGACAGGCCGCCGATCACGGTCGCAAGTCTCGGTGACCAGGCCAGCACGCCCGCACCGGTGGTGGCCAGCAGCGGGCCGACCGCAGGCACGGATACCCAGCCGACCACCGCCGTCGCCGAAATCACGGCCGACGACATGCCCACCGCCGCCAACGGTACGAACGCTTCTGCTCCACGATCGAGCACCCGCCAGGCCACCAGGGCGGTGGCGCCCACCGCCGACATCGCCAGCAGGAAACCTGCCAGCCCGGGTGCCGTGAGCAGCGCCGTGAGTGCGGCCAAGGCCACCGCCGCGGCACCCGAGGTCAACGAAAGCCACCGCTGTGGGCGCGCCTTTACGGCCGCGCCGAGTGTGAAAGTGGCTGCAGCACAACCACAGACGATGTGGTCATGACCACCCGCGCGGGCCGCCAGGCAGATCAGTATCGCCACGGTGGTCGCCGACCACACCACGGTGAGGACTGCCCATGTCGAGCCGGGGGCAGGTGGCCGATGGTCGGTACGTTCGGCCACGCGGGCTAGTACGCTGCTCACGTCGATCCCCGGGTAGGGCGCGGGACCGTCAGCCGGGGCCAGGAACAACACGTCGCCGTCCCGGACTCCGCACTGTGCCAGGGGTCTGGTCGAGTCCACGACGGCGCCGTCCGGCCGGATCAGGTGCAGCTCAGCAGCGCTCGGATGCTCGCCCATGGCCTCGGCCAGTGCCGGCAGTAACTCGCTGAGCGCTCTGTCGGCAGGTAGCGCCAGCTCCGCCTCGGTACGCGCGGTCCTGATCGACACGAGGCACACACCGGTGTTCACAGTCATTCCGCGGACGCTAGCCATGCTGCGGCGGCGGTGAACTCCGCTGTCCACAGGTGAATTGCCGCGGTGGCGCCGGCTGCCTACCGTCCGTGCATGCGCACGACGACCATCGAGTTCGGCGGGCATGCACGACTGCGGCCACCGGAGATCCCCGGCGACGACATCGTGATCCCAGCACCGCCGGTCCCCGCCCCGACGGGAGGGCCGGCACGGTTCGCGCCGGCCCTCGTGGTGGGCGTCGTCGCCGGCGCCGGCATGCTCGTCTGGGCTGCGAGGTCGGGCAGGCCGGTCAGTCCGATGATGCTGATGCTGCCCGGTATGGCGCTGATGTCGATGCTGGCGATGCTGTGGCAGAGCGGGCGCGCCCATGGTGGCCTTCGCCTCGACGAGCAGCGGCGCCGCTATCTCGACCACCTCGACGGTCTCGCTGCCCAGCTGCGAGATGCCGCTCAGCGACAACATGTGCGGCTCACCTGGATGCACCCGGCGCCGGCGGCGCTATGGACGCTGATCGGGGGCAGGCGGATGTGGGAGCGCCGCGCCGGGGAGCGCGACTTCGGCCACGTGCGGCTGGGCCTGGGCGCACAACGGTTGTGCCGTCGCATCGCGTTGCCCCCAGTCGCGGCACCTGAGGACCTCGACCCCGTCACTGCGGAGGCCTTCCGGCAGTGTGTCCGCACCCATGCCGTGGTCGACGACGCACCGATCGCCCTTGCGCTGACCGGTGTTTCCGCGCTGGCGCTCGACGGTGACCGGGACGACGCGCGTGCGCTGGCGAGAGCGATGATCTGTCAGCTCGCGGTGTTGCAGCCGCCGAACGCCGTGCTGATCGCCGCGATGGTCGATCCAGGCCGCCGCGACGAGTGGGACTGGCTGAAGTGGTTGCCGCACAACCGCCATCCGGCCTCGGGCACCCCGATGGTCTACGACTGTCATGCCGATCTCGAAGCCCTTGCCGCCGACGCGGTGCGACCCCACCTGATCGTCCTCGTCGACCGGTCGGACGGCCGCTACGCCGCCGGCGGGGAGGCGGTGACGTCCATGGTCGTCGGCACGGCCGCCGACACCGATGCGCTCACGATGCGCCTCGACGCCGGGCGACTCTCGGTGTCCGGCGAGGAGTTCGCCCGAGCCGATGCGCTCAGCGTCGCTGCGGCACGTGACTGCGCCCGCCGTCTGGCGCGCTACCGGGTCAGCCGGGCTGTCGACGCCGCTAGTGATGGCGGTGCCTTGCGGGTGCCGCTGGGCCGCACTCCCGACGGCGCCGCCGTCGACCTCGACATCAAGGAGGCCGCTGAGGGTGGACACGGGCCACATGGGCTGTGCATCGGGGCCACCGGATCGGGCAAGTCCGAACTGTTGCGGACGGTCGTGGTCGGGATGGCCTGCCGGCATTCACCCGACGAGCTCAACCTGGTGCTCGTCGACTTCAAGGGCGGCGCGACCTTCCTCGGGCTCGGCGGCCTCGCCCATGTCGCGGCGATCATCACGAACCTGTCCGAGGACGACCAACTGGTGATGCGCGCCAAGGAAGCGCTCGCCGGCGAAATCCACCGCCGCCAACAGCTGCTGCATCGCGCCGGTAACGCCGTCAACCTCGCCGCCTACCGGCTGGCCCGACACCACGACCCGCAGTTGCCTCTGCTGCCCTCGCTGCTCGTCGTGGTCGACGAGTTCGCCGAACTCCTGCACCGGCAACCGGAATTCGCGGACCTGTTCGCGATGATCGGCCGGGTGGGTCGCTCGCTCGGGGTGCACCTGCTGCTGGCCAGCCAGCGTCTGGACGAGGGCCGGCTGCGCGGTTTGGAGTCGCACCTGTCCTATCGGATCTGCCAAACAGCGACTGTCCCGACCTGAGTGCACAGATCGGCCTCGTTGACCGCCCGTTCGAGCAGCGTCGCGTCCCACTCAGGGTCGACACCGCCGGTGCCGGCGGCCACGTCGCGGTGGTCGGCGCGCCGCAGAGCGGCAAGTCGCAGACCGTCTGCACCCTCGTCACTGCGCTCGCGGCGCACCACGATCCGCGTCGAATCCAGTTCTACTGCTTCGACTTCGGCGGCGGCGCTGTGACCGCGCTGAGCGTCCTGCCGCATGTCGGGTCGGTGGCCGGACGCCACGACCCGGAACTGGTGCGTGCAACGCTCAACCACGTCGAGGCGATCGTTCGATCGCGCGAGGGTGGACACCGCGACGAGTTCGGCGACGTCTACCTCGTCGTCGACGGATGGCTCACCGTCCGCGACGATTTCGGCGAGCTGGAAACGCGCATCACCGCATTGGCCGGGCACAGTCTGTCCTTCGGGGTCCACGTCATCCTGACCGCGGGCCGCTGGGCCGACATCCGTCCAGGCCTCAAGGACCAGATTGGCACCCGGATCGAGCTACGACTCGGTGACCCCCTCGACTCCGAGATGAACCGCAAGCAGGCGGCGCTGGTTCAGCTGGGCAGGCCGGGCCGCGGAATCACCGCCGAGGGCCATCATCTCGTCATCGCCACGTCGACGCCGTCGGATGTGACGGTCCGGGGCGCGTGGACGGCGCCGCCGGTTCGGCTTCTACCCGCCCTCGTCGAATACTCCGCCCTACTCGACGAGACCAACTGCGGCGCCGGTGTCTTGTTGGGCATCGGCGAGCCGGAGCTGACCCCGACGGTACTCGACTTCTGCCGCGACCCCCATCTGCTGATCGTCGGTGACCGGGACTGCGGCAAGACCTCGGCCCTGCGCACCCTGTGCCTCGACATCGTCCGCGGCACAGACGAACAGCAGACCCAGCTGTTCGTCGTGGACTTTCGACGCAGCCTGCTCGGAGTTGTCGACCCAGGGCACCTGTACGGGTATGCCTTCTCCGCCGCTGTACTGGCCGAGACACTTCCGGACCTGCTGGCACTGTTGCGCGGCCGGCTGCCCGCAGCCGACGTGACCGCCGATCAACTGCGGTCTCGATCGTGGTGGAGCGGCCCGGAGATCGTCATCATGATCGACGACCACGAGCTGGTCGGTGCGCTCGCGGGTGACACCCTCGCAGGACTGGTCGACCTGCTGCCACACGCAACCGACATCGGCCTGCACCTCGTCGTCGCCCGGCGCTGCGCGGGCATCGCCCGGGCACTCTATGACCCGCTGCTGGCCCATCTCCGGGACGGGCGCTGCCCCATCCTGCTGATGAGCGGCTCACCGGACGAAGGACCTGTCGCCGGTGCGCACCGCCCGGGACCACAACCGCCAGGTCGCGGCTTGCTCGTGACAAGCGATGGCGCACAGCGTATTCAGGTCGGTTGGTCTCCGCCGTGACCGTGCTGGAGGTCGGCCCCGCGACTGTCCGTCAGCTGCCGCCCCGCGACGGCGCTGCGCTCGATCCGGAGATGGTCGCGTGCGCGCTGGCCGGGATCGACGACACGACGGTCCTGCTCCACGAGCGTCCGGTGGCCGTCGCGGCGTTGTGGCGGCACGTCCTGTCGTCCACCGCCGGCACCCGTCCGGCGAGCCTGACTCTCGTGCACCCCACCTGGTGGCCATCGGGGCGGGTTGCCCGGATCCGGGAGTGGGCGGCTCTGGTGACAGGCGATGTGCAGACGGTGACGCGGTCGGCACTGCTGGGGCGACACCAGGTGGACGCCGTCGAAGTGGTGATCGAGATCGGTGCCGACATGGTGGCGGTATGCCGCGACACCTCCGCGCCCGAGGTGCTTGACGGACCCGCTGACGTGGCCGCCGTCGTCGCCACGGTGGGAGCCATCGGCACCCCGGTGATCGTCGACGCACCAGTTGGCCAGCCGCATTCGCTGGAGCTGGCGTCGTTGATCCTGAAAGAATTGCGGCGCAACAGCATCAGCGCACGCGTGGTTCGCATCGAAGACACTCTCGCGTCGGCCGCACAACAGCCCCGCGGTCCTGTCATCGTGCCCGCCTCGCGGCTACCGGCATGGGCGGCCGCGGCGACGGTGGCCATCGTGATCGGCGCCGTAGGCGTCATTGCCGCGCGTCCTACCGAGCCGGCCACGGCCGATCGGATGGCCACCCTGGTGGAAGGTCGTGTCGTCGTGCGCGTCCCGCCGGACTGGCAGCTGACCCGGATCACCGCAGGGCCGGGGTCGCGCCGGGTGCAGCTCACCTCCCCGGTGAATCCCGCCGACGCGCTGCACATCACCCAGTCCTACGATCCGGAACAGACCTATGACGCCGTCGCGCGATCGGTGGAGCACGCGATGAGCCGTGAGTCACCCGGAGTTTTCGTCGACTTCGACCCCGACGGCCGCACAGCCGACCGTCGGGTGGTGAGCTACCGCGAAGCCCGCATCGGGCGTGAGGTCCGCTGGTTCGTCGTTCTCGACGGCTCCACCCGGATCAGCATCGGATGCCAGAGCGCTGTCGGCCGACCCGAGACGGTCGACTCAGTCTGCGAGGCAGCGGTGGGCTCGGCGCGTGAGATCGGTGGAACCGAATGACGCCAGTGTGCGTCGAATCCATTGTGAGCACAAACAACTCGACAGGTCACTCCCATGACGACACTCAACACTGACTTCGAGGTGATGCGTGCGGCCGCATCTGCCACCGACGCCCGCCATGAGGAGATCCGCGCCCTGTTGCATGGATTCATCGCCCGGATGGAGTCGGTGCCGCAGTCGGTATGGGGAGGTCTCGCCGCTGCCAGGTTCAGAGAGGTTGTCGCGCAATGGAACACAGAGTCCAACCGGCTGACCGGTGCGCTGGCCGCCATCGCCGAGACCATTCGCCACAACGAGCAGACGCTGCGAGAGGCGGCACATCTGCATGCCGCGCGGATCGCCGACGTCGCCGGGCAACAGTAGAAGGAGCAGCTGCCGTGGACCCCATCCTGTCGTATGACTTCGCCCAGATCGAAGCCACCGTGCTCGCCGACATCCAGCAGACCTCTACGCGCCTGGGTGCTGCCCTCGACGATCTGAGCCGTCAGATCGCGCCGCTGCAGCAGGTGTGGACCCGCGACGCGGCGACGGCCTACCAGTCGGAGCAGGCCCGCTGGCAGCACGCCGTAGCCGCCCTGCACGACATTCTGATTCGGCTGGGCAACGCGGTACGCGACGGTGCCACCGACGTTGCCGAAGCTGACCGGCGCGCCGCCCGGCTGTGGGGTTGATGCCGGGGTGCGAACTCTGTGTGGCCTCGACGGAGGAGAGCCGTCGGGGCCACACAGTCACCCTTGTGCAGGGGTGAGGACAGTCCACAAGTGGCTGATGCGCCCGTCTGAGATCAGGGCAGCATCGAACCCGCTCATCGGTGTCTGGCCGCTCCCGGGATCCACCAGCCGCCAAGCCAGATAACCGAAGCCCTCCAGCGCGTGAACCGGACCGACCGCCTCGAACTGCAGACCGCCCAGACCGTTCTGCAGCCCCACACATTTGGCTTCCAGAGCAGCGAGGCCCGTCGTGGTGCCCTCCGCATCGGTCCACCGAACGTCGGCCGCATAGGTCTGCGCCGCTGCCGCGTGCCGTTTGCCGTCTTCGCGCTCGTTGAACACCGCGAGCAAGTTGTCGTGCATCAGTTTTTCTACTGCAGCAGCCATCTGGCCTTCGCTTCCGTCATCGGTCATTGGTCGTTGGTCGTTGGTCGTTGGTCTCGCCGCAACTGTTGGGTGAGCACACTGCGCGGCGCAGTTTTGTAACATGTCAGATAAAATGGTTCGACGATGACGGTATCAGGTGGAAGCTCCGTCCATAATCCCGGCGACGCCGCGGAAGTTCCCGTCCGGCAGGCCGTTTAGACTATCGACAGGAGTGAACCATGACGTACTCGATCATCGGCACCGGCAATATCGGCCAAGCCTTGGCCCGGCAATTCGCCCGGAGCGGCCTAGATGTCGACATGGCGACGGCCAAGGGAGTCTCGGCGGTCGCGCCCCTGGTGGAGCAGATCGGATCGGTGATCACACCAGTCGATGTCGGCGAAGCGCTGAGCGCTGAGATCGTCGTGCTGGCGGTGCCCTTCGATGCGGTTCGCGGACTCGTGCAGCAGGTTGCCGACTGGCGCGGGCGCATCATCGTCGATGCCACCAACGCGATCGACTACACCACCTTCGGCCCGGCCGATCTGGGCGGTCGGGCATCCGCGGATGTGGTCGAGGGGTGGGCGACCAATGCCCGCGTCGTCAAGGCGTTCGGCAGCACCTGGGCCAAAGTGCTGGCACGAGAACCGGGTGATGGCCGCGGCGGGCGCCGGGTGGTCTTCCTCTCCGGCAACGACCCCGACGCCCGCGGCGAGATTGCGGTGCTGATCGGACGACTGGGCTTCGCGCCGATTGACCTGGGGCGCAACGACGAGGGCGGCCTGCTGCAACAGTTCGGCGGACCGTTGACGACACATAGTTTCATCTCGCAGCCGATCGCCGGTGACAGCCCGGCCGACATGGATCTGGCCGAGGGCAGCTGAGCACGCCCGGCGCGCGCTCAGGTCTTGCGTACCGTTCGGCGCCGCGCCTGCGCCGGCCATGCCCGTAGCGCGACGTCGGCCGCGGCGCGGAGGGTCCCGGCGTCCGCCCCGTCGCGGGCCAGTGAGGACATCCCGCGTAAGACGATGTCGATGAAGTCGGCCAGTGCCTCGACATCGGCATCGTCAGACAGGTCACCGTTGCCGACCGCCTGCACCAATCGGTCGCGGATTGCCTGCCGGCCCAGGAGACGTTCGTCCCGCAGCACGGGGTCGGAGATGACGAAGCAGCCGGGGGGATGCTCGGCGCTCCCGTACTCACGAGCGGCGATGTCGAGGATGCGGGCGAAGACGTCACGGGCGCGGCGCTCGCTGAGTGCCGGCGGGATGACGCGCGATGGGGCGCTGGTGTATTCCGCGACCGCCTCGTCGTACAGCTTCTTTTTGTCTCCGAAGGTGTTGTACAGACTCGGTGCCGAGATGCCCATCACGTCGGTGAGGTGTCGAACCGTCGTGCGCTCGTAGCCCTTCTCCCAGAAGAGGTGCAAGGCCCTGACCAACGCTTGAGATCGATCGAACTCCGGCGGTCGTGCCATCGACCCAGTCTAAGGTTCAGGACTTGCAGCTCCCGATATGGCGTATGGTGACCGCACGCGCCCGGCCGGGACGGCTGCGCGAGGAGTGTGATCGCCGATGGGCACATCCAGAATATCCAGCGGGGGGTCGGCCGCTCGGCCCTCTGCGGTGCTGCGTGCGGTCCACGAACTGTTCGTCACCGGGGAGGTCGACGGCTCCTATCTCGAATCCAGCCTGCGCCCGATCGTCGCCAAGAGTTGGCAGCGAAGCCTCGCCAAAGGAGTCGACCCCGACCTCGCTGCCCGGCCCTCCCCGGTGGGGGAGGAACTGGCCCGCTTGCGCGACTCCCACCCGCTGGCGCCGACCCTGCCGGTGATCCGCCGACTGCTCGTCGAGGACGCCGCTGGATCAGGAGTGGTGGTCGCCGTGACCGCGGCCGACGGGACCTTGTTGTGGGTCGAAGGTGACCGCACCGCCTGCCGCCGGGCAGAGGCGATGAACTTCGTGCCGGGCGCGGACTGGAGTGAACGCGGGGCAGGCACCAACGCGCCCGGGACCGCGCTTGCCCTCGACGCCGAACTTCAGATCCGCGGCTCCGAACACTTTGCCCGGATGGTCCAGCCGTGGAACTGCACCGCGGTCCCGGTGCACGACCCCGACACCGGCGCCCAGATCGGGGCGATCGACCTCACCGGTGGGCCGCGGGTGGCCACACCGCAGGCGCTGGCCCTGGTGCGCGCCACCGTCGTCGCCGTCGAGAACCACCTCGCACTGCTCCGGCTGACCGGCGCCCCGCAGCCGAGCACTCCCAGACCGCCACGCCTGGCCGTGCTCGGATGGGACCGTCCGCGATGGACGGTCACCGACGAGGTCGGCCACCTGCGCTCGACCACTCTCACCGGCCGGCATGCCGACATCCTGGTGCTGCTCAGCCGGCACCCCGAAGGTCTGTCCGCCGATCACCTCGCGATGCTGCTCGACGACAAGGACCTCGATGTGGTGACGGTACGCGCCGAGGTGTCGCGCCTGCGCAAGGTCGTCGGGGCCGACGTCATCGAGTCGCGGCCCTACCGGCTGCTGGTGCCGATCGCCACCGACATCGACGAAGTGCACGACGCCATCGAGGTCGGCGAGGTGAGTGTGGCGCTGGACCGTTACCCCGGACCGCTTCTGCCGCAATCGATGTCGCCCGCCGTCGCGCGGTTGCGCCACGAGCTGACGATGACGCTGCGGGCAGCGGTGCTGGCCTGCGCCGACCCTGCCGTCCTGCGCCGCTGGCTGGACAGCCCCGACGGCCGCGACGACCGGGACGGGTGGCGCGTCCTGCACGACGGTGCCCTGCCCGGTTCGGTGCAACAGTCGCAAGCCCGCGGCCGCCTGGCAGGCCTCGATCTCGACCTGAGCTGACGCGCAGGTTCACGTTGCACGTTGCGTGCAACCGTGCTGCAACCCCGTACTGCCTACGTTGAGTGACGACCGACACATTTCGTCGTCCGAACAGGCAGGAGAGTTCCATGACCGTGTACGCGAGGCCCGGTGCCGAAGGTTCCGTGATGTCCTTCCAGTCGCGCTACGAGAACTTCATCGGCGGGCAGTGGGTGCCGCCGGTGGGTGGGCAGTATTTCGAGAACCGCACGCCCGTAACCGGTGAGGTGTTCTGCGAGGTGGCCCGCTCCACCGACGCCGATATCGAGCTGGCGCTGGACGCCGCGCACGCCGCGGCCCCGGCCTGGGGCAAGACCTCACCCGCCGAGCGGGCGCTGATCCTGAACAAGATCGCCGACCGCATCGAGGCGAACCTGGAGTCGATCGCGCTGGCTGAGTCGTGGGACAACGGCAAGCCGATCCGCGAGACCCTCAACGCCGACATTCCCCTGGCTGTCGACCACTTCCGCTACTACGCCGGTGCCATCCGCGCCCAGGAAGGGTCGCTGTCGCAGATCGACGAGGACACCGTGGCGTATCACTTCCACGAGCCCCTCGGTGTGGTCGGGCAGATCATCCCGTGGAATTTCCCGATCCTGATGGCGGTATGGAAGCTCGCACCAGCGTTGGCTGCCGGTAATGCGGTGGTGCTCAAGCCGGCTGAGCAGACCCCGGCCTCGGTGCTGTATCTGGTGTCGTTGATCGCCGACCTGTTGCCGGCCGGGGTGATCAACGTGGTCAACGGGTTTGGGGTCGAAGCCGGCAAGCCGCTGGCCTCGAGCAACCGGATCGCCAAGATCGCGTTCACCGGGGAGACCACCACGGGCCGGTTGATCATGCAGTACGCCTCCCAGAACCTGATCCCCGTGACCCTCGAACTCGGCGGCAAGAGCCCCAACATCTTCTTCTCCGACGTCCTCGCCGCCAACGACGAGTACCAGGACAAGGCGCTGGAGGGCTTCACCATGTTCGCCCTCAACCAGGGCGAAGTCTGCACCTGCCCGTCACGCAGCCTGATTCAGGCCGATATCTACGACGAGTTCCTGGCGATGGCGGCGATTCGCACCAAGGCGGTGCGCCAGGGCGACCCGCTGGACACCGAAACCATGATCGGGGCGCAGGCCTCCAACGATCAGCTCGAGAAGATCCTGTCCTACATCGAGATCGGCAAAAGCGAAGGCGCCCAGGTGCTTACCGGCGGTGAACGCGCCGAACTCGGCGGCGACCTCAACGGCGGCTACTACGTCCAGCCGACGATCTTCACCGGGCATAACGCCATGCGGATCTTCCAAGAGGAGATCTTCGGACCCGTCGTGGCCGTCACGTCGTTCACCGACTACGACGACGCCATCAACATCGCCAACGACACCCTCT
The DNA here is from genome assembly GCF_011694515.1 of Mycobacterium sp. DL592. Lineage (NCBI taxonomy): Bacteria > Bacillati > Actinomycetota > Actinomycetes > Mycobacteriales > Mycobacteriaceae > Mycobacterium > Mycobacterium sp. DL592. The sequence continues at coordinate 4,025,367 of NZ_CP050192.1, read as the reverse complement.
ACGGCTTGGGTGCGGGGGTGTGGAGCCGTGACGGCAACACCGCCTACCGCGCCGGACGCGATATCAAAGCCGGCCGGGTGTGGACCAACTGCTACCACCAGTACCCGGCGCACGCCGCCTTCGGCGGCTACAAGCAGTCCGGTATCGGCCGCGAGAACCATCTCATGATGCTCGACCACTACCAGCAGACCAAGAACCTGCTCGTCTCCTACAGCAACAAGGCCCAGGGCTTCTTCTGAAGTCCCACCGAAAACGAACGGACACCATCATGACTCAAACACTCGACAACGACATCACTTCCTCGACCGACACGATGCACGCCGCCGTCGTCACCGAATTCGGCGCCCCGCTGAGCGTCGGCGAGGTCGACCTGCCCACCCCCGGGCCCGGCGAGGTGCTGGTGAAGCTGGAGACCTCCGGCGTCTGCCACACCGATCTGCATGCCGCACATGGCGATTGGCCGGTCAAGCCGCAGCCGCCGTTCATCCCCGGGCACGAGGGGTACGGCACCGTCGTCGCGCTCGGCCCCGGCGTCAGCGACCTCGCCCTGGGCGACAAGGTCGGCAACGCGTGGCTCTGGTCGGCGTGCGGCACCTGCGAGTACTGCCGCACCGGCTGGGAAACGCTGTGTGAGAGCCAGCGCAACGGCGGCTACAGCGTCAACGGCAGCTTCGGCAGCTACATGCTGGTCAACTCGGCCTACGCAGCCCGCATCCCCGACAACGTCGACCCCTTGGAGGTGGCGCCGATCTTGTGCGCCGGGGTCACGGTCTATAAGGGCCTCAAGGTCACCGACACCCGACCGGGCCAGTGGGTGGCGATCTCGGGCATCGGCGGGCTCGGCCACATCGCGGTGCAGTACGCCCGCGCGATGGGGCTGCGGGTGGTGGCGGTCGACATCGACGACGCCAAACTGGCTCTGGCGCAACGACTCGGCGCCGAAGTGGCCGTCAACGCCCGCACCTCCGACGTCGTCGCCGAGGTGCAGAAGGCCACCGGTGGCGTCCACGGAGTGCTCGTCACCGCGGTGCACCCGCAAGCGTTCGGCCAGGCCATCGGGCTGACCCGCCGCGGCGGAACGATCGTGTTCAACGGCCTACCACCCGGTGACTTCCCGGCGCCGATCTTCGACATCGTGCTGAAGGGCTTGACGATTCGCGGCTCCATCGTCGGAACCCGCCAGGACATGGCCGAGGCATTGGACTTCTACGCTCGCGGCCTGATCCACCCGACGGTGGAAGCCGCTCGGCTCGAGGACATCAACGAGGTGTTCGGCCGGATGCAACGCGGGCAGATCGACGGCCGCGTGGTCATCGACTATCGCTGAGTCCCCAGCATCTCGCGAACGGGCCCGATCCCGACGAGACGGATGTCGTCGCGTCGGATCGTGGCCCACTGCCCCGACGTCATGGTGAATTCGACTATGGTGTCGGGGCTTTCGCGCCGGTTCTCCCGTGCGGTGGCAGTCTCGGTGTAGGGCAGTGAGCGCGTCACCCCCAGCGAGGCCGCGTTGTCGTGCCAGGCCCGGGTGCGGGCGGCGTCCGCGTCGAATCCCGCGAAGATCAGATGCAGTGCCGCCTGGCGCATCTCCTTCCCGATGCCCCGACCCTGATGCGACCGCCCCAGCCAGGACCCGGTGAGCAGAGTCCGCTGTTGCGGGAAGTCCTCGGCATGCACCGAACACATCCCCACCACCGACGTGCCGACCAGGACCGCCAGGTCGAGGTTCCACCGCTGCACCGTCGTCTCGGTGCGGTTGCGCCAGTAGTGACGCAGACAATTGCGCTCGAGCTCGGGAGACGGCACGTCGGTCCACGGCTCGCTGAACGGCATCGTCGCCGGATCGTGAATCCCGTTGGCGGCCAAGGCAGCCAGCTCGAGTCCCACCTCGTCACTGATGTAGCGCAGCGTCAGTCTCGGGGTCACCACGTCGAGATCGGCCAGCGGCCAGACAACGTTCGCCATGGCGTCCATCGGACCACACGGGGCGCCGGCTCCGAAACCGATTTACCGCGGGTAGCGCAGCCCGTGCCCGAAGCGGAACAACGGATCGGCGGTGTCGAAGGCGACGTCGGTGCGGCTGGCTTCCACCGCCGAATCCGAGCGGGGCAGGTCGAAGGGCAGCGAGCCCGCCGGCCCCGACTCTTCGAACACCACGTCGAGCAGTGCCTGCTCGCTCACCCCGAAGTTCGCCATGACCGCTCCGGCGGCATCGACGAACGGAGTCAGCACCGCCGGCCGATCCAGGTAGACGTCCAGTACCGTCGGAACCTCGGTGCATACGTCGAGCACCCGCTGGACCTCCTGCGCCCCGAATTCCAGCGAGCCGTGGTGGAACAAGGCGGCCATACCTTCCGAACGCGGCTCGAACGGGGCCTTGATCCGCAGGATCGCCACGTCGGCGTCGGCGGGGGAGTGCACCGACTCGGCGTACCCCGACAGCGAGGACAGCTCAGGTGCGAACACCTTGACGCCGCGGCGCAGCGGCAACAGGCCGGTATTCGTCAACAGGGTCATCGAGTCACGCTGGGCGCGTAGTCCCGCATCGCGAAACTCGCTTCGTCCCACGGTGATCGCTGCGTGTTCCTCGTCGATGAACGGATGGTCGAACAGGCCGAGTTCGAACTTCGTCCGCAGCACCCGTCGCACCGACTCGTCGATCCGGGCTTCGCTGACCCTGCCGGCCGCGATCACCGACAGCAGCACGTCGGTGCAGTCCTCGCCGCCGAACTGGTCGACGCCGGCCTCCAGCACCCGCACCACGCGGTCCGCCGCGCTCAGGTGTTCCACACCCCAGGCGCGGGCGACGCCGAGATCGCCCAGATCCGGGTGATCGGTGATCAAACCCCAATCGGTGCAGACGATTCCGTCGAATCCGGGCTCGTTGCGCAGCACGCCGGTGATGACCGACTTGTTGAAACCGAAGCCCACCTCATCCCAGTCCGTGCCGACCGGCATGCCGTAGTAGGGCATCACCTCCGCGGCGCCGGCGTCGAGCGCGGCCAGGAACGGGCGCAGGTGGTAGTCGGCGTTGTCGCCGGGGTAGACCTGTTCACGTCCCCACGCGAAGTGTGGGTCGTTGCCGTCCTTCTGGGGGCCGCCGCCCGGGAAGTGTTTGATCATCGCGGCCACGGAGTTGTTATCGAGTGAATCACCCTGCAGCCCAAGGACATACGCCACACCAAGTTGTGACGCCAGGTCGGCGTCCTCGCCGAACGTGGTGTTGATCCGTGCCCACCGGGGTTCGGTGGCCAAGTCCAGTTGAGGGTGCAGTGCAACGCGGATACCCGCGGCGAGGTACTCCTGCCGGACGATGTCTGCGAACGCCCGTACCCGCTCAGCCGAGCCGATGGCGGCCAGTCCCAGCGTCTCCGGCCACTGCGAGAACGGGCCCGCCATCATTTGTGTCAACGGGTTGTCCCCGAAGTGATGGCGTGGATCGGTGGACAATGTGACCGGAATGCCGAGTGGGTGCTGCAGCGCGGCGCGTTGAACGCTGTTGTGCCATTGCGCGAACGCGCGTCCGTCGGCCAGTGTGCCCAGGATGTTGAAATGCCGCAGTCCCCGGTCGAGAAGTGAACGCAGCGACCGCGGGCCGAACAGCTGCACACTGTCGTCGACGCCGGCCGGCACCGCCATGGTGTGGAACATCAGCCCCACCTTGTCCGCAAGGGTCAGCCTGGCGAGCAGATCCTCGGTCCGCCGGGACACCGACAGCGTGCTGTCCAGGTACGGGTGAGCGGGATCGGACATCGGCCTTCCTCTCGGTCATCTGCAAGGATGCCAGCTGATGAGCACAGCTAACAGACCGCAGAACTACTTCTCCATCGGCTCGGTGCGTCGGACCGAGGGTGGTATCGCGCTCGATCAGCAGCTCACGCCGACGCTGATGGACCACCGCGGTGCGCTAGGCATGCCCGCCTATGCCGTCACCGCGGAGTCGGCCACCAGCGGTGCCTATTGGTATTCATTCACCGAACCGGTGGCCACCGTCCAGTCCTGGCTGTCGCTGACGGCCGGCGCCGCGGTGCACGTCGGTGACCGGCTTTGCGCTACCGCCACGATGGCCCACTACGACGACAGCTACGGCATTCCCACGGTGACCGTGACCAACGGCGACCAGGTCGTGTGCTCGGGGGTGGGCCGGACGGTCCGGGTCAGCCGCAGCACCCCCGAACTGCGGGCACTGGACCCCGCCGGGAATGTCACCGGAAACGAGACACTGCCCGAGCCACCACCGGTGGACACCACGGTGTCGGCCATCGACCCCGGCTGGGACGGCCGGCGGATCCTTGCCGCGTTGCGCAGCGGCGAAATCGCCCGCGGCCCGGTAGGTGAACTGCTGGCCTTGACTGTCATTGCCGACGAGGAGCCCGTCGTCACCGTCGAGCCGCAGCCGTGGATGGCCAACGTGCTCGGTGCCATCCAGGGCGGCGTGATCGCCTCGATCATCGGCGAGGCCTGTTCGCTGGCCGGGCAGGCTCACACCGGCCCCGGCGATACCTACACCCTGGCTGACCTCAGCGTTTACTACTTCCGTTCACCCCCGGTCGACGGCCGTGAACTCGCCATGGCGACCACCACCGAGCGGGTGGGACGGCGGATGGCCACCGTCAGCGCCACGATGTCCGACCACGGCGGCACCGAGTACGTCCGGGCCACCGCCAACATCGCCTACGACCGGGGCTGACGCGTTTTGACCTGCCCGGATCGCCGCAGGTAAGCTGCCACGTTGGCGTGCGGTACGCCGCGGATCTCCGCGGAGTCAGCCGGGGTCTCGGGTCAGTGTTGGTCGCCGAGATGCGAAGCCCGACCGTCACGTCCGACCGGCACCCGGGTCATACCGGGACCTAACACCGGGGTGCGAACCCCTAACGAGAGGTAGTAGCGCTGTGCCTACGTACACGCCGAAGGCAGGTGACACCACGCGTTCGTGGTACGTCATCGATGCCACCGACGTGGTGCTCGGCCGGCTCGCCGTTGCAGCAGCAACTCTGCTGCGCGGCAAGCACAAGCCGACATTCACGCCCAATGTCGACGGTGGCGATTTCGTCATCGTCATCAACGCCGACAAGATCGCCGTCAGTGGCGACAAGCTCCAGAGCAAGATGGCCTACCGCCACTCGGGTTACCCCGGTGGTCTGCGGGCCCGCACGCTCGGCGACGAGCTCGAGAAGCACGCCGACCGCGTGGTCGAGAAGGCCATCGTCGGCATGCTGCCGCACAACAAGCTGAGCCGCCAGATCCAGAAGAAGCTCAAGGTCTACGCCGGCCCGGATCATCCGCACGCTGCCCAGCAGCCGATTCCGTTCGATATCAAGCAGGTGGAGCAGTGAGCGAAACGACAGACGTGACAACCGACGTCGAGGACACCGAGGTGACTGAGGCTGCCGAGGTCACCGAGGCGCCCGAGGCTCCTGAGGTCACCGAGCAGGCCGCGCCGCGCGAACCCGTCATCATCGACCGCCCGATCCAGACCGTCGGCCGCCGCAAGGAGGCTGTCGTGCGGGTCCGGCTGGTTCCCGGCACCGGCCAGTTCCACCTGGACGGCCGCACCCTGGAGGCGTACTTCCCCAACAAGGTGCACCAGCAGCTGATCAAGGCTCCGCTGGTGACCGTCGACCGGGTCGACGCTTTCGACATCTACGCCCACCTCGACGGCGGCGGCCCCTCGGGTCAGGCCGGTGCGCTTCGCCTCGCGATCGCCCGCGCGCTGATCCTGGTGCAGCCGGAGGACCGCCCGGCCCTGAAGAAGGCCGGCTTCCTCACGCGTGACCCGCGTGCCATCGAGCGCAAGAAGTACGGCCTGAAGAAGGCCCGTAAGGCGCCGCAGTACAGCAAGCGCTGATCTGCCGCGCGTTTCGACGCAAAGCTCGCCGGGTGTGTCCGTTCGGATGCACCCGGCGAGTTTTTTGTGCCCTGTGTCACTTGCGATACCTGCAGCTCAGCGGCGTATCGGCAGCCGATCATTAAGTTTTGGTTTGAGTTCGCCGGCCCGCGGCAAGCCTCTTGGAGGCCGACAGCGTTGTCGGCTGCCCGAGGTGGGAGAAAGAGGACCTTTACGGGGGGTCGATGTCCACCTTCGGGGCTGTGTGTTGAACCTCGCGCAGCTCTTGGATCCCTGCCCACAACGCAGAAGAACAAGGAGCGAACATGAACTCGATCACGAAGACGGCCGCAGGCACCCTCCTGGGCGGATCGCTGCTCGTCGCGGGTGGCCTCAGCCTCGCGCACGCAGCACCGCCGGAGGCCCAGTCGGTCGTCGGTGACGGCAAGCTCAACGTCACCCTCAGCGTCGACGGTCAGCGACTCGGCGTCCTGCAGGAAGTGCCGCTGACGGGTGCGCAGTCCCTGGCCGCGGCCGTATGCCCGGCTGACGACCTGTCGCCGCGCCTGGCCGACCTCGACACCAACCTCGTCCAGACCGTTCCGGTCTGCAACAGCGTCACCGGCGGACTCAGCTACACCTTCAGCCAGAACGGCGGGGCAGCGGAGACCGCGCCGCTCGCGCCGGCCGAGAGCCCCGCGCCGATGACTCCGGCCCCGAGCGCCAGCGCGACGCCGACCACACCGTCGGCAGCCCCGACCCGCTAGGCCTTCGCTACGACCCACCGCCTGCACCTCCCCGGGGGTGCGGGCGGTCGTCGTTGACGGGGCTGCGTCTCGCTCGAATGTCGGTTTGGCGGCGACATGGCGGATAACCTCGTCGGTTGTGGATTGAGGCGGTAATTGTGAGAGGTTGTCCGCATGGGTCGACTGTTCGGGACCGACGGTGTCCGGGGTGTGGCCAACCGGGAACTGACGGCTGAGCTGGCACTGGCCCTGGGGGCGGCCGCGGCACGGCGGCTGGCTGCCACCGCGCGGTCGGGACGGCCGGTCGCGGTGATCGGCCGCGATCCGCGGGCCAGCGGCGAGATGCTCGAGGCCGCGGTGATCGCCGGGGTGACCAGTGAGGGTGTCGACGCGCTGCGGGTGGGTGTGCTGCCCACGCCTGCCGTCGCCTACTTGACGGGTGCCTACGACGCCGACTTCGGCGTGATGATCTCGGCGTCACACAACGCGATGCCCGATAACGGCATCAAGATCTTCGGCCCCGGCGGCCATAAGCTCGACGACGCCACCGAGGACCGCATCGAGGAACTCGTCGCCCAAGGTCCCGGTCTGCGGCCGGTTGGCGCCGGCATCGGCCGCGCGCTTGACGCCGCCGACGCACTCGAGCGCTACCTGAGCCATGTCCGTGCCGCGGCTCCGGTGCGGCTGGACGGTCTGACCGTGGTCGTCGACTGTGCCAATGGCGCCGCCTCGGCGGCCGCACCGCGCGCCTATCAGGCCGCCGGTGCCCGCGTGATCGCGATTCACGCCGAGCCCAACGGGCTCAACATCAACGACGGCTGCGGCTCGACGCACCTCGACCAACTTCAGGCCGCCGTCGTCGCCCACGGCGCCGATCTGGGGCTGGCCCACGACGGCGACGCCGACCGCTGCCTCGCGGTAGACGCCGCCGGCCAGATCGTCGACGGTGACGCCATCATGGTGGTCCTCGCGCTGGCCATGCAGGAATCCGGTGAGCTGGCCTCCAACACGCTGGTGGCCACCGTGATGAGCAACCTAGGCCTGCACCTCGCCATGCGTGAGGCCGGTATCACCGTGCGGACCACCGGCGTCGGCGACCGCTACGTGCTCGAAGAGCTGCGGGCCGGCGAGTACTCGCTGGGCGGCGAGCAGTCCGGCCACATCGTGATGCCGGCGCTGGCCACCACCGGCGACGGCATCGTCACAGGTCTGCGGCTGATGTCGCGGATGGCCCACACCCGCACCTCGCTGGCCGGGCTCGCAGCCCCGATGCAGACGCTGCCCCAGGTCCTGATCAACGTCGAGGTGGCCGACAAGGCCACCGTGGCCGAGGCGCCCGCGGTGCGCAGCGCGGTGCGGGCGGCCGAGGCCGAGCTCGGCGACACCGGACGAATTCTGTTGCGCCCCTCCGGAACCGAGCAGATGGTTCGGGTGATGGTCGAGGCCGCCGACGAGGACACCGCCCGGCAGTTGGCCATCCGGGTGGCCGAGTCGGTCAGCGCCGAGGGCTGATTTCCGCCGAAGCGGAACCGTCGCGGGCAGTCCTGCGTCCAATCCGACATGGGCACAACACGCGTGGACACTGCGGCGGCGCATGCTGCCGCGCAACGGTTCACCGCCGCGGCGCAGCTCCTCGAGACCGCCGCGCGCACCGGTGGCCTGAGTTTCAGCGGTTCCACGGCCGGCCGGGCGCATGCCGCCAGCGGCGAGCGGCTGCATGCCGCGCTCGATGAGGTGAGGGTCCAGCTGGCCCAGTGGTCGCGGGCTGCCGAAGAAGTCGCTGCCGCGCTGCGCGCCGGTGCACAGCAGTACGCCGATGCCGAGCTGCGCGCCGCGGCGGTGCTGCGATGACGTTCGACGTCGTGGGTCGGCTCGATCAGGGCCGCCAGGCGGTGGCCGACACCCAGACCTATGTGACGGCGTGCCATCTGCTGGGATATAGCCACCCCGATTTGACCGCCTATGCCGCACAGGTGCTCGAGTGGTACGGCACCGAGGACGGCCTGGACCTCGACGTGCTCGACTCCGACTGCGCGGCCGTGCGCGCCATGGCTGACACCGCCGAGGACGCGCTCCGTATGCAGCACGACGCTCTGCGTGGTATCGCCGAGGCGTGGAATGGTGACTCCGGCTCCGTCGCAGGGCTTTTCGTCGAACGGCACTGCCAGGCGGGTGCCGCCGTCGCAGGTGCCCTGCGCGCCGCGGCGGATAGCTGCGCTCAGCTGCGTGACACCCTCCTGAGGGTGGTCGACGAGAAGGTGCACACCGCGACCGCGATCGACGATCGGGTGGCGGCGCAGCGCCCGGCATGGCTGGCCGCGGCCCGCACCGTGATGAGCGCGGCACCCGATCGGGCTGAGGCCGCCGACGTCGTCGTCCACCAGATCACCCCCTACGTCGACGCCGACATCCGCACCGAGTGGGTCACCGCGATGCGGTCCGCGACATCGGCGGTGGAGTCGGCCTACGCCGATGCGATCCGCCAGGTGACATTCTGCGGCCCAGTGGTTTTCGCGGTTCCCGGTCAGCTGTTCGTGGCGCCACCGCAGCCCGCGCCGCTCACGGCGGCCCCAGCTGCCGCCCCGCTCAGCATGCCCGCCGCCGCCGTGAGCCCCGTGCCACCAGAAGCCGTGAACGCCCGGCCTGCGACGCCCGCACCCTTGGGCCCTGCGCCATCCGCCCCGGAAACAGCTCTGTCGCAGCAACTTCCACCGCCGCAGGCCGGGGATCCGCTCGGCTCCGGTGCCGCAGCGATGCCGGCTCCCGCGATCCCTTCCGTTCCCGACGTGGGCGGCGGCTTGACGGGGCTCGGCGGCCAGCTCGCCGACGCCATCGGCACTCTGCTGGCCAGTGCATCGCACGTCCCGGCCGATACCGCGGTACCCGATACCGCCGCGGCCGACGATCTCGCCGACGCCGAACCGGAAAGCGCTGAGCCACAGACAGATCCGGCGGGCACGGGCACCGAGGATCAGGAAGGCGACCCACCCGACGACACCGGCGCAACAGGGGAGGCGACCACCACCGAGCCCGTCGAGGAATCCGTCGCCGAGCAGACCGCGCCTGCACCGTTACCACCGGCCGACCCGCAACCACCCGTCATCGAACCCGAGCCAGAGATCGAATCCCTGGACGAGAAGTCGCCGTGTGAGATCGCCGCCGACGAACTGGCGCAGGTCGGCCAGTGACCGAGGCAACGCCGCGGCCCGCAGTGCCCGCCGCGCAGCGGCGGCTGTTGCGGCCTGCTGACGAACAGCGTTCCCTCACAACACCTGTGGTCAGGGCAGCAGCTGCTGCAGCTCCTCGACGTACTTGACGTACTCGGCGCCGTCGGCGGTCACCGGCGTCGCCAACAACGTCGTCACCCCGGCCTCGGCGAACGCGGCGATGCGCTCCTTGACAAAGCCGCGCGGCCCGATCAGCGACACCTGACGCACCAGCTCGTCCGGCACTGCGGCAATCGCTTCGGCCTTGCGCCCGGCCAGGAACAGATCCTGAATGTGGTCTGCCACCTCGCCGTAGCCGTACCGGGTGGCCAGCTTGTGGTAGAAGTTCTGACCGCGCGCACCCATGCCACCGATGTAGAGCGCCAGGTGTGGTTTGGCCCAGCCGAGTCGTTCCTCGACATCGTCGCCGACGGCCAGGGACACCCCGACCATCACATCGAGTTCGCCGAGAGCCTTGTCGCGCTTGGCCTTTCCGGCACGAAGCGACTCACCCCAGACGTCGTCGGCCTTCTCCGGAAGGAAGAAGACCGGCTGCCAGCCCTCGGCGATCTCGGCAGTGAGTTCCACATTCTTGGGTCCGAGCGCGGCGATGGTGATCGGGATGTTCTCCCGCACAGGATGATTGATGAGCTGCAACGGCTTGCCCAGCCCGGTGCCGCGGTCGGCGGGCAGCGGGATCTGGTAGCTCTTGCCCTGATGCTGCACCCGCTCGCGCCGCCACACCTGACGGCAGATCTCGACGACCTCCCGGGTCCGGCCCATGGGGGCGTCGAAGGGAACGCCGTGAAAGCCCTCGACGACCTGGGGCCCGGAGGTGCCGATGCCCAGCCGGAAGCGGCCGTCGGACACGTAGTCCAGGCCGGCGGCCGTCATCGCCAGCAGGGACGGGGTCCGGGTATAGATCGGGACCACGCCGGAGCCCAGCTCGATCCGCGATGTCTTGGCCGCCAGATAGCCGAGCTGGCTGATGGCGTCATACGAGTACGCCTCGGCCACCAGGGCGATATCCACGCCCGCCTGTTCCAACACGACGATGTGCTCGACAGCCTCACGGAAGCCGCCTGAATACTCCAGAAAAACACCGGTGCGCATCACGGAGCTATATCACCAACCAGTTGGTTGGGGGTCGTCGGGTTTTCGCCGACCGGCCACCTACGTCGCGAGAATGCGCAGAATGCGTGCCGCAACTGGCCACTCGTCGCTCCGAACCCGGCTACTTGAGTAGCGCGACGATCCGGTCCTCGGGCTTCAGCGGCTCGGCCTCCGGATCGGGCTTGGCCGTCTTGGGCAGCACCGCCTCGGGGTCGGCGAACTCGCGATAGGTCTTGTCGCCGGTGAGCTGGAAGAGCAGAAAGCCGGTCAACAGCGCCCGGACCGCCTTCTGGGTACCGCGATCGGAACCCGGCACGCCCAGCAGTCGGGCGAACCTGCGCTTCTCGGCCAGCCCGGCGGACGTCGCCTTGTTGACGATGTGGAGCACCGCACCGGGCCACGCCTCGGCCAGATCAAGGGCATCGGTCCGCAGCGACTGCGGGTCGTCCGGCGAGCTGAGGACCAGGCCCGGCACCTTCAAGCTGACGGCAGGCTGTTGGGCAGGCGGTTTGGTGACCGACGGGAACAGGGCGGCCACCGCCTTGGGTGCCGACTTGCCCGCCCCGGCCAGGCCTGCCGCGGCGAACACCGCCGCCGAGCCGCCGAAACCGTGGCCGGCCAGGCCCAGCTTGGTCGGTTGCACGCTGATCTGCCCGGGGCCCAGCCGGACCCCGGTGACGATGTCCAGTGTCGTGCCCAGGTCGAACGCCAGGTTCAGCACGGACGGCGCAGGCCCGCGTTCGGTGTTCGGCGCCGCCGCGACGATGCCCCACGACGCCAGATGCTCCAGCGTTTTGACGTAGTGATCGACGGGTGTGAGCCAATCGTGGCCGAACGCCACAGCGGGCAGATTGAAGCCCGAAGCCGGGGTGTAGACGATGCCCGGAAGACCGGCAAACGCCAGGTCACCGCGCAAAACCTGATGTGGACCGCGGCGGGTCAGCGCCGCGAAGAGCTTGCGTGTCCGGGCCACCCCATGACCGTAGCCCACCGTCTTGGCCTCCGGTGCTGCACTACCCTTGGACCCATGTGCGGAATCGTGGCTTACGTCGGGCATCGCCCGGCCCGCGACGTCGTCGTGGACGCGCTGCGCCGCATGGAGTACCGCGGTTACGACTCCTCCGGCCTGGCTCTGCTCGACGGACACGGCGGGCTGACGGTCCGCCGCCGCGCCGGACGGCTCGCCAACCTCGAGGAGGCGCTGGCCGAAACCGACCCCGTCGCCCTGACCGGCACCGCGGGCGTCGGCCACACCCGGTGGGCCACCCACGGCAGGCCCACCGACCGCAACGCCCACCCGCACCGCGACGCCGCCGGCAAGTTCGCCGTCGTGCACAACGGGATCATCGAGAACTTCGCGACGCTGCGCCACGACCTGGAAGCCGAGGGCGTGGAGTTCGCCAGCGACACCGACACCGAGGTGGCTGTGCACCTGGTGTCCCGGGCCTACCACCAGGGCCCCACCGCCGGCGACTTCGTGGCCTCGGTGCTCTCGGTGCTGCGGCAGCTCGAAGGCCACTTCACCCTGATGTTCGCCAACGCCGACAGCCCCGGCACCATCGTGGCGGCCCGCCGGTCGACGCCGTTGGTGGTCGGTATCGGCCAGGACGAGATGTTCCTGGGCTCCGACGTCGCCGCCTTCATCGAGTACACCCGCGAGGCCGTCGAGCTCGGCCAGGACCAGGCTGTGGTGATCACCGCCGACGGCTACCGCATCACCGACTTCGACGGCTGTGACGACGCCGCGAACGCTCGCGAGTTTCACATCGACTGGGACCTGTCGGCCGCCGAGAAGGGCGGCTACGAGTACTTCATGCTCAAGGAGATCGCCGAGCAGCCGACTGCGGTCGCCGACACCCTGCTCGGGCATTTCGTCGACGGCCGGATCGTGCTCGACGAGCAGCGCCTGAGCGATCAGGAACTCCGCGAGGTCGACAAGGTCTTCATCGTCGCCTGCGGCACCGCATTCCATTCCGGGCTGCTGGCCAAGTACGCGATCGAGCACTGGACCCGGCTGCCCGTCGAGGTCGAACTCGCCAGCGAGTTCCGCTACCGCGACCCGGTGCTCGACCGGGGCACGCTGGTCATCGCGATCTCGCAGTCCGGCGAGACGGCCGACACCCTCGAAGCGGTCCGGCACGCCAAGGCGCAGAAGGCCAAGGTGCTGGCCATCTGCAACACCAACGGCAGCCAGATTCCCCGTGAAGCCGACGCCGTCCTCTACACCCGGGCCGGACCGGAGATCGGGGTGGCGGCCACCAAGACCTTCCTGGCCCAGATCGCCGCCAACTACCTGGTCGGTCTGGCTCTGGCGCAGGCGCGCGGCACCAAGTACCCCGACGAGGTCGAACGCGAGTACCGCGAACTGGAGTCGATGCCCGCCCAGGTGGCCCGGGTGCTCGAACACGTCGACTCGATCACCAAGCTCGGCCACGCCTTCGCGGCGTCACCGGCGGTGCTGTTCCTGGGTCGCCATGTCGGCTACCCGGTGGCGCTCGAAGGTGCGCTCAAGCTCAAGGAGCTGGCGTACATGCATGCCGAGGGCTTTGCCGCCGGCGAGCTCAAGCACGGCCCGATCGCCCTGATCGACGAAGACCTCCCGGTGATCGTGGTCATGCCCTCCCCGAAGAACGCCGCGACCTTGCACGCCAAGCTGCTCAGCAATATCCGCGAAGTGCAGGCCCGTGGTGCCGTCACCATCGTCATCGCCGAGGAAGGCGACGACACGGTACGCCCGTACGCGGATCACATCTTCGAAATCCCGGCTGTGTCAACGCTTTTCCAACCGCTGCTGTCCACGGTCCCGCTGCAGGTGTTCGCCGCCGCGGTGGCGAGGGCCCGCGGCTACGACGTGGACAAGCCGCGCAACCTGGCCAAGTCGGTCACCGTCGAATAGTCGCGGTCTGCAGGTCGCACGCCGTCGACTGTGTACCAGCGGCCGTCCGCCACGTAACCTGGGTTGCGATGCGGTACTACTACACCGCCGAGGCGATTCGCGCCGCTGAGGCGCCTCTGCTGGCAACCCTGCCCGACGGTGTCCTGATGCGCCGTGCCGCCTATGGACTGGCGACCGCGATCGCGCGCGAGCTGAGGAGCCGGACCGGTGGCATCGCGGGCCGGCGGATCTGCGCCGTGGTCGGCTCCGGTGACAACGGCGGCGACGCGCTGTGGGCGGCGACCTTCCTGCGCCGGCGCGGCGCAGCGGCATCGGCGGTCCTCCTCAGCCCGGAGCACACCCATGCCAAGGCGCTGGCGGCATTCCGCGCCGCAGGTGGCCGGGTGGTGGCCGACGTCGCACCCGACACCGCTCTGGTGATCGACGGGGTGGTCGGGATCTCCGGCAAGGGACCGCTGCGCCCGGCTGCGGCCGCCGTCTTCGCCGCGGTCGACGCCGCAGGCATCCCGGTGGTGGCCGTGGACATCCCCAGCGGCGTCGACGTGCACACCGGCGCCGTCACCGGCCCAGCCGTGCGCGCCGCCCTCACGGTCACCTTCGGTGGTCTCAAACCCGTGCATGCCCTTGCCGACTGCGGCCGCGTCGAGCTCGTCGACATCGGGCTGGACCTGCCGCCCACCGATGTCCTCGGCTTCGACGCCGCCGACGTCAAGGCCCGCTGGCCGGTGCCGCAACCGCACGACGACAAGTACAGCCAGGGCGTTACCGGAATCCTGGCGGGCTCGTCGACGTATCCGGGCGCGGCGATCCTGTGCACCGGCGCCGCGGTGGCCGCGACCGCTGGCATGAAACGTTATGCGGGCTCGGCGGCCGCCGAAGTGGTGTCGCACTGGCCGGAGGTCGTCGCCGCGCCGAGCGCCGCCGCGGCGGGCCGAGTGCAGTCCTGGATTGTGGGACCCGGCCTGGGCACCGACGAAACCGCTTTCGAGGCGCTGACTTTCGCGCTCAGCAGCGACCTCCCGGTGATCGTCGACGCCGACGCTCTGACGATGCTGGCTGCCCACCCGCACCTGGTGTCCGAGCGCGAGGCGCCGACGGTGCTGACACCGCATGCCGGCGAATTCGCGCGGCTGGCTTCCGGAGCCGGATGGCCGGCGACATCGGACGCAGCTGAACCCGGTGAGGACCGGATCGGCGCCGCCCGTCGCCTGGCCGACCAGCTGGGCGCCACCGTGCTGTTGAAGGGCAACGTGACGGTCATCGCCGGCCCGGCGGGCAGGAGCGAACCGACCCGGGGGTCAGCGGCGGCGGGCAGGAGCGAAGCAACCGGGGGGTCAGCGGCGTCCGGCAGGGTGTACCTCAATCCCGCGGGCGGGGCGTGGGCGGCGACGGCCGGATCCGGTGATGTGTTGTCCGGCATGATCGGTGCGCTGCTGGCGGCGGGCCTGCCACCGGTGGAAGCGGCCGCCGCGGCGGCGTTCGTCCATGCCCGCGCCGCCAACGCCTCGGCGGCCGACCCCGGCCCCGCGCCCGCACCCACGTCGGCGTCACGCATCCTGGCCCACATTCGTTCAGCTGTTGCAGAACTGTAGAGAGAAGGAACCATGCCGCACGTCAAGTATCGCTCCCCGTCGATCGCACCGGCCTACACGGGACGGTTGTCGACCGACCCGGTCCCGTCGCTGCGGTTGCCGGCCGAGGCGATGGAACCGGCTGCGGCATACCGGTTCATCCACGACGAACTGATGCTCGACGGCAGCTCCCGGCTGAACCTCGCGACGTTCGTGACGACGTGGATGGACCCTGAGGCCGAGAAGCTGATGGCCGAGACGTTCGACAAGAACATGATCGACAAGGACGAGTACCCCGCCACCGCGGCCATCGAATCTCGTTGCATATCAATGGTTGCCGATCTTTTCCATGCCGAGAATCTGCGTGATGACGATGCCGCCAGTTCAGTCGGTGCCTCGACCATCGGGTCGTCGGAAGCGGTGATGCTCGGTGGGCTGGCGTTGAAGTGGAAGTGGAAGGAGCGTGTCGGCGACGCCTGGAAGACGCGCACCCCCAACCTGGTGATGGGCGCCAACGTCCAGGTGGTGTGGGAGAAGTTCTGCCGCTATTTCGAAGTCGAGCCGCGCTACATCCCGATGACCGAGGACTGCTACGTCATCACTCCCGAGCAGGTGCTCGAGTACGTCGACGAGGACACCATCGGCGTGGTGGCGATCCTGGGTACCACCTACACCGGCGAACTGGAGCCGATCGCCGAGATCTGCGCCGCCCTGGATAAGTTGGCCAAGGACACCAAGCTCGACATCCCGGTGCACGTCGACGCGGCCAGTGGCGGGTTCGTCGTGCCGTTCCTGCACCCGGACCTCAAGTGGGACTTCCGGCTTCCGCGGGTGGTCTCCATCAACGTCAGCGGCCACAAGTACGGGCTGACCTATCCCGGGGTGGGATTCGTGGTGTGGCGCAACGCCGATCACCTGCCCGAGGATCTGGTGTTCCGGGTCAACTATCTCGGCGGTGACATGCCGACCTTCACGCTGAACTTCTCCCGGCCGGGCAATCAGGTGGTCGGTCAGTACTACAACTTCCTGCGCCTGGGCCGCGCCGGGTACACCCACGTGATGCAGTGCCTGTCGAGCACCGCGCGCTGGTTGTCGGACCGACTGGAAGAATGCCAGCACTTCACGGTGATCTCCGATGGGTCGGCCATCCCGGTGGTGGCGTTCAAGCTGTCCGGCGACTTCGGCTACACCGAGTTCGACGTGTCGGCCGCGCTGCGGTCCTACGGCTGGCAGGTGCCCGCCTACACCATGCCGCAAGGGGCAGAAGACATTTCAGTGCTCAGGGTGGTGGTGCGAGAAGGGTTCTCCGCCGACTTGGCCCGCTCGCTGTGGGAGGACCTCAACGCCGTGCTGGGACATCTGGACGCGATCAAGCCGGCCGGCCATTTCGACCAGGAGCACTTCGCGCACTAGGCGGGGGACTGCGTCGGGGTATAGGAGTCGCCGAGGTCGTCGGCCTGGCATTCGACCACGGTCTCCGACGGGGCGGTGCGCTCCCACAGCACGGCGCCGACGCAGGCCGTGACGACCCAACCGGTGCCGATCACGCCGCACCACGTCAGAAGCGCCATCGCGATCCCGATCGGCCCGAGTTCGGCCCAGCCGTCGAGCACCATCGGGAAGAAGACCCGCCCGCTCAGCGGGATGATCACGCCGTCGATCACCACGCCGGCCAGTCCGGCCAGCGCCAGGTGGACGAGGCTGCGGCCGCCGTTGCGGACCAGCAGTGCCGGGGTCAGCGACCAGAACAACCACACCGGCCCCTGCGCCAACGCGAACATCAATATCCGTGTCCCGCTGCTGTGGTGGTGGCCGAAGGTGATTCGTTCGCGGCAGACGATCATCGTCAGGTACAACGCGAACCACAGGGCACCGCGCAGCACCCGCTGGGTCAGGCCGAACTGTTCGCGTCGCCAGGCCTTGGCGAAGATGGCGGCCACAGTGACCGCCATCGGAATTCCCCAGATCAGGAAGCCGCCGACGCCGATGAACGTCCAACTCGAGCGCAGTCCTGCGGTGGTACCGAACGCGCCGCGCACCCGGTCGCTCGTCGGATGCACCAGGCCGAGCTCGCGGATCCAGATCGTGCCGGCGCTGGCGCTCTGGGCGAAGTTCTCGATATAGCTGAAGCCGAGGATCATCAGCGGGATCACGGTCGTGAACAGCTGAACCGAGACGAGGATGCCCAGGGTGGAACCGTCGATCTCCCGGAACCTGGCCAGGGTCGCCGCCGCCGGCCGCAACCGCCGGGACGCAGCCAGGCGCCGGTAGCGCTCCTCGAGCCGGGCGCGGACCTCGCTCTGGCGGCCGTCCTCGGTCATCGGACTACGTCCTGGAACACCCCGGCACGATCTCATACTTTCCTGGGAGCGTCATCGTGTGGCGCGCCTAGCGGATCCGCTCGTTGGCGGGATCATAGATCGCCTTCAGCGACACAGTGACCGGGTAGATCTCGCCGCCGACATTGACCGAGTAGTTGCCGGCCCGGATCCAGTCCGCGGTGACCACGGAGTCGTCACCGGCGCGCACGTAGGCCAGCCCGACGCAGGCGCCGGTGGTCGCTCCCCATGCCGCCGAGCTCACCTGGCCGGCGACCGCGCCGTCGCGCAGGATCAGCTCGCCGCCCCACAGCATGGGCTCGGGGGAGTCGACGGCGAAGCTCACCAGCCGCCGCCGCGGCCCGTCGGCTTTGGCCTTCTCCACCGCAGCGCGGCCGAGGAAGTCGACGCCGGTCTTGAGCTTGCAGGCGAACAACAGGCCGGCCTCGACCGGGTTGTCGTTGGGGGTCAGCTCGCGGCCGAAGGCGCGGTAGCCCTTCTCCAGGCGCAGCGACTCGATGGCGTAGTACCCGCCGCGGCCGATACCGAACTGTGCGCCGGCACGCAGCAGATCTTCGTAGACCCCGACCGCGAATTCAGTGGGAACATACAGCTCCCAACCCAATTCGCCGACGTAGGTGATGCGGGTCGCCCGGACGGTGGCGTAGCCCAGCGAGATGATCTGGCTGGTGGCGAACGGGAACGCGGCATCGGAGAGGTCGGCGTCGTTGAGGCTGGCCAGCAGGTCGCGTGAGCGGGGGCCCATCACCCCGAACACCGCCATCGACGACGTGACGTCCACCAGCTCGGCCTGAGCCCCGGCCGGCATGTTCCTGGTGATGTGGTCCTTGTCGCGCTCGGTGGTGGCGGCGCTGCTGACGATCAGGAACTCACTGGCCCCGGTGCGGGTGACCGTCACATCCGACTCGTAGGTGCCCCGTTCGTTCAGCATTCCGGTGTACACCGACTTGCCAACCGGCACAGCGACATCGGCGGTGCACAGCCACTGCAGCGCCTGCTCGGCGCCGGGTCCGGTCAGCAGGTACTTGGAGAACGAGGTCTGGTCGAACACCGTTACTGCCGTGCGGGTGTTGACCTGCTCGGCGGCCGACCACGGCAGCCAGTTCTGCTTGCCCCAGGAGTATTCGATCACCGGTTCCTCGCCTGCGGGGGCGAAAAAGTTGGCCCGTTCCCAGCCCATCCGGCTGCCGAAGTTCGCGTTTGCGCCGACGAGGAGGTGGTGGACGGGGGAGCGCCGGAAGGGCCGCGCCGTGGTGAGTTCCCGGTTGGGCCAGGGGATCTCGTAGTGCACACCGAGCACCTCGGCCACCCTGTCGTGCAGCCAGGCCACGTTCCCGTTGAACGGGGCGAAACGACGGATGTCGACGCCGGTGAGGTCGGTGGTCGCCGACCCGTTGACGATCCATTCGGCCAGCGCGCGGCCCGCACCGCCGGCCGAGGCGATGCCGACCGAGTTGAACCCGGCCCCGACGAAGAAGTTCGCGCACTCCGGCGCCTCGCCGAGGATGAACTGGTTGTCCGGGGTGAAGCTCTCCGGCCCGTTGTACAACTTCTTCAGCCCGGTGTGGTCGAGCGCCGGGATGCGCAGCAGCGCGTTCTCCATCAGGATTTCGAAGTGCTCCCAGTCCTCCTCGAGGAGTTGGAACTCGAAGGGGTACGGGATTTTGTCCGGGGCCACCCAGGGCTTGGCTTCGGGTTCGAAGCCGCCGATCACCAGGCCGCCGACCTCTTCCTTGAAATACGTGTAGCCATCGGGGTCGCGCAGGATCGGCAGGTCGGGGTGCACACCGGCGATAGTCTCGGTGACGACGTAGAAGTGTTCGGCCGAGTGCAGCGGCACGTTCACCCCCGCCATCGCGCCGATGGCCTTGGCCCACTGGCCGGCGCAGTTGACGACGATCTCGGCTTCGATATCGCCGGCGTCGGTCCGCACCCCCGTCACCGCGGTGCCGTCGGTGAGTACGTCGAGCACCCGGACGTGCTCGAAGACCTTGGCGCCGCGCTGGCGGGCGCCTTTGGCCAGCGCCATCGTCAGATCGGTGGGGTTGGCCTTGCCGTCGGCCGGCAGCCAGATCGCACCCACCAGGTCGTCGACCCGCATCACGGGGTAGTGCTCGAAAGCCTCCTCCGGACTGAGCAGTTCGCAGTCCAGGTTGTAGGCGGCCGCGTTGGCCGCGGTGCGGCGAAGCTGCGTCATCCGGTCCTCGGTGCGGGCCACCGTCACCCCGCCGCACTGCTTGTAGCCCGCACTCAGCCCGGTCTCGGCCTCCAGTTCCGCGTACAGCTCGGTGGAGTACTGCACCAGCCGGGTCCCGCTTTCCGAAGCGCGCAGCTGACCGACGAGTCCGGCGGCGTGCCAGGTTGTGCCACAGGACAACTGCCCCTGCTCGATCAGCACCACGTCGGCGCGACCGAGTTTGGTCAGGTGGTAGGCGACGCTGGTCCCGATGACCCCGCCGCCGATGATGACGATCTGGGCGCGGGCGGGCAGCTCTTGCGGCGACATGTCTTCCTCACTTAGTCGGTGGCTTGTGCGTCGTCGAGCAGGCGGGTGAAGTCGGGTCCGCGGAATTCGGCGACAGCCGATTCGTAGCGCTCCATCGCCCACTGCCAGAAGTCGAATTCAATTGCGCTGGAAGCATTCTGGATGCACCCCCACAATGTCCAGCCGTACTTGCCGACGACGCCCTGCAGGCGGGCCCGCGCGGTCTTGTGACGCAGCGGGCGCCCGTAGTACAGGCTGACGAGCTCGGCGAGCTGGTCAGTGGACAGCCCACACTCGGCGGCAAGGTTGCCCAGCTCGAAGCAGGGGTCGTTGTTGCCGGAGTACTCGTAGTCGATCAGCCACACCCGCTCGCCGTTGTCGACGAAGTTGCCCGCCAGCAGGTCGTTGTTACACGGCACGGTGGTCTGATCGGTCGCGTCGAGCACCCGCTGGATCTCGGCGAACGCCGGGGCGTAGTCCAGGTAGTCCGACGGAAGTCGGAAGCCGTTGTCCTGCACCACCTTCAGGTAGGACGGCTGGCGTTCGAACATGTCGAAGCGGCTCCGGAAGCGGGGCCCGGAGTGCAGGCCCCGGACTCCGGTGGCGACACGGTTGAGCACACCGGGTCGCTGCATGTCGGCGTTGGTCAGGGTGACACCGTCCAGGAACCCGACCAGCAGGATCCCGAGGTCGGGGCGGTAGTCGATGACCGGTGCTCCGACGCCCGCCTCGGCCGCAGCCCTGCTGTTGTAGTACTCGTTGTCGCGGTCGATGCCGAGCAGGTTCTTGCTGTTGACGCTGCAGCGCGCGACGTAAGCCCCGGTGGGCGTGGTGATCTTCACGTTGCGGTTGGTCAGGCCGCCGGAGAGTTCCTCGAGCTGACGCGGTTGACCGGTCAGCGCCGGCAGTTGCTCGAGCAGCGCATCCAGTTCCGAGTCGGAGAGGAACGGCATGCTTTAAAAGACTAGACTATTGCAGCATGTCTTCGCACTCGGAACCCCGGCAAGCGCACGAACTGCTTGCACAGTGGGCCGAATCCGCCAACCCTGCCGTCATATTCGATTTCAACGGCACGCTGTCCGACGACGAGCCGATCCTGTTCCAGATCTTCGTCGAACTCTTCGGGGAACACCTCGGGTGGGCATTGAGTCAGGACGACTACGACCGGCATCTGCTGGGCCACAGCGACCGCGAGATCGTCGAGAAGGCGATCGAGATCACCGGCGCGCGAGTCGATGTGGACCCGCTGCTGGAGCTGCGCAAGCGGCGCTACCGCGACCTCGTCGCCCAGCGCAATCCCATCACCGCCGACACGGTGGGCCTGGTGCAGATTCTGGCCCGGCACAGCGTGCCGATGGCTGTCGTCACCGGCGCTCAGCGCGACGACGTCCACGCCGTACTGGCGAGCAGCCCGGTCGGTGAGGTCATCGAGATCGTCGTCGCCGAAGAGGACGTCCGGCGCGGCAAGCCCGATCCCGAAGGATTCCTTTCCGGCGCCGCACTTCTCGGCCACCCACCGGCGGAGGTCTTGGTGTTCGAGGACTCGGTGCCCGGCGTGCGTGGCGCGCTGGCCGCAGGCATGCGGTGTATCGCCGTCAGCGCCGCACCGAGCGAGGCCCTGCGGTCCGTGGCCCCCGCCGTGGTGCCCGCGCTGTCAGCCGACCTCGTCAGCCACGTACTGCCGGCCCTGCACGCTAAGCACAGCTGAGCTGGTCAGGACGCCGGCGAGGTCTCGACCCGGGCCTGGGTGTCGCGGTCGACCCAGGACTTCACCCTGATGCGGGTCCGGTCGGACCGGAAGTAGTCGTGCGAGAACTCCACGGGGACCCCGTCGCGGTCATGTGCGGTGCGGGTGACGAGCAGCAGCGGGTCACCCTCGGCGACGCCGAGCAACTCCGCACGCGCCGCCGTGGCGGTTGCCGCCTCGATGTGTTCGTCGGCCGAGAACAGCGGTATGCCGAACTCGTCGGCCATCAACGCGTACACCGACCCGGTGAGGTCCGCGGACAACAGGCCGGGGAACAGCCCCGCCGGCAGGTAGGTCTCCTCGAGGAGCACCGGTGCCCCGTCGGCCGAGCGGATCCGGATGATCTCGTGCACCCGGGCGCCGCGTGAGAGGCCCAGCGCCTCGCGTACCTCCGGTCTCGGGACGCGGGTGGTGGCGCTGACCACCTGCGCCCCGGCAGCCATGTCCAGCCGGCGCAACTGCTCGGTGAAACCCGGCATGCCGGTGTGGTCGAACTCCAGCCGCGAGGTCTCGACGAAGTTTCCGCCGAACCGGCCCCGGCTGCGCCGGATCAGGCCCTTGGCCTCGATGGCCCCCAGCGCCTGGCGCAGCGTCATGCGACTCACGCCCAGCGCCGCGGCGATGTCGACCTCGGCAGGCAGCTTGTCACCCGGTGCCAGCCGGCCCGAGACGATGAGTTTCTCCAGCCACGCGGCGATGCGGGCATGGGCGGGCTGATCGGAAACGATGCTCAGATCGGGGCGTTTGCCCAGCACCGCGTCGTCCATCGACAGCACCCGCACAGGGCCGACTCTACCGCCGTTGGCGGCCTGAATTGTGTGGTCAACGACCGGATGGGCGGTTATCGGGCCGGTTCTGGGACAATTGTCGGCGGTGACATGGATATGCACACGACTTCGTTGACCCCGTCGACGCCGGCTCAGGTGTCCGGCCCGGCTGCTGAGGCGCTCGTCGATCTGGGGGCGATCGCCGACAACGTGCGGGTTCTGCGCGAGCGCGCGGGATCCGCCGAGGTCATGGCTGTCGTCAAGGCCGACGCCTACGGGCATGGCGCTCCGCAGGTGGCCCGCGCCGCGGTGGCCGCCGGGGCGGCCGAACTCGGTGTCGCCACCATCGACGAGGCCATTGCGCTGCGCAGCGCCGGCATCACCGCACCGGTGTTGTCGTGGTTGCACCCGCCGGGCACCGACTTCGCCCCTGCGCTCAATGCCGACGTGCAGGTCGCGGTCTCCTCCGCACGGCAGGTCGGCGAACTGCTCGCTGCCGTCGAACGCACCGGGCGCACCGCACAGGTCACCATCAAGGTCGACACCGGGCTCAACCGCAACGGTGTCAGCCCCGCGGACTATCCCGGCGTGCTCACCGAACTGCAGCGCGCCATCGCGGCCGACGCGGTGCGGGTGCGCGGCATCATGTCCCATCTGGTGAGCGGCGACGCACCCGAAGATCCCCTCAACGACCTTCAGGCACAACGATTTTCCGACATGCTGGCCCAGGCCCGGGCACAGGGAGTCGACTTCGAGGTGGCGCACCTGTCGAACTCCCCGTCGGCGCTGACCCGCCCCGACCTCGGCTTCGACATGGTTCGGCCGGGTATCGCCGTCTACGGTCTGAGCCCCATCCCGGAACTCGGCGACATGGGACTTCGTCCGGCGATGACGCTGAAATGCACTGTGGCGATGGTGAAGTCGGTGAAGGCCGGCGAAGGGGTGTCCTATGGCCACACCTGGATCGCCGACGAGGACACCAACCTCGCGCTGCTGCCGATCGGATACGCCGACGGGGTCTACCGCACCTTGAGCGGTCGCATCGACGCACTGATCAACGGCCGGTTGCGGCGCAACGTCGGCCGGATCTGCATGGACCAACTCGTGGTCAACCTCGGCCCCGGCCGCCCCGATGTGGCCGAGGGTGACGAGGCCATCCTGTTCGGTTCCGGCGCGGCAGGTGAACCGCGGGCCCAGGACTGGGCCGACCTGCTGGGCACCATCCACTACGAGGTGGTCACCAGTCCACGCGGCCGGGTGGTGCGTACCTACCGGGAGGCCGACGCCGGTGGCCGCTGATTCTGAAGGTACGGCGAAGCCCAAGCGTGCCAAGGGTATCGACGAACGTCTGGCGCGCCGTGCCGAGAAGACCGCCGCGCGGTTGGCCCGCAAAGCCGACAACCCCGGGCTGGGTGCGGGCCGCAAGGCAGGCCTGCTGGCCGGGGTTGCCGGACTGAGCGCGGTCGGCACCGCCGCGGGGGTATCGGCAGCGCGGGCGCTGCGTCAGAAGAAGTTCATCGAAGACGCCTACGAGGGTGAGGATTTCGCCCTTCTCGATGCCGACCGCGGCTGTGTGGTGACCACCCAGGACGGCATTCCCCTCGTGGTGCGCGAAGTCGGTCCGATCACTGCACCGCTGACCGTGGTGTTCGCCCACGGCTTCTGCCTGCGGATGGGGTCATTTCACTTCCAGCGCGCGGCGCTGGCGCAACGGTGGGGCGACCAGGTGCGGATGGTGTTCTACGACCAGCGCGGCCACGGACAGTCCGCTGCGGCACCGGTCGACACCTACACCGTGACGCAGCTTGGGCAGGATCTGGAAACCATTCTGCAGGTGATGGTTCCGCGGGGTCCCGTGGTCCTCGTCGGGCACTCGATGGGGGGTATGACAGTGCTGTCGCACGCCCGGCAGTTCCCCGAGCGATACGGTCAGCGCATTGTCGGGGCGGCGCTGATCTCCTCGGCCGCCGAGGGACTGTCGCGCTCGCCGCTCGGTGAGATCCTGCAGAACCCGGCCTTGGAGGCGGTGCGGTTCGCCGCCCGCTACGTACCTCAGCTCGTGCACCGCACCCGCGGTGCGGCCCGGTCGGTCCTGCGCCCGATCCTGCGGACCGCGTCGTTCGGCGGCGAGTCGATGAGCCCCAGTGTCGTGGCCTTCTCCGAGAGCATGATTCACGACACCCCGATCGCCACCCTGGTGGAGTTCCTGCACGCACTCGAGGTGCACGACGAGAGCGCGGCGCTGCCGGTGCTGGCCCGCATCCCCACCATGATCGCCTGCGGCGACCACGACGTGATGACCCCGGTCAAACACTCCGAGGAGATGGCGGCGGTGTTGCCCGACAGCGAGTTGGTGATCGTCCCCGGCGCCGGCCATCTGGTCCAACTCGAAGACCCGGACATCATCAACGACGCGCTGGTGCGCCTCGTGGAACGCGCGACACCGTCGAAACTGGTCGCGTTCGCCCGCCGGTTGAAGAATCGTGCCCATGGCTGAGACCAGAATCGGCAGCGGCACCGCTGAACTGCCGACCCTCGAGGACACCATCGCGTTGGGTATCGGGCTGGGGGAGAAGCTGCGTGCGGGTGACGTGGTCGTGCTGTCCGGTCCGCTCGGCGCGGGAAAGACCGCCCTGACCAAGGGAATCGCGCTGGGCCTGGACGTCGACGGGCCGGTAACCTCGCCGACATTCGTCCTCGCCCGCGTCCACCGGGCCAAGCAGCACGGCCAACCGGCGATGATTCACGTCGACATCTACCGCCTGCTCGACAACGAGGGCGCCGACCTGCTCGCCGAACTGGACTCGCTGGATCTGGACACCGATCTCGAGGACGCTGTGGTGGTCGTCGAGTGGGGCGAGGGCGTGGCCGAACGGCTCTCCGACAATTACCTCGACATCACCCTGGAACGCCGCGCCGACAGTGAGACCCGTACCGCGACATGGCACTGGAACCACCGATGACTCGCACTATCCTGGCCCTCGACACCGCCACCCCGGCCGTCACCGCCGCTATCGTCTCCCGCGGCGACAGCGGGCGATCCGAGGTCCTCGGGCAGCGGGTCAGCATCGACGCCAGGGCCCACGCTGAGCTGCTGACCCCCAACGTCGTCTCCGCGCTGGCGCAGGCCGGGCTGACGATGGGCGACATCGATGCCGTCGTGGTCGGCTGTGGCCCTGGGCCGTTCACCGGGCTACGGGTCGGGATGGCCACCGCCGCCGCCTACGGCCACGCTCTCGGCGTGCCCGTCTACGGGGTGTGCAGCCTCGATGCCATCGGTGTCCTGACGGCCGGCGAGGTCTTGGTGGTCACCGACGCCCGGCGCCGTGAGCTGTACTGGGCCCGCTACCGCGACGGGGTGCGCGTCGACGGACCGGGTGTGGAGGCGGCCGCCGACGTACCCCTCGCCGGGGCGCAGGCGGTCGCCGGCTCACCCGACCATGTCGGCCTGTTCGATCTGCCCGCACTCGAGTTCACCTACCCGACGGCGGTGGGACTCGTTGCCGCAGTGACGGATTGGAGTGACGAACCGGAACCGCTGGTCCCGCTGTACCTGCGCCGGCCGGACGCCAAGACACTCGCCGAACGCGGGGTGTTGCGGTGAACGTCGTCTACGGTCCCTTGCAGAAGACCGACGCCGCCCGCTGCGCCGAACTGGAGATGCAACTGTTCGACGGCGACGACCCGTGGCCGGAGTTCTCGTTCGTCCGTGAACTGGCCGCCGCGCATAACCGCTACGTCGCCGCGCGGGTGGACGACAAGCTCGTCGGCTATGCGGGGATCTCCCGGCTCGGCCGCACCCCGCCCTTCGAATTCGAGATCCACACCATCGGTGTCGACCCGGCCTATCAGGGCAAGGGAATCGGACGGCGGATGATGACCGAACTGCTCGACACTGTCGGCCCCGGCTCGGTGGTCTTCCTTGAAGTCCGCACCGACAACGAGCCGGCGATCGCGCTGTACACCAGCCTGGGCTTCAAGAAGATGGGCGTGCGCAAGCGGTACTACCAGGCCAGCGGGGCCGACGCCTACACGATGCGACGGGACGGGACGCACGATGACAACTAACCCTGAGTCGCTGCGCTCCTGCCCGCCGGCGACAAATCCCCCCGAGTCGCTGCGCTCCTGCCCGCCGGCGACCACCATCCTCGCCATCGAAAGCTCTTGTGACGAAACGGGAGTCGGCATCGCACGCTTGCACGCCGACGGCACCGTGGCACTGCTGGCCGACGAGGTGGCCTCCAGCGTCGACGAGCATGCCCGCTATGGCGGCGTGGTGCCCGAGATCGCCTCCCGGGCTCACCTGGAAGCGCTCGGACCGACCATGCGCCGCGCGTTGGCGACCGCCGAGATCGACAAACCCGACATCGTCGCGGCCACCATCGGACCCGGCCTGGCCGGGGCACTCTTGGTCGGGGTGGCTGCCGCGAAGGCCTACGCCGCGGCATGGGGGGTGCCGTTCTATGCCGTCAACCACCTCGGCGGCCACCTGGCCGCCGACGTCTACGACCACGGCCCGCTGCCCGAAAGCGTGGGACTGCTGGTGTCCGGCGGACACACCCACCTGCTGCACGTGCGCTCGCTGGGCGAGCCGATCGTCGAACTCGGCAGCACTGTCGACGACGCGGCGGGGGAGGCCTACGACAAGGTGGCCCGGCTGCTCGGGCTGGGATACCCCGGCGGCAAGATCCTCGACGACCTGGCCCGCACCGGCGATCCGCAGGCGATTGTGTTTCCGCGCGGCATGACCGGCCCGCGGGACGAGCGGTTCGCGTTCAGCTTCTCTGGCCTCAAGACCGCGGTGGCGCGCTATGTGGAGAGCCACCCCGACTACAACGCCGCCGATGTGGCCGCGGGCTTCCAGGAGGCCGTCGCCGACGTGCTCACGGCCAAGTCGGTGCGTGCCGCCACCGAGCTGGGGGTGTCCACCCTGCTGATCGCCGGCGGTGTCGCGGCCAACTCCCGGCTGCGTGAGCTCGCTGAAGAGCGTTGTGCTGCAGCCGGATTGACGTTACGCATCCCGCGTCCGCGGTTGTGTACCGACAATGGGGCGATGATCGCCTCCTTCGCCGCCCACCTGATCGCCGCGGGCGCCTCGCCGTCCCCGCTTGACGTGCCCAGCGACCCCGGCCTGCCGGTGATCGCGGGGCAGGTGGCATGAGCGCGGCCGACAAGCTGGAGATCGCCGAACTGCTGTACCGCTACGCCGAACTCATCGACGCCGGTGACTTCGACGGCGTCGGGCAGTTGTTGAGCCGCGCCACCTTCGGCGGTGCCAAGACACCGACGGTGTCCGGTGCGGAGAACATCGCCGGCTTGTTCGCGATGACCACCCGCCGCTTCCCCGATGGGGGCACGCCCAAGACTCGGCACCTCGTCCTCAACGCTCTCATCGACCTCGACGGCCACAGTGCTGCTGCCCGGTCGACCTTCCTGGTCGTCCAGGCCACCGACGCCGTGGCGTTCCAGCCGATCGTCGCCGGCCGCTACTACGACCGCTTCGCCCGCGACGGCGACGGCTGGTACTTCACCGAGCGCAAGGCCGATGTCGAGATGGTGGGCGACGTCTCCGATCACCTGCTCATCGATCCCCGCGCGTTCGACAAGCCGGGCGAAGGATGAGCCCGGTGAGGAGAAGCGCAATCCGGCCGCGCGCGTTCGACAAGCCGGGCGAAGGATGAGCCCGGTGAGGAGAAGCGCAATCCGGCCCCGCGCGTTCGACTAGTGATGCACTACGACCTGCGGCTGCGGCCGGCGCAACCGGCCACCCCCGCGCCCGACGCGTTCACGATCCACCGCAGTGAGGTCCCGCCCAGCCCCGGCCGCGACGGGCTGTCGCTGGCCTACGTGCACGAAGGCGTGGGCGGCTACCCGCTTCTGCTGCTGCACGGCTATCCCGAGACCAAGCGCATCTGGTGGCGCAACATCGCCGCCCTGGCCGACGCCGGTTACGAGGTCATCGCGCCGGATCTGCGCGGCTATGGCGATTCCGATCTGTCGGCCGACGACGTCTACGACTTCGCCGCCTACAGCCGCGACGTCTACCACCTGGTGCACGACGTGCTCGGTCACGGGCGCTGCGGTGTGGTCGGCGGCGATGTCGGCGGTGTCGTCGCAATCGACCTGATCCACCGCTTCGACGGGTTCGTCGACAAGTTGGTGTTCTTCGATTCGGTGCCACCGCTGGTCTTCGAGGACTACATCGCCGCGGGCATCGACCCGGCGGCCGTCCTGCGTGACGGGCCGACCGGCGACTACCGCCGGCTTCAGGGGCAGACACCCGACGTGCTGGCCGCCGAACTCGACACCGCCGACAAGCGCCGCCGCTATGTCTCCGGCATGTACGGCCATCGATTGTGGGCTTCGCCGGGCACGTTCGACGACACCGACGTCGACTTCATGACCGAGCCGTTCGCCACCGAGGAGCGGCTGCGGGCGGGCTGGGCGGTCTACCAGATGGCCTATGGCCGGGCGGTCAGCGAGGCGCCCATCATGGACCGCAAGGTCGACGTGCCGACCCTGTTGCTCTACGGGATGGACGATCAGGTCGTCGGCCCCGAGTTCGTGCACACCTGCGAGGTGGCCTTCACCGACCGGACCGGACCCGTCGTGCTGCCCGGGGCCGGGCACTTCCTGCAGTGGGAGCGGGCCGACCTGTTCAATGCCCTGGTAATCGCGTTTTTCGGGGACGTCCGGGTGGCCTACGAGCGGTCCGGGCGGCCTGCGGGCTAAGCCGTGGGCGAATCTGCGCCGGGCCACCCTTGAGTGCTAGCACTCTCATGTATAGAGTGCTAGGTGGCACGCGGCCAACCCCCTGCGCCGGCTCCCGCGACGACGGCGCGAAGGCTTGGACGTATGCCGAACACCTGGTTAAACCGACAGGTCCGGGGAAAAGCCCCGGGCCCGCACCCCTAACAGTGGAGGGCTCCATCGTGGCGAGCGTGAACATCAAGCCACTCGAGGACAAGATCCTCGTACAGGCCAACGAGGCCGAGACGACCACAGCGTCGGGTCTGGTCATTCCGGATACCGCCAAGGAGAAGCCGCAGGAAGGCACCGTCGTCGCCGTCGGCCCCGGCCGGTGGGACGAGGATGGCGAGAAGCGGATCCCGCTCGACGTCGCCGAGGGCGACACCGTCATCTACAGCAAGTACGGCGGCACCGAGATCAAGTACAACGGCGAGGAGTACCTGATCCTGTCGGCACGCGACGTGCTGGCGGTCGTCAACAAGTAGCACCCGTGTACCGCCCCGGCGATCCCCGCACTCGCGGGTGATTTCCGGGGCGGCATGCGTCAACAGGGCAGGAAGAACATATGAGCAAACTGATTCAGTTCGACGAAACCGCGCGCCGCGCAATGGAAGCCGGTGTCGACAAGCTTGCCGATGCCGTGAAGGTGACGCTGGGTCCGCGTGGCCGCCACGTGGTGCTCGCCAAGGCCTTCGGTGGTCCGACCGTCACCAACGACGGTGTGACCATCGCCCGGGAGATCGAGTTGGAGGATCCCTTCGAGAACCTGGGGGCTCAGCTGGTCAAGTCGGTGGCCACCAAGACCAACGACGTCGCCGGCGACGGCACCACCACTGCGACCGTTCTGGCGCAGGCCATCATCAAGCACGGACTGCGCAATGTCGCTGCCGGTGCGAACCCCATCGCGCTGGGATCGGGCATCGGCCGTGCGGCCGACGCCGTGTCCGAGGCGCTGCTGGCCGCGGCCACCCCGGTGGCCGGCAAGACCGGCATCGCCCAGATCGCCACGGTGTCCTCGCGTGACGAAGAGGTCGGCGAACTGGTCGGCGAGGCGATGACCAAGGTCGGCCTCGACGGCGTCGTCAGCGTCGAGGAGTCCTCGACCCTGAACACCGAGCTGGAGATCACCGACGGTGTCGGCTTTGACAAGGGCTTCATCTCGGCCTACTTCGTCACCGACTTCGACTCGCAGGAAGCCGTCCTCGAGGACGCGCTGGTGCTGCTGCACCGCGACAAGATCAGCTCGCTGCCCGATCTGCTGCCCCTTCTGGAGAAGGTGGCCCAGGACGGCAAGCCGCTGCTGATCGTGGCCGAAGACGTCGAAGGGGAGGCGCTGTCGACACTGGTCGTCAACGCCATCCGCAAGACGCTGCGGGCCGTCGCGGTCAAGGCGCCGTTCTTCGGTGACCGCCGCAAGGCGTTCCTCGAGGACCTGGCCATCGTCACCGGTGCGCAGGTGGTCAACCCCGACGTGGGTCTGCTGCTGCGCGAGGCCGGCCTCGAGGTGCTGGGTTCGGCACGACGTGTGGTCGTCAGCAAGGACGCGACGGTGATCGTCGACGGTGGCGGCACGCAGGAAGCCATCGCCGACCGGGTCAAGCAGCTCAAGAGCGAGATCGAGGCCTCGGAGTCCGACTGGGACCGCGAGAAGCTGCAGGAGCGGCTGGCCAAGCTGGCCGGCGGTGTCGCAGTGATCAAGGTCGGTGCGGCCACCGAGACCGCGCTCAAGGAGCGCAAGCATCGCGTCGAGGATGCTGTGTCGGCGGCCAAGGCCGCGGTCGAGGAGGGCATCGTTGCCGGCGGCGGTTCCGCACTGGTGCAGGCGCGCAAGGCGCTCGAGCCGCTGCGGGCGTCGGTGTCCGGTGACGAGGCCCTCGGTGTCGAGGTGTTCGCCTCGGCGCTGTCGGCCCCGCTGTTCTGGATCGCCACCAACGCCGGTTACGACGGTGCCGTCGTGGTCAACACGGTCAGCGAACTGCCTGCCGGGCACGGCTTCAACGCCGCGACGCTGACCTATGGCGACCTGATCGCCGACGGTGTGATCGATCCGGTCAAGGTGACCCGCTCTGCGGTGGTCAACGCCGCATCTGTGGCGCGCATGCTGCTCACCACCGAGACTGCGATCGTGGAGAAGCCGGCAGAGGCTGCCGACGACGGCCACGGCCATCACGGTCACGCCCACTAGATAGTCGCTACGAAACACCCCCGGTCCTGTTGGGCCGGGGGTGTTTTCGTTGTTCGGGGAGGCCGCTGCCGGGTTGCGTCGCGATCGTCGATGGTGCGGTTTCGTTCGCGACTCGCCGCTGACCGCGTATCGCGCTGCACACCCGACAAGGGTCGGCGCCCGCATGGCTGCTCAGCTAATTTTCGGACTTTTGGTCTGATATCGGCAGGAGTCCAATATCTTCATATTGTCCAGTCAGCCCTGTGTATGAAGTTGGAGCCGTCGTGAGTCGAGTAGTTGGCGTGGTAGTCGCATCCGCATTCGCTGCAATCGCCATCGGTGTCGCAGCACCTGCGAGTGCAGAACCGAGCAGGCCATTCAAGAACTGCACGGCAGCCAAGGCGGCAGGGTACTGCGACATCACCACCGACAGCCCCCTGTACACCCCGAGCCAGGACCGCGACAGCGACGGCTACGCCTGCGAGTGCTGACCCCCGGCGTGCACTAGCCCCCACAGTCAGCATTCCTCGCTGGCCAAGGTCGTCACGGCTCACTCGTGGCGAAAGTAAGCTGCTC
The DNA here is from genome assembly GCF_011694515.1 of Mycobacterium sp. DL592. NCBI lineage: Bacteria > Bacillati > Actinomycetota > Actinomycetes > Mycobacteriales > Mycobacteriaceae > Mycobacterium > Mycobacterium sp. DL592. The sequence continues at coordinate 3,993,180 of NZ_CP050192.1, read as the reverse complement.
GTCGTGGCGAAGGTGCTGGGCGGTAACGCGGGTCGCTGGTTGGCGGCCGGGCTGTCCGTCGTCATCTCCGGCGCGATGTTCTACGCCCAGAGCCACGAGACCTCGCACCGGACTGCCGCGCCCGCCGCATCGCCGACGTCGACAGCGCCGCCCGCACCGAACGTGGCCAGCCCGACCGAGGCCGAACTGCTCGCCGCCAGCGCCCCGGTGGCCGACGCGGCGAGTTTCCAGTTCGCGCTGCCGCCCGGCGACGTGGACGAGAAGGGGATGCAGATCCACACCATCTGGGTAGCCCGCGCGATCAGCGTGATGTTCCTGGAAATCAAGACCATGTACGGCTACCGCCAGGATCCGCTGAAGTGGCATCCCAACGGGCTGGCCGTCGACGTGATGATCCCGAACTACCACACCAAAGAGGGCATCGATCTGGGCAACCAGATCGCCGGCTACGCCCTGGCCAACGCCAAGCGGTGGGGAGTGCTGCACGTCATCTGGCGACAGGGCTTCTACCCGGGCATCGGTGCGCCCAGCTGGACAGCAGACTACGGCAACGAGACCGCCAACCACTACGACCACGTCCACATCGCCACCGACGGTGGCGGGTATCCGACCGGCCGGGAGACCTACTACCTCGGATCCATGCAGACCGCTCCGGCCTGATGGCGCCGCACCGCGCTAGCCTCGCTGGATGAGCCGGATGCCTCGAAAGCTGCGCACCACACGATGGCTCGTCGCCGGCGGCATCACCTATGGGGTGGTCCGGCTGGAGAAACGGCGGAAGCCGTGACCGGCGAACCACTGGTGCGACACGACCAAGACGAACGCGGCGTCGTCACCCTGACACTGAACCGGCCACAGTCCTTCAACGCCCTGTCCGAAGCGATGCTCACCGCCCTCGGCGCCGCGCTGGACACTCTCGCCGGTGACGATGCTGTCCGTGCCGTCGTCCTCGGCGCCGCCGGTAAGGCCTTCTGCGCCGGGCACGATCTGAAGGAGATGCGTGCCGAGCCGTCGCTGGACTACTACGAGCAGCTCTTCGCCCAGTGCACCGCGGTCATGCTGTCGATCCAGCGGCTGCCCGTCCCGGTGATCGCCCGGGTGCACGGTCTGGCGACGGCGGCAGGCTGCCAGCTGGTCGCGATGTGTGACCTCGCGGTGGCCAGCCGGGACGCCCGCTTCGCCGTCAGTGGTATCAACGTCGGACTGTTCTGCTCGACGCCCGGAGTCGCCTTGTCCCGCAACGTGCCCCGCAAGGCGGCCTTCGAGATGCTGGTCACCGGCGACTTCGTCGGCGCCGAGGAGGCCCGGGAACTCGGCCTGGTCAACCGGGTCGCCGATCCCGACGCGCTCGACGCGGAGATCGAGACCCTGCTGGCACGTATCGTGGCCAAGCCGCGCGCCGCCCTGGCAGTCGGCAAGGCCCTGTTCTACCGCCAGATCGAATCAGGTATCGAGGCCGCCTACGACGACGCGGGTGCGACGATGGCCGCCAACATGATGGACCCGTGCGCACTCGAGGGTGTCCAGGCCTTCATCGACAAGCGTCCACCGGTATGGCCGGAAACTATTGCGCCACAGTAAATCCGGCATCAAGCGGCCATGAAGTGCCGGTGATGAACCCAGCTGCGTCGGACACCAGCCACGCCACCGCCTCGGCGATCTGCTCCGGCTGCAGCAGCGCGATCGGCAGCGCGTTCTGCTGACTGGCCAGCCAGGCGTCTCCGGCCGCGGCAAGGGCGATGGACGCGTCGTTGATGATCATGTCGGTCGCCACACCGGTGGGGTGGATCGTGTTGACCCGGATCGAATGCGGCGCAAGCTGAACGGCCCAGCCCTGCATCAATGCCACCAGGGCGCGTTTGGACGCACCGTACGCCTGGATCCCTGGCCGGTCCGATCCCGACGCCTTGATGCCCTGCGTGGAGCTGACCAACACGATGGAACCCCCGCGCCCGCCGGCGATCATGGCCGGCATGGCCGCGTCCACGGTGTTCCAGGTGCCGATGAGATTTGTCTCGACGATCTCGCGGAACGTCTGAGCTCGCCTGTCGCTGCCGGTGACCCGGATGATTCCCGCGTTGGCGATAACGATGTCGATCGAGCCGAGGTCGGTGACAGCGTCGGCCACCACCGACTCGAGCGCCGCGGGATCTCGGATGTCGACCTGGCGGGCCAAAACCCGGCGGCCCTGTGCCTCGACCAGAGCCGTTGTGGCCATGAGGTCTTCGACAGTCGAACCGGGGTAGTCGGTGGCCTCGAACTCGGTGCAGGCATCGATCGCGACGATGTCGGCGCCGGCGGTGGCCAGCCTGATGGCATGCGCGCGGCCCATCCCGCGGGCGGCCCCGGAGATGAACGCGACCTTGCCGGTGAGCTCCCCAGCGGCGTCGGACATTCCTGTCCTACTGTCCGGCGGGGAAGTTCACGTTCTTGGTGACCGCTTCCCATTCGTCGATCGATGCCGACAGCGCCGCGATCTTGTCGCGCACTGCTTTGAGGACGTCGCGGCCGAGCAGCAGCCGCAGCGGCGGCTCGTCCAGGGTCGACAGCAGCAGTACCGCTTCGGCGACCTTGCGGGGGTCGCCGGGAAGATGGTTGGCGAACTCCTTGATCAAAGTCTTTCGGCTGCCGACGTTTTCCTCGTAGTCACCGATCGGTGAGTCCGACTCCCACATCGAGCGTGCGGCCCAGTCGGTGCGGAACGCTCCTGGTTCGATGGCGCTCACCTTGATGCCGAACGGTTTGACCTCCTGGGCCAGGGCTTCAGTCAGCGCTTCGAGGGCGAACTTGGTCGACGAATAGTAGGCGTTGGGCGGGTTGGCCACCAGGCCGGTCATCGACGAGATGTTGACGATATATCCGGACTTGTTGGCGCGCATCCCCGGCAGTACGGCCTTGATGGTGTCGACGACGCCGAAGTAGTTGGTGTCGAACAACTTACGAACCTGCTCGTCCTCGCCCTCCTCGACAGCGGACAGGTATCCGTTGCCGGCGTTGTTGACCAGGACGTCGATGCCACCGAAGGCATCGTGAGCGGCCTGAACCGCGGCGGCGATCTGCTCCTTGTCGGTCACGTCGAGTGCCACCGCTACCGCCCGCTCGCCGAACTCGTCGACCAGGTCGCTGACGGTCTCGGTGCGGCGCGCGGTCACTACGACGCAGTGCCCCGATTCCAGTGCCGCGCGGGCGATCTCACGCCCGATTCCGGTGGAGCAGCCCGTGATCAACCAGCGGCCCATATCAGTTCGTCCCTTCTGGCAGCCGGCGCAGATACGCTGCCCGGCGTTCGGCGAGCTCGGTCGCGCGTTCCTGCTCGGACACCCGGCGCAGCCCCGGCACCTGGGCTTCGAGGTCGTCGAGCTTGACGACCCGGCCGCGGGCACCCAGATCCTCGGTGGGCCCGTCGGGCCCGAACTCGGCCATGCGCAGCGTCAGAATCCCTTCGCGCAGACCGTCGGAGTCGATCCAGTTGGCGACCCCGGGATCGGTGGGGGAGATGACGTAGGTGTACGTGCCGTCGTCGTTGGCGACGGACTGGGACTTGTTGAGGCTGCCGGTGCGGTCGACGATGTCGAGCGTCGTGCCCCAGATGTTGCTCAGCGGAACGGTGAAGTATTCGGCCCCGCCGTCGCCGACGTCGACGACGAACGCCTCACCGGGAGCCAGATCGAAGCGGCCCATCACGTAGACCTGGTTTCGCATCGCGCCGACCTTGTCGGCCGACCAGGCGAGGTTGAAGTTGTTGGGCGGCATCTTGTAGACACCGTGGCTGAGCTTGCCGGTGAAGTTGGCGAAATAGGCCATCATGTCGGCCGTTGCCTCGGCCTGCTCGTCGAGCGTGCGCGGCGGGGTGGTCGGCGGGTCGCCCAGCCGCTGCACCGTCAGGTGGTTCGGGTCATCGCGGTCCCAGTTCAGCAGCACGTCGCGAATGTAGAACTCGTGGGCGTCGCCGGTGGTTTGAACATGATTGGGGCGATCACCGGCGGGGTCGGAGTCGACGGTGATGACGAACGACCCGTCGGAGTCGACCGCCATGGTGCGGCCGTTGAGGACGGCGACGGTACCCATGTTGGCATCCCAGAGTGTGAAGTAGTTCTCGGTCATCCGATGCTCGCCGACCCGCCCCCGGATTTCGTAGCGTTCGTCGCCGGAGATCGGGATGACGCGGTACACGCTGTCGGGATTGTCAATGCCCCAACGTGATCCGGGAATGGCGCGCCCGCCTACCGGGTGGCCCAGACGGGTGATACAGGTGACCTTGGGCCGCAGTTTGTCTTGGTTGGACGACCACACCGCCGCGGAGAACATGACTTCGGCGAAGGCGGCGTCGAACACCGCGCGCATGGCGTCGGACGCCTTGGCGCGGCCCAGCCAGGTTTCGGCGACCTTGCTGTAGGCCGCGCGGACCGTGGGGTGCTCCATGAGTTCGAGCGCCGCCAGTTCCTGTTCGTGTTGTGAGGCCGTGGCGACCGGGTGATCTGTGTCAGCGAACATCATTTCTCCTCGAACTGTCTGCAGCGGAACGAAAGCGGGAGTTGTAGGTCGTGAATCGCTCGTCGATCTGGGCCTCGCTGAGGCCGAAATCGGCTGCGGCATAAGGTGGTCGCGCCGGATCGCGCGGCCGTTCGACGAGCCAGCGACGCATCGCCGCCTCGGCCGACGGAGTCAATGGCACGTCGATCGCGTCGTATACGCGCGCTACCTGGCCGATGGGATCGGCCACGGCGTCGGCGAATTCGATGTCGGTGCAGACTGCCGGCTCGTCGGACCAGGACGACCGCACCGCCATCGCACGGTCGTTCGTCCAGCCCATCCTGTCCAGCCACTGCGCGCCGACACGGCTGCGGTCGACGTGGTCGGAGTGCATTGCGTGCAGGGTGGCGTTCAGGCTCGCACCCGAGGCGATGGTGGCCCGGGGATCGCGGTGCATGTGCACGATGTGCAGGTCGGGAAACTGTGCCCGCAGCACGTCGAGGTAGCCCAGGTGGGCGGGGGACTTGAGCACCCAGCGTTGCGCGGTCCGACCACATTGCCGCTTCTGCCACTGCAGGAATTGCAGCATCCGATGGAGGTAGGCGTAGGCGGGGGTGAAGTCCTGGGTATCGATCCACGCCCGGTACCGCGGCACGTGCGCCCCGGATTCGGGAACGTGCGACCGGAACGCGTCGGAGAGGAAGACGATCTCCTCTTCGGGCTCGCGGGCATGCATCGGATGGATGGCGAACAGTTCGGGTGTCATCTCACGCGAGATCGCCTCCCGCTTTTCGCTGATCGCGACGCGCGGGTCCTCCTGAGCTGACCACTGGTGGTCCAGTTTGGGCGCGACCTCCACCACTTCCCAGCCGTAGGCGCAGTGGAACTGGTCGTCGCATGCCAGCAGCCGTTGCAGCAGAGTTGTTCCGCTGCGCATCATGCCGACCACGACGATCGGCGCGACGATGCGCTCGTCCAGGATCTCCGGGTGGCGCCGAATCCATTCCTGGGCGCGCAACCGCATCCGCAGGCTGTGCACGAGGCTCGAGCGCAGGATGTGGACCCCGATGTCGTTGAGTTCGGCTGCGGCATAGCTTTCGGCGAGCACCGTCAGCGGTTCGCGGAAGCTCAGCGAGCCCCAGTCCTGCAGGCGCTCCTTCTCCTGGGCCTGGGCCGTCAGCCCGCTGACTTCGAAGGGTGTCGTCACGGGGGTTTCAGAACTTGAGGTGGTGGCTGGTATCGCCGACCTGGTCGACGAACATGACGCGCGTGTCGAACCACCAGGTGCCGTCGAGGCGCTGGAAGGTGTCCCGGTAGTGGCCGGTGACGATGATCTGCAGCGGCAACTCCGGGGTCGCCTGGGTGACGCAGTAGTACGCCTTGCCGTCTGCCCGGCCGGCCGCTTCGTCGACGTAGATCTGAACGTTGCTCGTGAAGTGGCGGGTCTTGGGGGTGCCGTCGTCGTAGAGGCGGGTGGCCATCTCGTACATCCCGCGCACACCGGCCACCCCTTCGAAGGTCGCCTCGGGGGGCGCGTCCTCCATGGCGGTGATCCGCCCGTGGGTGAACAGCTGGGCGACTCCGTCGAGATCGCCGGCGTCGAGTCGCTCGGCGTAGGTGTAGATCAGGTTCTCGATCTCCCGGGCGCTATCGCTCATGCTATTAGCCCCACTTCATTGTAAAGTTTGTCAATGTGACCAGGATTACTCGATATTTCTCGTAGGTAATCAGCTGGAAGCTGCCGTGTCAACCACTCGCTAGCTATTCTCGCGGCGTGACTTCACACTGGTCGGCCAGCCGACTCGGCAACCTCAGCGGAAAACGGATCATCGTGACGGGGGCGACCAACGGCGTCGGCCTGGGCACGGCTCGTGCCCTGGTGCGGGCGGGCGCCCAAGTGGTGATGGCGGTCCGCAATGTCGAACTGGGCGCGCAACGCGCTGCCGAGATCGGCGGTCACACCCAAGTCGTCAAACTCGACCTCGCCGACCAGGCGTCGGTGCGGGCCTTCCCCGACCTGCTGGACGGTGACGTCGACATCCTGGTGAACAACGCCGGCATCGTCACCCAGGCTCGAAGCGAGACGGTCGACGGCTTCGAGAGCATGCTCGGTACGAACTTCCTCGGTCCGTTCGCGCTGACCAATCTGCTCTTCGGGCGGGTGCGCTCACAGATCATCAACGTCGGATCCGACGGCCACAAGCAGGGGACCATCGACTTCGCCGACCCACACCTGCGGTCGAGCAAGTGGTCGTCGTTCCCGGCCTATGCCCGCTCGAAGCTCGCGGTCATGCTGTGGGGACTCGAACTCGACCGCCGACTGCGCGCTGCCGGGTCACCCGTCATCAGTCATCTCACCCATCCGGGCTGGGTCGCATCCAATCTGACGAATCTGTCGGACAAGCGAGTGATGGCGGTGTTCCACTCCATCGCGCAGTCGGCCGCCAACCGGCTGGGCAACGACATCGACGCCGGCGCCGCGACGACGCTGTACTGCATCGCCGAGCCGATTCCGCCGGGCAGTTACGTGGGCATCGACAGCAGGCTCGGACTCAAGGGCGGTCCTACCCTCAGTGGACGCTCCGCGGTCGCCAGTGATTACGACATCGCCCGGCGGCTGTGGGAGTTCGCCGAAACGGAAACGGGGACAACGCTTCCCGTGTGACGCCAAGAGGCCCACCCCGAACCGGGATGGGCCTCTCGCGATGTTTGCTGCGCTCAGGCGGTGCGGCGGATACCGCGCTTGAGCAAGAGTTCGCGCTCGGACTCGCTCAGGCCGCCCCAAATGCCGTAGGGCTCACCGACTGCCAGTGCGTGTGAACGGCAGTGGGCGATCACCGGGCAACGCCGGCACATTTCTTTGGCGCGCATCTCGCGCTGTGCGCGTGCGCGGCCACGCTCGCCGTCGGGGTGGAAGAACATCGAAGAGTCGACGCCCCGGCAAAGGCCTTGCATCTGCCAATCCCAGATGTCGGCGTTCGGGCCGGGTAGCTGCTGCGGCTGTGGCATTGGAAAACCCCTCTCCCCGCGCATCTTTCGAACGCGTGAGTTGTGGAACCGATCCGAGCCTGTCGCCGATGACTACTCGTGCCCACAAAATTAGGGGTGGCTTGCAAACGGAGTCAATAGTCCCGCCATGTGCTCAATCACATAACTGCAGCTTGAGAATTTACATCACGTTCATCATTGCGACCCACCGTCACCGGCCGAAGTGCTAACTCGCCGAGGTCCGGTGTGACACTTTCGTGATTTACCCAGGATGGCCCGCTTGCGATTTCCTAGCGCTCAATAGGTAGTTGACATGCGCGTAACACTGCGACCACAAACTGTTAACTGACGGGTTTGTTGGTCGTGTTGATAACGTCGGCCCCCAGATGACTTCCACCACGTTAACCGCTGCAGCGTTCGGCGGCGATCCGGAATGCTGGCCGCTTCCCGCCGCGCAGTCGCCCGAAGAGTTGTGGCTGCGCGCCGTCGCGGCGGGCGGTCAAGGGCACTACAGCAGCGCCCGGGCCGACCTGGACGCGCTGCGTCGCCTGCGACCTGCGGGTCCGCTCGCCTCGCTGGCGCTGAGCACCCACGCCTCGTTTCTGCGGCAACTCGGAGGACACCGCCTCGCCCGCGGGTGGGACGGACGCGCGCTCGCGGTGGCGCTCGCCGCGGGCGACTCCCCGAAGACAACCGAAGCCGAAGTCGACGCCCTGGTCGGTCTGGCGGCCGACGCGCTCGGTGGTGGCCGGCTCGCCGCCTCGGCGACCCTCCTCGAGCGCGCCACCGCCGTCGTCGACCGCGCCGACGCGCCACCGCCGCGGCTGGCGATCCGGCTGGCGTGGGTACGCGCCGAACTGGCGATGGCCGCCGGCCGCGGGAGCGATGCCGTGGCGTACGCCGAGCGCAGTGTCGAACTTGCCGGCGCGGCGGCGCCGGCACTGCGCAGGCACCGCGTCAAAAGCGACGTGGTGCTCGCCGCGGCGCTGTGCAGTGCGGGCTTGCCGGACCGCTCCCGTGTAGTCGCCGACGGGGCGCTGGACGACACACTGACCCATGGGCTGGTGCCCCTGCGGTGGGCGCTGGCATGCCTGCTTCTTGATCTCGAAAGCACAACGCTTACGTCACAGGAAGTCTCGGCGATCCGCGACGACAGCGCTGCAGCTATCACGCGGCGCGGTGGGCAGTGGTGCGCCGGCTAACGCCCGATCGCCAGCCTTGGCCGATATTGTCTAGCTCAATGGCTGCCAGGTAGCGCCCGCTTCGTAACGTTGGAGATATCGCCGTCGATGACAATTCCAGGAGAACGTCTCGACGCCGCCGTTGCTGAGGCAGTGGCCGGTAGTCGGGATGCGCTCCGGGAAGTAGTAGAGACCATCCGCCCCATCGTGGTCCGTTACATCCGGGCTCGCCTGGGGACCACGGAGCGGGTTGGCCTCTCAGCCGATGACGTCGCACAGGAGGTTTGCTTGGCCGCCATTCAGGCGTTGCCGCGCTACCAGGATCAGGGTCGCCCCTTCCTGGCCTTCGTGTACGGCATCGCTGCCCACAAGGTCGCCGACGCTCACCGCGCCGCGGCCCGTAACCGGTCCGAACCCACTGAAGTGGTTCCGGAGCGGTACTCGCTGGAGGCGGGTCCCGAGCAGATGGCTCTTCAGGCCGACACCTCGGAGCGGATGAACAAGCTGCTGCAGGTGCTGCCCGAGAAACAGCGCGAGATCCTGATCCTGCGCATCGTGGTCGGGCTGTCGGCGGAGGAGACCGCCGACGCCGTCGGCAGCACTCCTGGGGCAGTGCGGGTGGCCCAGCATCGGGCCCTGGCCAAGCTCAAGTCCGAGATCACCGCGGCCGGGGGTGGCGACTATGCCTGACTTCGGCCGTAGCTCTCGCAACGACGATCCGTCGCTGGACGCCATCGTGCGCAGCGACCAGTTCATCGACGCCCTGGCCACCGGCAACTCGGTGGCCCCGCAGGACCGTGCCGACGCCATGCTGGCCTCCCTGCTCGGTGAATGGCGCGACGAGATGCGCTGGCCGCCGGCCACCGGTCTCATCACCGAACGCGACGCCGTCACGGCGCTGAACGCCGGACTTGTGGAGAAGCGCAAGCAACGCAGCCCCGGCACCGGACGAAGCAGGCGTGGCCTGAGCATCGTCGGTGCGGCAGCAGCCGGTGTGCTGGCCATCGGTGGCTTCGGCGCCGTCGTCTACGGCGCCGGCCCTGGCGATGCGCTCTACGGCCTGCACACGATGCTGTTCGGCGAGCCCACGAATGTCCGCGAGGACCAGGTCGCCCTCGCCTCTGCCGCCGAGCAGCTCAAGCAGGTTCAGCAGCTGGTCGACCAGGGCGACTGGCCCGCGGCTCAGGCCAAGTTGGTCGAGGTCAACAACCAGGTGGCCGGGGTCGCAGACGCGCCGGAGAAGCAGCAGGTGCTCGAGCAGTGGAACGAGCTGGCGGCCAAGGTCGTCAAGCAGGACCCGCAGGCGACGGTGCCGCCGGGCATCACCTTCACGGTGCCGCCGTCGGCGACGGAGCTGGTGCCCGCGGTCGTGACCCCGTCGCAGGGGCCTGAAGTGCCGCCGACCAGCGTGCCGACGCTGCCGTCGATCACGATCTCGACGACGCCGGGGGATCCCGGCGCGGTCGGAAGTGCGGCCCCGAGCCCGTCGGAGACACCGTCGAGCACCCAGCCGACCTCGCAGGTGCAGCAGACCGCACCTACGACGACCACCAGCATCCCCACCACAACCGTCCCGCCGACCACGACCACGTCGTCGGCACCCACCACGTCAACCGCTACGTCTAGCGCGCCCAGCACGTCGTCGGCGCCCTCGACCACGTCGTCGGCACCCACGACGACCCCGGCTACTACGGCGACGAGCACGACTGCCGCGACCACGACGGCCGCTCCGACCACGACGGCCGCGCCGACCACGACGACGACCGGTGCGGCCGCGGCCGCGCAGTCACCGGCGGCTGCGACCACCACGACCGCGCTGGTTCAGCAGTCGGCGGCCACCACGGGGCCGGAGGCGCCGGCACCCACTATCGCCTCGGCTCCGAGCGTGATCGCGACCGCGCCGTCAACGGCTGCTCAGGCGCCCAGGACGCAGCCGCAAATCGTGATTACCACCACTGTGGTGCCCATGCCGCTGCTCCCGGCACTCGGCGGCGGCGGGGCCGCACAAAGCGGTGCGGGCTGATCTAGATCAGCGGAAGCCGTCGTAGTCCGAGGTCGCCTCGTTCAGCGACGCGTCGGCATATCCACGGCAGTAGTCCCACGTGACGTAAGCGTCCGGTTCGGGATCGTAGGCCGGCTCGTGCGGGCGGACGGTGCCGTCGACCAGAAGCTGAAGAAGGTTGGCGCGCAACATATCCCAGTCGTGATAGTGGTCCTGCTGGCATTCGTCACAGCACACCACCAGGCCGCGGACGCCCTTGTGGGCGAGCAGCGCCTCATAGACCGCGAGATCGGCCAGGTCGGCCTCGACCGCGGCGCGCTCCTGGGGATCGAGCGGCTGACCGGGTTCCAGCGCGTCGAGTGCCGCAGACGGATCGCACGGGTCATCGGCGAACGGATCTGGCGGCAGGCCTGGTGGAAGGTGGTCGCGCACGCCTCCACACTAGCCAGCGCGGCGGGTATCGCGCCAGGGAACGCCACCCCGAGCCGATAGGATGGTGCTCTCATTCCGCCAGCTGATGGGGGCCCCACCGATGTCCATTGCCGAAGGCAGCACCGGCCGCATCGACGGCCTCAGCGCGCGTCTGGAGCGCCTTGTCTACGATCCCGTCTTCACCGGGGGTGACGATCCGCACAAGGTCGCGATGCTGGGGCTGACGTTCGACGACGTGCTACTGCTGCCCGCGGCCTCCGACGTGGTGCCCGCCAATGCCGACACCTCCAGCCAGCTGACCAAGAAGATCCGCCTGCGGGTGCCGCTGGTCAGCTCGGCCATGGACACCGTCACCGAGGCCCGGATGGCCATCGCGATGGCGCGCCAGGGCGGTATGGGCGTGCTGCACCGCAATCTGTCGATCACCGAGCAGGCCGGCCAGGTCGAGATGGTCAAGCGCTCCGAGGCGGGGATGGTCACCGATCCGGTCACCTGCTCGCCGAACGACACCTTGGCCGAGGTCGACGCGCTGTGCGCCAGGTTCCGCATCTCCGGCCTTCCGGTCGTCGACGAGAACGGCTCCCTGGTGGGCATCATCACCAACCGCGATATGCGCTTCGAAGTCGACATGGACAAGCCGGTCTCCGAGGTCATGACGAAGTCGCCATTGATCACCGCTCAGGAAGGTGTCAGTGCCGACGCCGCACTGGGCCTGTTGCGGCGCAACAAGATCGAGAAACTGCCGATCGTCGACGGCCACGGCAGGCTTACCGGGCTGATCACCGTCAAGGACTTCGTCAAGACCGAACAGCACCCGCTGGCCACCAAGGACAGTGACGGCCGGCTGCTGGTCGGTGCTGCCGTCGGCGTGGGCGACGACGCGTGGGACCGCGCCATGGCGCTGGCCGACGCCGGCGTCGACGTGCTCGTGGTCGACACCGCGCACGCCCACAACCGGCTGGTGCTCGAGATGGTCGGCAAGGTCAAGGCCGAAGTCGGCGACCGCGTCGAGGTCATCGGCGGCAACGTCGCGACCCGCAGCGCGGCAGCCGCGCTGGTCGCCGCCGGCGCCGACGCCGTCAAGGTCGGGGTGGGCCCCGGATCCATCTGCACCACCCGCGTCGTCGCCGGCGTCGGGGCACCCCAGCTCACGGCGGTGCTGGAAGCCACCGCGGCCTGCGCGCCGCACGGTGTGCCGGTGATCGCCGACGGTGGCCTGCAGTACTCCGGTGACATCGCGAAGGCACTGGCCGCGGGCGCTTCGGCGGCGATGCTCGGCTCGCTGCTGGCCGGCACCTCCGAAGCCCCCGGCGATCTGATCTTCGTCAACGGAAAGCAGTTCAAGAGCTACCGCGGCATGGGGTCACTGGGTGCCATGCAGGGCCGTGGCGCCGCGAAGTCCTATTCGAAGGACCGCTACTTCCAGGACGACGTGCTCTCGGAGGACAAGCTGGTGCCCGAGGGCATCGAGGGGCGGGTTCCGTTCCGCGGCCCGCTGGCCACCGTGATCCACCAGCTGACCGGCGGCCTGCGCGCCGCGATGGGCTACACCGGCGCGGCGACCATCGAGGCGCTGCAGCAGGCGCAGTTCGTCCGGATCACCGCGGCAGGCCTCAAGGAGAGCCATCCGCACGACATCCAGATGACCGTTGAAGCCCCCAACTACTACACCCGCTAGGGGTCGCAGTGCGTGACATGGTGGAAATCGGCATGGGCAGAAACGCCCGCCGCACATACGAACTCGACGACATCAACATCGTGCCGTCGCGTCGCACCCGCTCCTCCCAGGACGTGTCGACGGCGTGGCAGCTCGACGCCTACCGCTTCGAGATCCCGGTCGTCTCGCACCCGACCGACGCGCTGGTCTCCCCGGAGTTCGCTATCGAACTGGGGCGTCTCGGCGGCCTGGGGGTGCTCAACGGCGAGGGGCTGATCGGCAGGCACGCCGACGTCGAGTCCAAGGTCGCCCAGGTGATCGAGGCGGCTCAGAAGGAGCCTGAGCCGTCGACGTCGATCCGCCTGCTGCAGCAGCTGCACGCCGCACCGCTGGATCCTGAGCTGCTCGGTGCAGCAGTCGCCCGCATCCGCGAGGCCGGCGTGACCACCGCGGTGCGGGTGAGCCCGCAGAACGCCCAGCTCCTCACTCCGACGCTGGTGGCCGCGGGCATCGACCTGCTGGTCATCCAGGGCACGATCATCTCCGCTGAAAGGGTCGCCCAGGATCACGGAGTCGGTGAGCCCCTCAACCTCAAGACGTTCATCTCCGAACTCGACATCCCCGTGGTCGCCGGCGGTGTGCTCGACCACCGCACCGCGCTGCACCTGATGCGCACCGGCGCGGCCGGCGTCATCGTCGGTTACGGGTCCACCTCCGGGGTGACCACCAGCGACGAGGTGTTGGGTATCAGCGTGCCGATGGCTACCGCGATCGCCGACGCCGCCGCGGCCCGCCGCGAATACCTCGACGAGACCGGCGGGCGCTACGTGCACGTCCTGGCCGACGGCGACATCCACACCTCAGGTGACCTGGCCAAGGCGATCGCCTGCGGTGCTGACGCGGTGGTGCTCGGAACGCCGCTGTCGGCGTCGGCCGAGGCACTGGGCGACGGCTGGTTCTGGCCCTCGGCTGCCGCCCACCCGTCGCTGCCGCGTGGTGCACTGTTGCAGGTCGCGGTGGGTGAGCGGCCGTCCCTGGACCGGGTGCTCAACGGGCCCTCCGACGATCCGTTCGGCGCCCTGAATCTCGTCGGCGGGCTGCGCCGGTCGATGGCCAAGGCGGGCTACTGCGATCTCAAGGAATTCCAGAAGGTCGGTCTGACCGTCGGCAGCTGAGGTTCCCTCGGCCGTGATGCGCCAACCCGCGGTTGATGATGCTACTGGTGAGTAGGATTGCGGCATGGAACCGGATTTCGACGTCCTCATCATCGGTTCGGGCTTCGGCGGCAGCGTCAGCGCCCTGCGGCTCACGGAGAAGGGCTACTCAGTCGGCGTGCTCGAGGCCGGCCGCCGATTCGCAGACCATGAGTTCGCCAAGACCTCGTGGAGGTTGCGTGAGTTTCTGTGGGCGCCGCGCCTGGGCTGCTACGGCATCCAGCGCATCCACCTGCTGCGCAATGTGATGATCCTGGCAGGTGCAGGCGTGGGCGGCGGATCGCTGAACTACGCCAACACCCTCTACGTGCCGCCGGACCCGTTCTTCAACGACCCGCAGTGGAAGAACATCACCGACTGGCGCGGCGAGCTGATGCCGCACTACGACCAGGCCCAGCGCATGCTCGGCGTGGTCAAGAACCCGACGTTCACCGACGCCGACCGCATCATGAAGGAAGTGGCCGACGAGATGGGTGTCGGCGACACGTTCACCCCCACCCCGGTCGGCGTGTTCTTCGGGCCGAACGGCGAGAAGACACCCGGCAAGATCGTGCCTGACCCGTACTTCGGCGGCGTCGGACCGGCCCGTACCGGGTGCATCGAGTGCGGCGAATGCATGACGGGATGCCGACACGGCGCCAAGAACACCCTGGTCAAGAATTACCTCGGACTCGCCGAAAAGGCTGGGGCACAGGTCTTTCCGATGACCACGGTCACGGGCTTCGAGCAGCGCCCCGACGGCATCTGGGAGATCCGCACCGTGCGCACCGGCCGGTGGGCCCGCCGGAGCGCCCGGACGTTCACCGCCCGCCAGCTCATCCTGGCCGCCGGCACGTGGGGCACCCAGAACCTGCTGTTCAAAATGCGCGACACCGGCAAGCTGCCCAAGCTGTCGGACAAGCTCGGTGTGCTCACCCGCACCAACTCCGAATCCATCGTCGGCGCCGGCCGCCTCGAGGCGCGCCCTGATCTGGATCTGACTCACGGCGTGGCCATCACGTCCTCGATCCATCCCAGCCCCGACACCCACGTAGAACCCTGCCGCTACGGCAAGGGCTCCAACGCGATGGGTCTGCTGCAAACCCTGATGACCGACGGCCCCGGCCCGCAGGGCAGCGATGTGCCGCGCTGGAAGCAGCTGTTCATCAATGCCGGGGAAGACCCGCGCGCCATGCTGCGCATGCTGTCCCCGCGGCGCTGGAGCGAGCGCACCATGATCTCGCTGGTGATGCAGCACCTGGACAACTCGATCACCACCTACACCAAGCGCGGCGTGCTGGGCCTGCGCCGGATTACCAGCAAGCAGGGCCACGGTGAGCCGAACCCGACGTGGATTCCGGTCGGCAACCAGGTCACCCGGCGGATCGCGGAGAAGATCGACGGTGTGGCAGGCGGGACATGGGGAGAGCTGTTCAACATCCCGCTCACCGCGCACTTCCTCGGCGGTGCGGCGATCGGCGAGAGCCCCGACCGCGGCGTCATCGACCCCTATCAGCGGGTGTACGGCTATCCCACCCTGCATGTGATGGACGGTGCGGCCATCTCGGCCAACCTCGGCGTCAACCCGTCACTGTCGATCACCGCACAGGCTGAACGCGCGACGTCGTTGTGGCCCAACTCAGGTGAGGACGACCTGCGGCCCACGCAGGGGCAGTCATACCGGCGGCTGGAGCCGATCGCGCCGAAGAACCCGGTCGTCCCCGTCGACGCACCGGGCGGGCTGCGTCATCTGCCGATCACACCGGTCAACTCTGCGGGCTGAGATATGCCCGCAGGTGCTCGACGACACCGCGGCGAAAGTCCTTCATAGCCGGGTGTTTTGCTGCCAGGCCGTCCGCGCCGTGGTACATGCCGGGAACGGCGACGAGTTCACATGCGACACCGGCGGCCGTCAAACGCTGCGCGTAATCGACTGATTCGTCGTAGAACAGGTCGAGATCGCCGATACCCACCCAGGCCGGGGCCAGACCCGACAGGTCCTCGCGGCGGGCCGGTGCGGCGTACGCCGGTGCGTCGGACATCCGCGGCGGCCGACCCAGATAAGCGGTCCAGCCGAACCGGTTGGACTCCGGTGTCCAGAGGAATCGGCCGCGTCCGCCGTTGTCGCGCAGGACGGTGCGGTCGTCGAGCATCGGGTAGACGAGCACCTGGGCACGCAGGACGATGCCCTCGTCGTACGCCCGCTGGGCGACCGCGGCCGACAGACCACCACCGGCACTCGATCCGGCGACGGCAATGCGGTCCGGGTCGATGCCGAGTTCGTCGGCGTTGTCGCGCATCCAGTTCAGTGCGGCCATACAGTCGTCGAGCGCAGCCGGGAACGGGTGCTCGGGGGCCAGGCGGTAGTCCGGCGAGACGGCGACGGCATCCAGTTCGCGGACGAGGTGCCCGCTACCCATGGCCTCGGTCTTGGGCGAGCCGATGATCATGCCGCCACCGTGGATGTAGAGGATCCCCGGCTTGCGCTGGCCCGGTGCGCTAGGCGTGAACACCAACGCGGGCACCCGCCCGTCGATCAGGCGTTCCGTCGTGGTGACCCCGGGCCCCGGCCGGGTGCTGAATCCGTAGAGACGCCTGCTCAGGGGCAACCCGCGGGCGGTGACATCCATCGTCAACAGCGGCAGCAGCGGATTGCGCAAGTCCGCGGGGACCGCGGCCAGCGCGTCTCTGGTGGCCCAGTACCTGCGTGCCGCCACTGCGATTGCGCCGACAGCCAGTCCGGCCAGCACCTTCTTCATGGCCGAAGGCTACCTTCGGCCGACCGGAGGGCTGAGCACGAACCTCGCCACTAGACTGAGCCGGTGACAGCTGAATCTCCCCGCCCTGTGCTGGTGGTCGACTTCGGTGCCCAGTACGCCCAGCTGATCGCCCGCCGCGTCCGCGAGGCCCGGGTGTTCTCCGAGGTCATCCCGCACACCACGACCGTCGAGGAGATCAAGGCCAGGGACCCGCAGGCGATCGTGCTGTCCGGTGGACCGGCCAGCGTGTACGCCGAGGGCGCACCGCAACTCGATCCCGCCGTGTTCGACCTCGAGGTGCCGGTGTTCGGCATCTGTTACGGCTTCCAGGCCATGGCCCAGGCGCTGGGCGGCACCGTCGCCCACACCGGTACCAGCGAGTACGGCCGCACTGAGATGGAAGTCGTTGGCGGGGAACTACATTCGGGCCTGCCCGGCAAGCAGCCGGTGTGGATGAGTCACGGCGACGCGGTGACCTCCGCACCTGAGGGCTTCGAGGTGGTCGCGGTCAGCGCCGGCGCGCCCGTCGCGGCCTTCGAGGACCGCGCCCGGCGACTGGCCGGTGTGCAGTACCACCCCGAGGTCATGCACAGCCCGCACGGCCAGCAGGTGCTCAGCCGGTTCCTGCACGACTTCGCCGGTATCGGCGCGGTGTGGACGCCGGCCAACATCGCCGAGACGCTCATCGAGCAGATCCGCGAGCAGATCGGTGACGGCAAAGCGATCTGCGGGTTGTCCGGCGGGGTGGACTCCGCGGTGGCCGCCGCGCTGGTGCAGCGGGCCATCGGCGACCGACTGACCTGTGTGTTCGTCGACCACGGCCTGCTGCGCGCCGGTGAACGCGCCCAGGTGCAGCGCGACTTCGTCGCCGCGACCGGCGCCAGGCTGGTCACGGTGGACGCCGAAGAGCGCTTCCTGGAAGCACTTTCGGGTGTGCACGACCCGGAGGGCAAACGCAAGATCATCGGCCGTGAGTTCATCCGCGCCTTCGAGGGTGCGGTGCGCGACCTGCTTGCCGAGGGCGACTCCGACGGCCACCCCGTTGACTTCCTGGTGCAGGGCACGCTGTACCCCGACGTCGTCGAGTCCGGCGGCGGCACCGGCACGGCGAACATCAAGAGCCACCACAACGTCGGCGGCCTGCCTGCCGACCTGAAGTTCAAACTCGTCGAGCCGTTGCGGCTGCTGTTCAAAGACGAGGTCCGCGCGGTCGGCCGAGAGCTCGGCCTACCGGAGGAAATCGTTGCCCGCCAACCCTTCCCGGGTCCCGGTCTCGGTATCCGGATCGTCGGTGAGGTGACGGCGGGACGTCTGGACACGCTGCGGCGCGCGGATTTGATCGCCCGCGAGGAGCTCACGTCGGCCGGGCTGGACGGCCAGATCTGGCAGTGCCCGGTGGTGTTGCTGGCCGACGTGCGTTCGGTCGGTGTCCAGGGTGACGGGCGCACCTACGGCCATCCGATCGTGCTGCGGCCGGTCTCCAGTGAGGATGCGATGACCGCGGACTGGACCCGGGTGCCCTATGAGGTGCTCGAGCGTATCTCCACCCGCATCACCAATGAGGTCCCCGAGGTGAACCGGGTGGTGCTCGACGTCACGAGCAAGCCGCCCGGCACCATCGAGTGGGAGTGATTTTCGGTTAAGTCCCTGAGGCAGCGGCGATTTCGGCGATCGCCGCATCCAGGGTCTTGTCGAACTCGGCGTCGCTCTGCTGGGCGGTCAGCCCCTCGGTGAGGGCGCGGGAGAAACTGGCGATCACACCGTGGTTGCGGGACAACCGCTCGCAGGCTTCAGCACGGGTGTAGCCGCCCGACAGTGCGAGCACCCGCATCACCTTCGGGTGATCGACCAGGTCGCGGTAGAGGTCGTCGGTGTCGGGCAAGGTCAGTTTCAGCATCACCTGTCGACCGTCGGCGAGCGCGCCGAGGTGGCGCAGGATCGCGGTCTTGAGCTGGTCCTCGGCGGCAGCCTTGCCGGGGGAGTGGATGTCGACCTCGGGTTCGATGATGGGCACCAGGCCGGCGGCCAGGATCTGGTCGGCCACCTCGAACTGCTGCTCGACCACCGCGTCGAGCCCACCGCCGGGAAGCTTGATGACCGACCGCATCTTGGTGCCGAAGATGCCCTTGCCCACCGCGCGCGCCAGCAGGTCGTCGAGGCCGCCGATCGGCTTCATCACCTGCGCGCCGTCCGCCTCGGCGGCCAGGCCCTTGTCGACCTTCAGGATCGGCACGACGTTCTTGACGTTCCACAGGTAGTCGGCGCTGGCGCGGCCCTCGATGTCGCGGTCCATGGTGTCTTCGAACAGGATCGCGGCCACGATGCGGTCACCGCCGAAGCTTGGGCTGGTGATGATCCGGGTGCGCATCTGGTGGACCAGATCGAACATCTGCTCGTCCCCGGAGTAGGCGTCTTCGGCGATGCCGTAGAGCTTCAGTGCCTTCGGGGTGCTGCCGCCGCTCTGGTCCAGTGCGGCGACGAAGCCGTTACCGTGGGCGATCTTGTCGGCCTGCTCGGTGTTCATCGTTTCATCGTGCCTGCGAACCTCGGGTCGGTGCGTCGAATCAGTCGATGTGGGGACTCCCGAGCGCTTGACGCTGTCGGTGGCCGGGTGTTTACTCACAGTATCGAACATATTTTCGAACATAGTGGTTCTCGATCGCAGCTGGAGGTGGGCGATGACGGCGGCGCTTGCCCGGGAAGAACACCGATTTAACCGTGCTGAGCAGCTACAACAGCTCCGCAAGCAGATGGCTGCGGTATCCGGCAAGGTAGGTGTCACCCGCCAGGTCGCCGAGCGTGCCGATGAGGTGCTCCCGACGTCGGAATGTTTGCTACCGATCCCTGAATCGCTGGCTGCACTGCTTCCCGGGGGGTTGCCGCGCGGTGCGGTGGCAGTGGTCTCGGGGGCTAGGTCGCTGCCGGTGAGCATGGCCGCTTCGGTGACCGCCGGCGGTGGCCATGTCGCCGTGGTCGGGGTGCCGGATTTCGGCTTGCTCGCCGCCGCGGAGATGGGTGCGGACCTGAGCCGGATCGCGGTGATCCCCGATCCGGGCACCGACCCTGTCGAGGTGGCCGCGGTGTTGATGGACGGCATGGACCTGGTGGTGCTCGGCCTGGCCGGTCGTACGGTCACCGCCACCCGGGCGCGGGCCGTGGTGGCGCGGGCCCGGCAGAAGGGCTGCACCCTGGTGGTCGTGCGGGGAGAGTGGCACGGCGCCTCGATCCGGCTCGACGCGCGGGTGCGTGGCTATGAGATGACCGCCGGGCGCAGTGGTGTCCCGGTGCCCGGCTGCGGGCGGATCAGCCGGGTGCGGTTGTCGGTCCGGGCCAGCGGGCGCTCCATCCGGTCGAGGACCGGCTGACGTGACCGCCCGGGTCCTGGCGATCTGGTGCATGGATTGGCCCGCGGTCGCTGCGGCGGTGGCGGCGGGGCTGGAGGCCACCGCGCCGGTAGCGGTCACCCTGGCCAACCGGGTGATCGCCTGCTCGTCGGCGGCCCGTGCGGCCGGGGTGCGCCGCGGACTGCGGCGGCGCGAGTCGCAGGCCCGCTGCCCGCAGTTGCATGTGGTCGCCGCCGACCCGGCGCGTGACGCGCGGTTCTTCGAAGGGGTGACGGCCGCGGTCGACGAGGTGGTGCCCCGCGCCGAGGTGCTGCGGCCCGGCCTGCTGGTGTTGGCTGTCCGCGGTGCGGCCCGGTATTTCGGCTCCGAGCAGGACGCCGCCGAACGGCTGGTCGACGCTGTCGCCGCCGCAGGTGTCGAATGCCAGGTGGGGATCGCCGACCAGTTGGCGACCGCGGTGTTCGCCGCCAAGGCCGGTCGGATGATCGAACCGGGCGGGGACGCGGAGTTCCTCTCGGCGCTGTCCATCCGGCAGCTCGCCGCCGAGCCGAGCCTGTCCGGCCCCGGCCGCGACGACCTGGCTGACCTGTTGTGGCGGATGGGTATTCGCAGTTTCGGCCAGTTCGCCGGATTGTCCCGCAGCGATGTGGCCTCCCGGTTCGGCGCCGACGCGGTGGCCGCGCACCGATTGGCGCGCGGGGAGCCGGTGCGCGGACCTTCGGGCCGGGAGGTGCCTGCCGAACTCGACGCCGTGCTCGACTGCGATCCGCCCATCGAGCGGGTCGACGCCGCCGCCTTCGCCGGCCGGACGCTGGCAGCGGCGCTGCACCGCAGCCTGGAGTCCGCCGGTGTCGGGTGCACCCGGCTGGCCATCCACGCCGTCACCGCCGACGGCGGTGAACTGACCCGGGTGTGGCGGTGTGCTGAACCGCTGACCGAGGACGCCACCGCCGACCGGGTGCGCTGGCAGCTCGACGGCTGGCTCAATCAACGCAAACCACAGGACCGACCGCGTGCGCCGGTGACGCTGTTGCGGCTGCAGCCGGTGGAAGTTGTTTCCGCAGAAGCACTTCAGCTGCCGCTGTGGGGTGGGGTGGGGGAGGAGGACCGGTTGCGGGCCCGCCGCGCACTGGTCCGGGTACAGGGGCTGCTGGGCCAGGAGGCGGTGCAGCTGCCGATGCTGTCCGGCGGCCGGGGCCCGGCCGAGCGGATCACCCTGACCCCGCTGGGTGACGAACAGGTGCCCAGGGCCGACCCGGACCGGCCGTGGCCGGGCCGGCTCCCGGAGCCGGCTCCTACGGTTCTGCTCGATGATCCGGTGGAACTTCTTGATGCGCAGGGCAATCCGGTCAAGGTGACCGCCCGGGGAATGTTCACCGCCGAGCCGACACATCTCGACGGCCAGTACCGCGGCGAGCTCAGGTGGTGGGCCGGCCCGTGGCCGGTGGACGAACGATGGTGGGACCAGGCCGGACAATCCCATACCGGACACACGGCACGAGCCCAGGTGCTGGTGGGTGGGCAGGCCGGGGAGGAGTCGGGAACCGCGCTGCTGCTGTGTTATCGGCAGCGCCGGTGGTACCTGGAAGGGGTTTACGAATGACCCAGCGCCCGGGCGAACGGCCCCACTCGTTCGATGAACCGGTCGAAGAAGGCCGCCGGGTCCACGCCGACACCGATGTGCGCGTTGGGTTCCCGTCCCCAGCGGCGGCTCCAGTCCGCGATCGTCATGGCCCGGGTCAGCGTCCCGGTCAGTTCTACATCGACGGTCGCCGCCCGGGTGGTGATGACGCCCGGGTCCAATGCGACGGCTGCTGCCAGCGGGTCGTGCAGGTGAGCCAGGAACCCTTCGCCCTGGTCGAAGTGGAACTCGAAGTAGAACCGCATCGCGTCCTCGAGCGCGCGGATCAGCGGATTGTCGGCCACCGACCGGGTTCCCCTGGCATCGAGCACACTCATCGCCACCGTCGCCGACTCCGCCGCAGCGGCCAGGCGGCTCAGGATCGCCGGCGTCAGCGCGATGTTCTCGGTCAAATTCAGCCCGCACACGATCGGAAGTTGATGCGGTTCAATCGCATTCGACTCCACAGCCCGCCCCCAGGCAGCGAACACCTCGGCGGCGGCCTCCGGGTCGACGCTGATGTTCCACTCGGCCACCGGGGTGGTGTTGCCGCGGTAGTCGAAGGACCCGCCCATGATCACCAGACGGCGCAGCAGCGACGGCAGCTGCGGGTCGGCCCGCACGGCCAGGGCGAGGTTGGTCAGCGGGCCGGTCACCAGACCGATCAGCTCTCCGGGGTAGGCGTGTGCGGCCCGCACCCACGCCTCGGCGGAGTCGTAGGACGTCAGTTCGCGGCGGTGAGCGGGGAGCTCGGCATAGCCGAGGCCTGCTGGACCGTGGGTGTCCTCGGCGGTGCGCATCGTGTCAGCCAGCGGCTGCTCGGCGCCCCGCGAGACCGGGATGTCGCCGGCCTCGCACAGTTCCAGCAGTCCGAGGTTGTTGCGGCACACCTGGTCGACGTCGACGTTGCCGCCCGTGGAGGCGATGCCCACCAGATCGGCGTCGGCACTGGCGAGTAGGTAGACCAGGGCCATCGCATCGTCGACGCCGGTGTCCACATCGGCGAAGACGGGCAGCCCTGCCACCTGGTCGTTCCCCGTCGTCACCGCGGTAACGATACCGGCCGGGTCGGCGCTACGCGCTCAGGCTGCTTCTCGGACGGCACCTCACCAGTGCACGCCCGGAACCAGCCGCACCGCCCGTTTCACCGGCCGTGGTGTGCGCAACCGCACGACCCGACGGCGCGGCCGGTCGCGGGCCGGTCGTGCCGGCGGTGGGGCGGGAGCTTCACCGCGGGCGGCAGGGGAGTCCGGATAGCCGAGGTAGAGCTGATGCAGGGCCCGCCGGGCCAGCTTGGGGGTGAAGTACTGGCCGACATCGGCCAGTGTGCCCAGCGGGGTGTCAATGCGGACCGGCTTGTCGACCAGGGCGCGCACCACCATCGCGGCGGCGTGCTCGGCGCTGATCGGCGGCACCGGATTGCGCCATCCCGACGGCGCGATCATCGGTGTCTTCACCAGCGGCATGTGGATCGTCGTGAATGTGATGTTGTCCGAAAGGGTTTCGGTGGCCACCACATCGGCGAACGCATCGAGTGCGGCCTTGCTCGGCAGGTAGGAGCTGTACTTCGGGTTGCGTGCCTGCACCCCGGCGCTGGACACGTTGACCACATGCCCGAAACGCCGCACGCGCCAGTGCGGCAGCAGTGCGAGCACCATCCGCACCGCGCCGAAGTAGTTGACCGCCATCACCCGCTCGTAGTCGTGCATGCGGTCGGTCGAGGCACTCACCGAACGGCGGATCGACCGGCCGGCGTTGTTGACCAGATAGTCGACGTGGCCGAAGCGGCCCAGGATCTCGGCGATCGTCGTGTCCACCGACTCGTCGTCGGTGACGTCGCAGCTGAAGCTGTACGCCTGACCGCCGTCCGCGCGGATCTCGGCCACCAGTTCGTCGAGCGCCGCCCCGTTGCGTGCCAGCGCGAACACCGTGGCGCCGCGCTGCGCCACCGCCAGTGCCGACGCGCGGCCGATGCCGCTGGATGCGCCGGTGATGATCACGTGCCTGCCCACCAGCGGTCCGGCCGGGTCGCCGGTGCGGGTCCGCTTCGGATCGAGGTGGGCCGCCCAGTAGCGCCACAGTGCCGGGCCGTACGAGCGGAACGCGGGCGGATGAATACCACTGGACGCCAATGCTTCCCGCGTCAGATCAGCGGTGAACGTCGTCGGCGTATCGGCGGAATCCAGCGCTCCCGTTGGGACGCCGAGCTGCGTTGCGGCCATGTCCCGCAACACTTTTGCCCGGCCGCGTGCATGTAGCACAGGCCCGCCGATAGCTGCCGGCAACGACCCGCGCACCGGCGGGAGGCCCGCCTCGCGCGCCACCGCGCGGTAGACCTGCCGTAATCCGACCGTATCGTCGGCGGTGAGGTGGAACGTCTGACCGTCGTAGCCGTCAGCGTGCATCAGTTCGACCAGGGCGTCGCAGACGAAGTCCACCGGCACTACGTTGGCGCGGCCGATGTCGGGCAGCAGGATCGGCGTGATCGCCGGCAGCGCGGACAGCCGGGCCAGTAGCGGAAACAAGTGCAGCGGCCCGACGATCCGGTCGGACTCTCCGCTGTGTGAGTCGCCGACGACGACGCCGGTCCGGTAGATCCGGAACCCGACCCCGGACATGCGGACCAGATGTTCGGCGGCGAACGCGGCGCGGTGCTGGGCGCCGGGCAACTGCTGGCCGACGTCGAAGTCGTCCTCGGTGAACTCGCCACGGTAATCACCGGCGACCGCGATCGACGACACGTGGTGCAGCCGGGCGCCGGTGGATCGAGCCAGCGCGACGGCCTCTTCGGTGGACCCGGGTGCGCAGTTGACGACGTGCTCGACCGGCCCGTCGTCGGCGTCGTCGAGGGCCGTCAGTCGGGCCGCGACCCGGCGGCCAAGAAACCCGGTACCGCCGGTAACGACATAGCGCATGGGGACATCGTGGTCGGCCCGCAGGCTGCGGTCAAGACGCGGCGGCGACCTCGTTGCGGAACCAGTCCGGCCACTGCCGCTTCTCGAACGTCGTCGCATCGACGCAGACGTGGATCATGGTCGCCTCGGCCACCCACGTCCTCGCCGCGCCGGATCACATAGGTGCTGCGCAGCGACGTCCGGCCCGGTGGGTCGAGGGCGACCTCGATGACCAGGTCGTCGTCGAACCCGGCCGGCCGCCGGAACTGCAGCTCAGCGGCGGCCACCACCACGTCGATCCCGCGTTCCACCAGAATCTGGATGCCGCCCACCAGCTCGCGCAGCGCCTCTGTGTGGGCCATGTCGACCCAGGTCAGGTAGTGGCCGTTGAACGCTCGGCCCTGCATATCGCATTCGACGTAGCGCACGCGCAACGGCATGCTGAAGTTGGCCACACCGGAGCTTAGAACTCAGTGATGCCGTCCCAGTCGACCAGCGTCCACCCGTCGACGGGGTTGCCGGTGATCACGACCCGGCCGGTGTTGGGCAGCGGGTGGTCGGTGGCCAGGCTGTCCTTGCCGTTACGCACGTTCAGCAGTGTCCACAGCATGATCGAGGCGGCGCTGGAGAACGCGACGGGTTTGGTGTCGCCGCTTTCGTAGATCCGCTGCACCGCGGAGCTGAACTTGCTGTTGAACTCGGTGCCGCTGACCGATCCCGGAATGCTGAAGTTGGTGAAGCCGCGCATCCAGTCCATCGGCGCCACCAGGTACGTCGCGGCGGCGCTGTCCATGCTGGCGCCGTTGAACCAGCCCGCCGAGATCTCGTTGAGGCCGGGCAGCACGTTCACCGGCTCGCCCAGTGCTTTCGACATCGGGGCCGCCGTCTGCTGCGTACGTACCATCTCCGAGGCGTAGATCCCGTCGTAGCCATTGCTTTTCAGCCGATTGGCCACCGAGTCGGCCTGCTGCTCGCCGGTCGCCGTCAGCGACGGCCCGGGCACCGATGTGTCGATGATCCCGTCCTTGTTGGCCTGAGACTCCCCGTGCCGGATGAAGGTCAGGGTGATCGACCGCGCCTTGGGTGCCGAAGAACCGCAGGAGGCGACGAGAGCGACCGCCATCAGTGCGGCCAGGACCGCGACGAGAGACCGAAGACGCGAACGATGCATGCCAATAGCGTGCCTTGTCCCCGGCTTCGGCGTGCGAGATTTTCGGGAGTGCGACTATTGAGTCGACTATCTAAAGACCCCAGGAGCGGCGCAATGGCACTTGATCCCACGGCAATCGGAGCCCGGACCGAACCACAGCTCTACGAGTGGACCGAACGCGACACGCTGCTCTACGCATTGGGCGTGGGCGCCGGCGTCGACGATCTGGCGTACACCACCGAGAACAGCCACGACATCGCCCAGCAGGTGCTGCCCACATTCGCGGTGATCTGCTGTACGGGCTTCGCCGCGGTCGGCAAAGTGGGGTCGTTCAACTTCGGCCTGCTGCTGCACGGCTCCCAGGAGATCCGGCTGCATAAGCCGCTGCCCGCTTCCGGGTCGCTGTCGGTGGTATCCGAGGTCGCCGACATCCAGGACAAGGGTGAGGGCAAGAACGGCATCGTGATGATGCGTGGGATCGGAACCGACCCGGCCACCGGTGAACTGGTCGCCGAGACGTTGTCGACGGCCGTCATCCGAGGCGCCGGAGGATTCGGCGGGCAGCCCGGTCAGCGGCCGGCCGCCCCGGAGTTCCCCGACCGCGAGCCGGATGCCCGTGTCGTCGCACCGACCCGGGCCGATCAGGCGTTGATCTACCGGCTCTCCGGTGACCGCAACCCGCTGCACAGCGATCCGTGGTTCGCCCGTGAGATGGCCGGCTTCCCGACGCCGATCCTGCACGGGTTGTGCACCTACGGTTTCGCCGGGCGCGCGCTGCTGGCCGAGCTGGCCGGCAACGACGCCTCGAAGCTGACGGCGGTCGCCGCGCGGTTCTCCGCTCCGGTGTTCCCCGGCGAGACGCTGACGACGTCGATCTGGCGAACCGAGGCGGGCAAGGCCATCTATCGCACCGAGGCGGCCGGACCCGACGGCGCGGGCGCCCGGGTGGTACTCGACGACGGCGTCGCCGAGTACACGAACTGACCGTCAGGCGGCATGGGTGATCGTCGGCGTTGAGTTGGGGGTTGCGGGCCGGGCCCCATGCACGCGGTTGACTCTGTCCTATGAGCACATTCCGTCGTCGATTCGGAGTTGCCGACGGCACCTCACTTTGCCTTCTAGACAGAATTCCTTACGTATCAGGCGCACTCGGTCAGCAGGTTGGTCACAGTTGGCTCATGGGTGGCTGATGGTCGCGAGTTGCCAACGTCGGGGCGGCTGGCCGTGGTGGCGATGGAACGCGGTGGTGAACGCGTAGACCGAGCTGTAGCCAATCTGGGCGGCGATCTGTCCAAGGGTTGCGTCGGAGGCGAGAAGCAGGTCGCGAGCTAGAGCCATGCGCCAGTCGGTGAGGTAGCGCATGGGTGATTGTCCGAGCACCTGCTGAAATGCGCGGGCGAAAGTAGCCCTGGACATGTGCGCGATCGCGGCGAGTTCGTCTACAGTCCACGGCTTTTCGGGCTGGCCGTGGATAGCGTGCAGGGCCGGTGCCAAGCGCGGATCTGAAGCTGCATGGAACCACGCTGGCGGATTTGAGCTGCGTGTCAGTCCAGAGCGAAGCCCGAACACGACGAGCACGTCGAGCAGCCTGTCGAGCACTGTTTGGCGGCCGGGCTGCGCGTGCAACATTTCTCGGGACAGCAGTGTAACGACGGCGTGAATCGGATCGTCAACGGTCGCCGGCAGCGGGAGCATCGGAGGAAGTGCGTCGACCAATCCTTGTCCAATGTCACCGGCGAAACGGTAAGCGCCGCACAGAAACACCGAGGCGCCGCCCTGTGAGTCGGCTTCCTCCGCATCGGGCAGCGACTGGAACTCTTCGTGCGTCACGCACGTCGCCCCGGGCTGGTCGCCGATGAAATGATCCGGGCCGCCGCGCACCAATGCCAGATCGCCGGGGCGCAGTTCAATTGGGTTGCCGATGCCGTCGAGCCACAGCCACGCGCTGCCCTGAACGACGGCGTGGACGGCCAGCTGGATCGTGCCGGGTAGCCGCAATCCCCACGGAGGTACCGCCGTAGAGCGCGCGAAGACGCCGCCAGAAGCGCGAGCACGCACCAGATGCTCCTGCAACAAATCCACACGTTGAGTGTTTGGCACAATTTATTGAGTGTCAAGATCATTGAAACGCTCATCTGGTGTACCGAGTATTGGGTTATGAACAACGTCAACAAACCCGTGCTGGTCCTCGGTGCTACCGGTAAGACCGGATCGCGGGTGGCTGCCAGACTGGCCCGCCAAGGGGTGACAGTTCGCACGGCGTCACGCTGCGGCCGTCAGGTCCGGTTCGACTGGGACGACCCCACGACCTATCGCCTGGCACTCGACGGCGCCGGAGCCGTCTACCTTGTCCCACCGGTGATGCGGATGGATTATCAGGGAATTGTCTCGGAATTCCTCGACCAGGCCGAGCACGCGGGGGTCAGGCACATCACTTATCTCAGCGCGTACGGCGTGCAAGACGCTGCACCCGAGCTTGCACTGCGCGCGGTCGAACTGGATTTGTTGGAACGATCGGCGCTGACTCATTCGATCATCCGGCCCGCGTGGTTCATGCAGAACTTCAGTGAGGGCTTCCTGGCGCCGGCCAACAACACGATCGTCGCACCCAACGGCGACGGCGCCGAAGCTTTCGTCGATGTCGACGACATCGCTGCCGTGGCCGCGGCCACATTGGCCGATCCCACCACACACGCAGGGGCGACGTATGCCCCGACCGGCCCTGAAGCGTTGACGATGACCCAGGCCGCCGAGATCATGTCCGTGGCCGCCGGTCGCGCGATCACCTACTCCGCCATCGATCAGAACGCCTGGATCGAGGCGATGCTCGCCGCCGGCGTGCCACACGACTACACGGTCATGCTGCGCTTGCTGACCTCCACCATCGCCAGCGGCAACGGGTCACAACCCAACGATGATGTCCGTACCGTGACCGGTCGACCACCGATCAGCTTCACCACCTTCGCCGCGCAAGCGGCGGATGCGTGGACGTGGATGCGTGGACACAGCATCGCCGCAACCGGACAAGGAAGGTAATGACAATGAGCACCATCGCGAACCTGGACGACTTCGCGGCGCTGGACCCGTTCTTCCGGATCATCGAACAAGGACTGCACGGCCTTGTCGATCCCGGGCACTTCTTCGACCTGATGGCCGAGAACGTCGTGACCGAATATGTGATCACCGTGCCCGGATACCCGCCACGGGTCGAGGGCCGACAAGCACTCGCCGAGCTCTACCGCCCCTACGGGACCGCCATACAACTGGAGCGCTGCTTCGACCTGGCCGCCTACCACGACCCCGCCAAGAACGTCGTGATCCTCGAATACGCCTCCGAAGGCCACACCGTCAACGGAAACCACCCCTACACCAACCGATTCATCTCCGTAATTACCCTGCGCGACCGCAAGATTGTGCACTGGCGCGACTACCTCAACCCTGTCGCGGTATTCAATGCACTCGGCTGGCCCACCCATTGAGCGACCTCCGGCCAGCGTCACACAACACCCGCGCCAGTATCAGGCCACGTCTGATGTTCCAAAGCTCGCGGCGTCCAGGTTGCCGGAGGTTCTCCAAGCCACCACGCCTGCGACCAAGGTCATGTTCAGCTGACGCTAGGTGACGGCGCCGCCGACGAGGTGGCCGATGCCGAACGTGATCGCCATGGCCAGTGCCCCGCCGATGACCACCCGCTGAATCGCGCGGGTGACGTTGGCCCCGCCCAGGCGGGCGCTGATCCAGCCGGTGAAGGCCAAGGCGACGAGCACGCCGACGAAGGTGATCGGGATACGCAACGCCGGCGGCGGCAGCAGGATCGCCAGCAGCGGCAGGATCGCACCGGCCGTGAACGCGACGGCCGAGGAGATCGCGGCCTGCCACGGATTGGTCAGTTCCTCTGGGTCGATACCGAGTTCGATGTCGATGTGCGCGGCGAACGCGTCGTGGTCGGTGAGTTCCTCGGCCACTGTGCGGGCCGTGGCGGGCGAGAGTCCCTTGGCCTCGTAAAGCGCAGCCAACTCCTCGAATTCGGCACTAGGCTGGGTGTCCAGTTCGCGGCGCTCCTTGTTCAGCAGGGCCTTCTCGGTGTCGCGCTGGGTGCTGACCGAGACGTACTCGCCGACGGCCATCGACAGTGCGCCTGCCGCCAGCGCGGCGATGCCCGCGGTGAAGATCGGGCCGCGCTCCACCGTGGCGGCGGCGACGCCGACGACGATGCCGGCGGTCGACACGATCCCGTCGTTGGCACCGAGCACCGCCGCTCGCAGCCAGTTCAGTTTGCTTCCGACACCGCTGTGGTGCGGCTCGGCGGCATGCAGCTGCGGATCGGGGGAATCAGGTGTCGCGGTCACAGGGAGAGCCTAGAGCCACCGGCAGGTGTCAGCCGAGTTCGACGACCACTTTTCCGGTGGAGCGGCGCTCGGCCAGGTCGGCAAGCGCGGACGCGACGTCCTCGAGTGGGTACACCGCACCGATCAGCGGATCGATTGCGCCACTGACCGCTAGGTCCTGCAGCTGCGTGACGGCGGCCTGCCGCACGTTCGGGTCGACCGCGAGCACACCGAACGAGCAGCCGCGCACGTCGACATTGCGCAGCAACAGCAGGTTCGCAGCGACGTTCGGTATCTCGCCTGCGGCGAACCCGACCACGACGATGCGGCCCTCCGGGGCGAGCGCGCGCAAGCTGTCCCGGAATCGCGTCTGGCCGCCGACAGGGTCGACGACCATCTGGACCGGACCCTCGAGCTGAGTCCGCCACTTCTCGCCGACGACCACCCCGTCAGCTCCCAAAGCTGTTGCCACCGAGGCTTTTTCCTCGGTCGATACGCATCCGATGACCCGTCCCCCCAGGGCTTTGGTGATCTGGACGACGGCGCTTCCGACACCGCCGGCGGCGCCGTGCACCAGCACCGTCTCGCCTGGCTGCAGCCCGCCGCGGCGCTGCACCGCAGCCAGCGCCGTGAGGTAGTTCAGCGGGAGCGCCGCACCCTGCCGGTAGGTCATCGGGTCGGGTAGCGCGAACGTCGTCTCCTCGACCGCGGCCACCCGTTCTGCGTGGGCGCCGAAGCTGAGGGTCATCACCCGGTCGCCCACCCGGAACTGGCTGCCCGGCGGCGCCTTGATCACATCTCCGGCGGCCTCCCAGCCGAGCGTGAATGGAAGGCGTTGTCGCACTTGGTATTCCCCACGAGTCATCAGCAGGTCGGGAAACGACACCCCGGCTGCACGAACCGCGACGACGAGTTCACCCTCGGGTTCGGGTGCGTCACTGAGCACGACCGCCGCCGGCCCGCTCTCCTCGATGACCTGCACTGCGCGCATCCCGGCTTCCTCTCAGTCTTAAAATGGAATGCAGCGCACAGTATCAGAATGAGATGCAGAAAGTCGATGCAGAGTCTCAAACTGATACGCTGACCGTCGTGCGCTATGAAGAGCTCGCCGACGTCGCCTGCTCGATCACCCGCCCGCTGGTGGTACTCGGCGACAGATGGACGTTCTTGCTGGTCAAGCAGGCATTTGCCGGCACCACGCGCTATGAGGACTTCCTGGAATCGCTCGGGATTCCGCGCGGCCGGCTCGCCGACCGGCTCGATCGTTTGGTCGACGAGGGCATCCTGCGGCGCGAGCCCTACAAGGCTGCCAACAGCCGAACCCGCGATGCCTACCGGCTGACCGACAAGGGCCTGGCGCTATACCCCGTGCTGATGGCACTACGCGACTGGGGCGATACCTACATGGCCCCCGACGGCCCGCCCGTCCACTATCGCCACCGCGGCTGCGGCGGCGAGGCTCACATTCGCCTCGAGTGCGACACCTGCCACGAGGAACTCACCGCGCGCGACGTCGCCCCCGAGGCGGGGCCGGGAATGACGGCGTTGGCTCAAACCTCGTCGCCGTAGGCCGCAGCGATGGTCGGCGAATCGGCCCAACCCGAGTAGGTCGGCCGCTGCGGCCATCCGTCGGGGGAGTCCTGCCATTCCTCCTGCCGCCCGTACGGCAGCACGTCGATCAGCGCGAAGGAGTGGCTCAGCTGCTCGGTGCCGCGGCCGTTGGTATGCCATGTGCGGTAGACGGTTTCGCCGTCGCGCAGGAAGACGTTGACCGCGAAACCTTCACCGGGGGCCGCGTCGACGTCGGCGCTGAACGAACTCTCCGACGAGGAGTACCAGTCCATCTTGTTGCCAACCCTCTTCTTGTAGGCCAGCGCCTCCTCGATGGGACCATTGGTGACGATGACGAAGCGGGCGTCGTAGTTGTCGAGGAATTCCAGCCGGGTGAACTGTGAGGTGAAGCCGGTACAGCCCGGGCACTGCCACTGGGCTCCGTCGGTCCACATGTGGTTGTAGACGATCAGCTGCGGCCGGCCGTCGAACACCTCGGCCAGGGAGACCGGCCCGTCCGCCCCGATCAGGACGTACTTCGGCATCTCGACCATCGGCAGCCTGCGGCGCTGGGCGGCGATGGCGTCGAGTTCACGGGTTGCGGCCTTCTCGCGGGCGCGCAGCTCGTCGAGTGCGGTGCGCCAGGCCTGCTGGTCGACGATCGGCGGTAGAGCGGTCTTGGGCGGTGCGGTATCGGTCACGGTGAATTCTCCTGTCCTGGGTTCTTTCGTCTATCGACTCCGCAGCGGGCCAGAACTCATCGCACCGCGAGCCCGGTCAGGGCCGCGGGCAGTGGCCGCTGATGCAGCACGCCCAACCGCTGGGTGGCCCGGGTGAGCGCCACATAGAGTTCGGCGGCACCGCGCGGCCCGTCGGCCAGGATGCGGTCCGGCTCGACCACCAGCACCGCGTCGAACTCCAGGCCCTTGGTCTCCGCCGGGGTGACCGCACCCGGAACACCCGGCGGCCCGATCACCACGCTGGTGCCCTCGCTGGCGCCTTCGGATGCGACGAATTCGTCGATGGCGGCCGCCATCGTCTCCGCGGTGACCTGGTGGGACCACGGCCGCACCCCGCACGCGCGCACCGATTCCGGCGGCCGGACATCGGGGGCGAAGTCGGCGAGCAGCGCCGCGGCGACCGCCATGATCTCGGCGGGGGTGCGGTAGTTCACCGACAGCGGCCGGTGGACCCACCGGCCGGGGACGTAGGGCTCGAGCATCTCCGCCCACGATGTCGCCCCGGCCATCGAACGGCGTTGCGCCAGATCGCCGACGACGGTGAAGGACCGGCTCGGGCAACGTCGCATCAGCACCCGCCAGTCCATCTCCGAGAGCTCCTGGGCCTCGTCGACCACCACATGCCGGTAGGTCCAATCCCGGTCGGCGGCGGCACGTTCGGCCAGATCGCGGTTGTCGCGTTCGAGGAAGCGCTCGGCGAGATCCTCGGCGTCGAGGAGGTCCTGGGCCAGGAGGTGGTCTTCGTCGTCCATCATGTCTTCGCGGTCGACCATGTTCTCCAAGACGCCTGCGGCATAAGCCGTTTCGGCTTGCCGTGCCCGCTCGGCGGCATCGTCGGCCGGCTTGTCGGGGCCCAGCAGGTCGGCCAGCTCGTCGAGCAGCGGAACGTCCGACACGGTCCACGCGGTGCCGTCCTCGCGGTGCAGCGACGGGTCGGCACCGGCGGAGCGAAGGCGCTCCGCCGAGGTGTAGAGGGTGCTCAGCACGTCCTGCGGGCTCAGGATCGGCCACAGTTCGTCGAGGGCCTTACAGAACTGTGCGTTGTCGTCGAGCTCGGAGAGCAGGTCCGCGCGCACCTTCTCCCAGGCGTCGGGATTGTCCCGGGTCAGCCAGCCCCGGCCGATGCGGGCGATCGCGCGTTCGGTCAACACATAGGTGACGATCTCCTGGAACACCGCGCGGGCCTGGTTGTGCGGTAGCCCGCTGGCGCGGGCCTCGTCGATGGCCCACTGGGCGGCGTCGGCGGCGATCTGCATCTCGACATCGGCCAGCGGGATCTGGATCGGCTCCTCGGGCAGCCGTTGCCGGTCGGCGATCGCCGCAGCCAACACATCCAGCATCGCGCGGGATCCCTTGATACGGGCGACATTCGGGGAGTCCTCGGCGGTGACGTGCAGGCCGGGGACCAGATCGCCGACCGTCATGAAGACCACCTCGGACTCGCCGAGGGAGGGCAGCACCCGGCTGATGTGGTTCATGAACGCCTGGTTGGGTCCGACGACCAGCACCCCGTGACGTTCGATCCGCGCCCGCTGGGTGTAGAGCAGATAGGCGACGCGGTGCAGGGCCACCACGGTCTTACCGGTGCCGGGGCCGCCCTCGATGACCAGCACGCCGGGATGGTCGAGCCGGATGATCTCGTCCTGCTCGGCCTGGATCGTCGCGACGATGTCGCGCATACCGTCGCCGCGGGGTGCGTTGACGGCGGCAAGCAGGGCGGCGTCACTGCTGAACGGGCTGTCGTCACCGGCGTCGGCGTCGGGGCGGCCGAACACCTCGTCGGTGAAGTCGAGCAGGCGGCGACCCCGCGAATGGAACTGCCTGCGCCGCCGCATCCCCTGTGTACTGGCGGCGGTGGCGACGTAGAACGCGCTGGCCACCGGTGCCCGCCAGTCGATCAGCAGCGGCTCATGGTCATGCTCGTCGGAGATCCCGATGCGGCCGATGTAGAGCCGTTCACCGGTAACCGTGTCCAGCCGTCCAAAGCACAAGCCGTGGTCAGCCACGTCCAACCGGGCGACGGATTGGGCCAGCGCACGCACCTCGGCGTCGCGGGCGACCAGCGTTCCGCCGTCCTGAACGTCGATCGGGCCGCCGTACGCGGCGCGGTACTGGGCCTTGACCCGTCTGCGCTTGCCGTCGAGCCTCTCGTAGAGACCGGCCAGGTAAACCCGCTCGGACTCCAGTTCACGATCGTGCCTTTCGGACGTCATACCCCTCGTTTCCATTGCTCCTATCCGTCATTGTCCGCTACCACCTGGTCTTAGAACATATGTTCGATTAGGCTGACCGGGGTGGGATGGCACAACGGCCCGCCGAGTTGGGGCGAGATGGAGCGGGTGCTCAACGGCAAGCCGCGCCGCACCGGTCAAGCCCTGGGGGAGCCGCACGCCGACGGCGGGGACAGCCCGGCCTGGTCCCGCAAGCGGCAACCCTACGAACCGGCCGGTGCGCAACCGCTGCGTTCCGGTGTTCCCTATGCCGAGTTGCACGCGCATTCGGCCTACAGCTTTCTCGACGGGGCCAGCACCCCGGAGGAGCTCGTCGAGGAGGCGGCGCGGCTCGACCTGCGGGCCGTGGCGCTCACCGACCACGACGGCCTCTACGGGGTGGTGCGCTTCGCCGAGGCCGCCAAGGAACTCGACATGCGCACCGTCTTCGGTGCCGAGCTGTCGCTCGGCAACACCCCGCGCACTGACGCCCCCGATCCGCCGGGCCCGCATCTGCTGGTGCTGGCCCGCGGGCCGGAAGGTTACCGCCGGCTGTCCCGTGCGATCGCCCGCGCGCACCTGGCCGGCGGGGAGAAGGGCAAACCGCTCTACGACTACGACGCGCTGGCCGAGGCGGCCGGCGGGCACTGGCACATCCTGACCGGATGCCGCAAAGGCCATGTCCGGCAAGCGCTCTCGGCTGGCGGTCCGGAGGCTGCCGCGCAGGCTCTTGCCGACCTGGTCGACCGGTTCGGGGCCGACCGGGTCAGTGTCGAGCTCACTCATCACGGTGACCCGCTCGACGACGAACGCAACGCGGCCCTGGCCGCTCTCGCGCCGAGATTCGGGCTGACGGTGGTCGCCACCACCGCCGCGCATGTGGCCGAGCCCGGGCGGGGCAGGCTGGCCATGGCGATGGGTGCGATCCGGGCCCGCCAGTCTCTGGACTCCGCGGCGGGTTGGTTGGCCCCGCTGGGCGGGTCGCACCTGCGCTCCGGTGACGAGATGGCCCGGCTGTTCTTCGAGTATCCCGAAGTGGTCACTGCCGCAGCCGATCTCGGTGAGCAATGTGCCTTCGGGCTCGCGCTGATCGCCCCCCAGCTGCCGCCTTTCGACGTCCCCGCGGGGCACACCGAGGACAGCTGGTTGCGCGAGCTGACCATGCTCGGGGCCGCCCGACGCTACGGCCCGCGGGACGGTGCGCCGAAGGCCTACGCCCAGATCGAGCGGGAGCTCGATGTCATCTCCCAGCTGAAGTTCCCGGGCTACTTCCTGGTGGTACACGACATCACCGAGTTCTGCCGTCGCAACGACATCCTGTGCCAGGGGCGCGGATCGGCGGCCAACTCGGCGGTCTGCTACGCACTGGGGGTCACTGCCGTCGACCCGGTGGCCAACGGTCTGCTCTTCGAGCGGTTCCTGTCCCCGGCTCGCGACGGGCCGCCCGACATCGACATCGACATCGAATCCGACCTGCGCGAAAAGGCCATCCAGTATGTCTACGACCGCTATGGCCGTGACTATGCCGCTCAGGTCGCCAACGTCATCACCTACCGCGGGCGCAGCGCGGTGCGCGACATGGCCCGTGCGCTGGGCTTCTCGCAGGGCCAGCAGGACGCCTGGAGCAAGCAGATCAGCCGCTGGGACGGGCTTGCCGACTCGCCCGATATCGAGGGCATCCCCGAGTCGGTGATCGAGCTGGCATGTGAGATCAAGAACCTGCCCCGGCACATGGGCATCCACTCCGGCGGCATGGTGATCTGTGACCGGCCGATCGCCGACGTGTGCCCGGTGGAATGGGCGCGGATGGCGAACCGCAGTGTGCTGCAATGGGACAAAGATGACTGTGCGGCAATCGGTTTGGTGAAATTCGACCTACTCGGCCTCGGCATGCTCTCGGCGCTGCACTACTGCATCGACCTGGTTGCCGAGCACAAGGGTATCGAGGTCGACCTGGCCCGGCTGGACCTGTCCGATAAGCGCGTCTACGAGATGCTGCAGAAGGCCGACTCGGTCGGGGTGTTCCAGGTGGAGTCCCGTGCGCAGATGGCCACCCTGCCGCGGTTGAAGCCGCGGCTGTTCTACGACCTGGTGGTGGAGGTGGCCCTGATCCGGCCCGGCCCCATTCAGGGCGGCTCGGTGCACCCCTACATCAAGCGGCGCAACGGCCTGGAACCGGTGATCTACGACCATCCTTCGATGGAACCGGCCCTGCGAAAGACGCTGGGGGTGCCGCTGTTCCAGGAACAGCTGATGCAACTGGCGGTGGACTGCGCGGGGTTCTCGGCGGCCGAGGCCGACCAGTTGCGCCGAGCCATGGGTTCCAAACGCTCCACCGAGAAGATGCGGCGCCTGCGTGACCGGTTCTACGCCGGGATGGCGCAGCGGCACGGCATCACCGGGGAAGTCGCCGACCGGATCTACGAAAAACTGGAGGCATTCGCCAATTTCGGCTTCCCCGAAAGCCATTCGCTGAGCTTCGCCTCGCTGGTGTATTACTCCTCGTGGTTCAAGCTCTACCACCCGGCGGCGTTCTGCGCGGCACTGCTGCGTGCCCAGCCGATGGGCTTCTACTCCCCGCAGTCGCTGGTCGCCGACGCCCGCCGCCACGGCGTCACCGTGCACGGACCTGACGTCAACGCCAGCCTTGCCCACGCCACGCTGGAGAACCACGGGCTCGAGGTGCGGCTGGGGCTGGGTGCGGTGCGCCACATCGGTGACGAGCTCGCCCAGCGCATCGTCGATGAGCGGGCGGCTAACGGAGCGTATGCCTCGCTGCTGAATCTAACTGAGCGCGTTGTACTTTCGGTACCGCAGACCGAGGCGCTGGCCACCGCCGGGGCGCTGGGCTGCTTCTCGATCACGCGTCGCGAGGGGTTGTGGGCGGCCGGGGCGGCGGCCACCCAGCGTCCCGATCGGCTGCCCGGGGTCGGCTCGTCGTCGCATGTGCCTGCGTTGCCGGGAATGACCGAGGTGGAACTGGCCGCCGCCGACGTGTGGGCCACCGGCATCTCTCCGGACAGCTACCCGACACAGTTCTTGCGCGAGGACCTCGATGCGATGGGCGTCGTTCCGGCCGATCAGCTTCTCGGCGTGCCTGACGGCAGCCGGGTCCTGATCGCCGGGGCGGTGACCCACCGCCAGCGCCCGGCCACCGCCCAGGGCGTGACGTTCATGAACATCGAGGACGAGACCGGCATGGTCAACGTGCTGTGCACCCCGGGGGTGTGGAGCCGGCACCGCAAGCTGGCGCAGACGGCCTCAGCCCTGCTGATCCGCGGTCAGGTGCAAAACGCCACCGGCGCGGTGACGGTGATCGCCGAACGGATGGGCCGCATCACCATGAAGGTGAGCTCGCGCTCGCGGGACTTCCGTTAATGGGCGTCGGGTGTGCGGTTTCATCCGCGACATGCCGCGGTTGGGGTATGGGAGCGCACACTCGACCGAGCGGGCGCGTTAACCCTCGGCCGTCGGCGTGGTCCACACCTTGTCGACGCTGATCCGAAGCCGCAGGTTGTAGCCGGCCATCGCCTCGGTCAGGCCGAACCGGTCGGCGGCCTCGCGGTACTTGGCCCAATACGGTTCGTCGTCGCGGGGGTCGGCATCCTCGGAGTCCACCACGGCGGCGCCGCCGATGACGATGATGCCCGACCCGTTTCCGTCGGAGTCCAGGTTCAGGCTCACCTGCGGGTGGGCCCGAACGTGGCGCACCTTGGCCGCAGTCGGGGTGGTGTAGACGACGACGTCGGTGCCGTCGAAGTAGAACCACACCAGTTTGGGCACCGGCTGGCCGGATTTCGCCACGGTGGTGAGCCAGCCGTAGTGATCGGCGACGAGTCGATCGGTTACTTCAGGAGTCAGGTCGGGGGCCATGAACCCGAATGTAGTCTCCAGACATGACACTCGATCTGACCGCTGATGAACTCCTGACCTCCACCCGATCGGTGCGCAAGCGGCTCGACTTCGACAAGCCGGTGCCGCGCGAGGTTCTGATCGAGTGTCTCGACCTGGCGTTGCAGGCGCCCACGGGATCCAACGCCCAGGGCTGGCAGTGGGTCTTCGTCGAGGACCCCGCCAAGAAGAAGGCCATCGCCGACATCTATCGCGCCACCGCCACTCCGTACCTGGACATGCCCAGCCCGGTCCGTGGCGACATCCGCGACGAGCAGCAGGGCGCGGTGCGCAGTTCAGCGTCGTACCTCAACGAGAACCTCGAGAAGGCGCCGGTGTTCCTCATTCCGTGCCTCGAAGGCCGTCCCGAGGGTGCCGATGCGGGAATGCAGGCCTCGTTCTGGGGTTCGCTGCTGCCCGCGGTCTGGAGCTTCATGCTGGCCCTGCGCTCACGTGGCCTCGGCACCGCGTGGACCACGCTGCACCTGATCGGGGAGGGTGAGAAGAAGACCGCCGAGCTGCTCGGGATCCCCTACGAGCAGTACACCCAGGGCGGGCTGTTCCCGATCGCCTACACCAAGGGCACCAGCTTCAAGCCGGCCAAGCGGCTGCCCGCCGAGCAGCTGACCCACTGGGACACCTGGTGATCTAGCCGCTAGACGCCACCGGCGAAGCCGTGCTGCCGCCACGCCTCATAGGCGGCGACGGCTGCCGCGTTGGACAGGTTCAGTGAGCGCCGCCCCGACAGCATCGGGATGCGCACCCGGGCGGTGATGTGCGGGTCGGCCAGCGTCGCCTCGTCCAGCCCGGTGGGTTCGGGCCCGAACAGCAGCACATCGCCGGGCAGGTAGTCGACGTCGGTGAACGGCTGCTCGGCGTGGGCGGTGAATGCGAACACCCGCGCGTCGCCGACCGCCGACCACGCCGCCTCCAACGACGGATGCACGGTCACCGACGCCAGGTCGTGGTAGTCCAGGCCGGCTCGGCGCAGCTTGGGTTCGGACAGGTCGAAGCCCAGCGGCTCGACCAGGTGCAGTTCGCATCCGGTCGCGGCCACCATCCGGATCGCGTTACCGGTATTCGGCGCGATGCGCGGTTGGTAAAACATCACCCGGAACATCCGATGATGATCTCAGTTGTGCCGCAGTGCAATTTGCTCGCCACCCCGAAAAGCCGCGCACTGCTCTCCGCGCAACCTCTCTGTTCAGTAACGACTATGGAGATGCCGGGCCAACGCTGTCATACTCGACGGATTGCCAGGCGTAATTCGCTGTCTCGTCGGCATGCCACGGGTGAGCGATGACCAGGAAGTCTCAATGAAGCAGGCGGGAACACTGAATAACGGTGCAGCGGTCGTCAGCCCGGCCGCAGTGCAGTGACCATGTTCGCCACCCCGGACGGGGTGGGGCAGTTGCCGCCGGACCCTCAGCAGCCGGCCGCGCCGGTGAAGCGTCCCTCCCGGTGGTCACTGCGGAACTGGCCGGTACGCCGCAAGGTGTTCGCGATCGTCGCGATCCCGCTCGCCCTTGCCCTGGCCTTCGGCGGCGCCCGGGTCTACGCCGGCCTCAACTCGGCCCGCAATCTGCAACTGGCCGCCGACCGCGTCCAGATGATCCCGTCGATCGAGAACTACATGACCTCGCTGGAGGGGGCGCTGCTGGCGTACTCGTCCAACGGCGACACCGCGGCGGCCACCAACACTTTCGACAGCGCCAGGGCGTCGCTGCAGCGCAAGCTCAACGACACCGATGTCGCCGCCGACGTCCGCACCGGCGTCACCAACATCCTGGCCGGCGGCCAGAAACTGCTCGGCG
This sequence comes from Mycobacterium sp. DL592, assembly GCF_011694515.1. Classification (NCBI taxonomy): domain Bacteria; kingdom Bacillati; phylum Actinomycetota; class Actinomycetes; order Mycobacteriales; family Mycobacteriaceae; genus Mycobacterium; species Mycobacterium sp. DL592. Next base: position 3,952,952 of record NZ_CP050192.1, on the reverse strand, counting down.
CGGTCTCGTCGAACTCGATCGGGCTGCGGGAGCGCATCACCACCTATGCGCCGATCCTGCTGACCGCCGAGGACGCCATCAACGGCTCGGTCCGCCTCGACGACGAGACGCTGCGCGCCCAGACGCAGGGCCTCAGCCGTGCCGTCGGTGCCCGCGGCCAGATGTTCATGCAGGAACTGCTCGTCGAGCAGGGCGGTGAGCTAGCCGAGCCGGAACTGCGGACCTCGATGATCACCCTGGCCGGCACCGAGCCGTCGACGTTGTTCGACATGAGCCAGGTGCTCGGCGTCGGCTCGCCGGACGCCAAGATCCTCCAGGGTGAGATGGTTCGCCGGATGGGCATCATGTCCAACCCGGACGCCGTCCTGGTCGGCAACCTCGACCTGCGCCAGTCACTGCAGGCCACCGACAAGATCGCCGCGGATCTCGTCACCAGCACCACCGCGCAGATCACCAAGTCCGTGCAGGCACTGGCCGACGACCGCCGCAACGCCGCCATCCGCGACGGCCTGCTGGTTCTGGCCGCGTTCGTCATCGCGCTGATCATCGTGTTCCTGGTGGCCCGGTCGCTGATCCGGCCGCTGCGCACGCTGCGCGACGGCGCCCTGAAGGTGGCCCACACCGATCTCGAGCAGGAGATCGCCCGGGTCCGCGGCGGTGACGAGCGCGAACCTGAGCCGTTGCCGGTCTACACCACCGAGGAGGTGGGCCAGGTCGCGCACGCGATCGACGAGCTGCACATCCAGGCCCTGCTGCTCGCCGGTGACGAAGCCCGCCTTCGGCTGCTGGTCAACGACATGTTCGAAACAATGTCGCGGCGCAACCGCTCCCTGGTCGACCAGCAGCTCGCGCTGATCGACCGGCTCGAGCGCAACGAGCAGGATCCCGAACGGCTGGAGAGCCTGTTCCGGCTGGACCACCTCGCCACCCGGATGCGGCGGATCGGCGCCAACCTGCTGGTGCTCGCCGGCGCCCAGGTGTCCCGTGAGCAACGAGACTCGCTGCCGCTGGCCAGTGCGATCAACGGTGCGGTGTCCGAAGTCGAGGACTACAAGCGGGTGGAGATCGGCGCCGTGCCGGACTCGGCCCTGGTGGGCAGGGTCTCCGGCGACGCGGTCCACATGCTCGCCGAGCTGATCGACAACGCGCTGCGCTATTCGCCGCCGATCTCGCCGGTACGCGTCACCGCGGTGCACACGAGCAACGCCGGTGTCCTCATCGAGGTCCACGACGACGGTATCGGCATGACCGATTCCGATCTGCGGATCAACAACATGCGGTTGCACGCCGGCGGTGAGGTCAGCCCCGACAACACCCGGCACATGGGCCTTTTCGTCGTCGGCCGGCTCGCCCACATGCACGGCATGGTGGTGCGGCTGCGCAACACGATCGCCGGACAGCCGTCCTCGGGCACTACCGCCGAGCTCTACGTGCCGCCGTCGCTCCTCGAACACGGCGCACCCATCGGCCCGGACGCCCGGCCGTTCGACGCCGAGACCCGATCGCAGGCCCACGACGACGAGGATGCCCGGGCAGCCCTGTTCGCCGCACCCGCGCTCGAGGGCCAGCCCGTCGCCGAACCATCCGGGCTGCCTCGGCGCTCGCCGGGATCCAGCGGAATCACCGGTGCCCCCGCCCCAGCGCCCGAACCGCAACCAGAGCCAGAACCCCAGCCGTCGCGATGGTTCGCCGACGCCGAAACACCCGCCGCCGAGCCGGCAGCCGCACACGATCAGCCGACCAACACCTCCTCGTTCTTCACCTCCCGGGAACGCGCGGAGAAGGACCTCGAGGAGACACCCATCGACATCGGCGACCTCGACGCGCTGGCCGTAGACCTGGCGGCACCGGACGCCGAGGACACCGACACCGACTTCATCTACCAGAAGATGCTCTCGGAGTTCCTGGTCGACCCCAAGACGGTCGCGGTGCCGCAGGACTGGAAGTCGGTGTGGGACAACGGCTGGGCCACCGCGGCCGACGTCGACAACGTGCCGGTGCAGGCGCACACCGAAAACGGCCTGCCGGTGCGTGAGCCCGGCGCCCGGCTGGTTCCCGGAGCGGCCGAGCCGAACACCCTGGCGGCCAACGGAATCCAGCCCGCTGCACCGCCCGCGGCCCCTGAGCTTCCGCGCCGCGATCCCGAGGCCGTCCGCAAGTCTTTCAGCAGCCACTTCGGCGGGGTGCGGGCCGCCCGCGCCAACACCCAATCCGGTCCCACCGAGAACGGACGAGATCAGCAATGACCTATCCGCCACGCGCGCAGAACAACTCGCTGGACTGGCTGGTGTCAAACTTCGCCCGCGAGGTGCCCGGTGTGTCGCATGCGGTGCTGGTGTCGGTGGACGGTCTGCTGATCGCCGCCAGCGAGGCGCTCCCGCGCGACCGTGCGGAGCAGCTGGCCGCCGTCACCTCGGGCCTGGCCAGCCTGGCCGCCGGTGCCGCGCAGCTCTTCGAGGGCGGCCAGGTGCTGCAGTCGGTGGTCGAGATGGCCGGCGGATATCTGCTGGTGATGCGGGTAGGGGACGGCTCGCAGCTGGCCACGCTGGCCACCCCGAACTGCGATATCGGCCAGATCGGTTATGAGATGGCTGTTTTGGTCGAGCGGGTGGGCAACGTCGTCTCCTCGTCGCGTCGAGCCCCGCAACCGTCGTGATCCGCCATGGACGAATGGGCGGCACCTGAGGCGCAGGCGAACATCGTTCGCCCGTATGCGCTGACGTCCGGCCGCACCGACACCACCGTCGAGTTGCCGCTGGAGGCTCCGGTCCAGACCGTGGGCTCGGCTACGACGCCGCACTGGCCCTCCGGTGACGTCCGCGGGAGGATCTGTAACCTGTGTGCCGACAGCCCGTCGGTGGCCGAGATCTCGGCCAAGCTGGGATTGCCGCTCGGTGTCGCGCGGGTCCTCGTCGGTGACTTGGTCGCATCGGGATATCTTCGGGTACACACAACACTGACCGACCGCTCCTCGGTGGACGAGCGCCGTGAACTCATAGGGAGGACCCTGCGTGGCCTACGAGCCCTCTGAGGGGCGCCCTGCTGCCTCGACGAAGATCGTCATCGCCGGTGGGTTCGGCGCCGGCAAGACGACGTTCGTCGGAGCGGTGTCCGAGATCATGCCGCTGCGGACCGAAGCGATGGTGACCGACGCCTCGGCGTCCGTGGACGTACTCGAGGCGACGCCGGGCAAGTCGACGACGACGGTGGCGATGGACTTCGGCCGGATCACGCTCGACAGCGATCTGGTGCTCTACCTGTTCGGCACGCCCGGGCAGCGCAGGTTCTGGTTCATGTGGGACGACCTGGTGCACGGGGCCATCGGAGCGATCATCCTGGTCGACGTGCGTAGGCTGCAGGACAGCTTTCCCGCGGTCGACTTCTTCGAACACCGCAATCTGCCATTCCTGATCGCGGTCAACGAATTCGACGGTGCCCCAAGCTATCCCACTGACGAAGTCCGCAAGGCACTCACCCTGCCGGACACCACGCCGGTGATCACCGTCGACGCCAGGGACCGCAAGTCGGCCACCGACGCGCTGATCGCGGTCAGCGAATACGCTCTGGCCAGCCTCGCGCCGAGCCACCCCTAGAGGCGCAGGTGCCGACCTGGGCCGACCAAGAGTTCGTCGGCCACGACTTCCGTGACGAGGACCTCGCCGGTCTGCAGACCGAACGGGTGGTGTTCACCGAATGCGACTTCGGTGGTGCGAACCTGGCCGAGTCCGTCCACCTGGGCTCGGCGTTCCGCAACTGCCGCTTTCTGAGAACAACACTGTGGCACAGCACCTTTCGCAACTGCAGCATGCTGGGTTCCACATTCGAGGGCTGCCGGATCCGGCCCGCGGTCTTCGACGAGGTCGACTTTACGCTGTCGGTGCTCGGCGCCGCCGATCTGCGCGGGGTCGACTTGTCCGGGTGCCGGCTGCGGGAAGCGGGCCTGGTGCAGGCCGACCTGCGAAAGGCGGTGCTACGCGGGGCTGATCTCAGTGGCGCCCGGACCAACGGTCTGCGCCTCGAGCAGGCTGACCTGCGCGGCGCACGGGTGGACGCCTCCCTGTGGACGACCGCGGCATGCCGGGGCGCGAAGATCGATGTCGCCCAGGCGCTGGCGTTCGCCGTCGCCCACGGCCTCGACGTCACCGGGCAGTGACGACGGCTACTGCCCCCGGGCGGAGGTCGCGGGTGTACCCGCAGGCTCCCAGGTGTTCATGGCCAGATCGAGTTCGTCCTCGCTGAGTGCCCCGACCGGCAACGGAACCTGGTCGGGGCGACAGCGCAGACCCTCGATGAACAACGCCACATAACGCCGCCATAGGTCAGGTCTGACCTCACCGGCGAACTCGCTGACCGTGCCGGCAAGCAAACTGATGAGCGGCATGTCCGGGGCGGCGATTTCCGGGCGGAGGTGGCCGTCGGCCTGCGCACGGTCGACGAGTCTGGTCAGCGCGGGGACCAGGTTTTCCTTGACGGCGTCGACCCGGCTGCCCGCGTAGTGCTTGCTGAATGCGATCTCGCGAAGGCCCCGGTCGGTCGCTGTCACCGAGCACATCTGCTCGACGAACCACACAAACCCCTGCCACGAATCCGCGTAATGCATCGCCTGCTCGGCGAGCGCAGTCAGCTCGGTCAGCCCGTCTTCGAAGATCGCCTCCAGCAGCTCCTCTTTGCTCGCGAAGCGCCGGTACACCGTGCCGACTCCGACGCCTGCGTGGTGAGCCACCTCGTTGAGGTTGGGCTCCAGACCTTTTCGAGCGAACAGGTCGCGAGCGGCGTCGATGATGCGCTGCCGGTTGCGTTGCGCATCCTTGCGCAGCGGGCGATCCGATGTCGAGTGGGGCGTCACCTGAGTCAGTGTAACGACCGACACAGCGAAGCGGATTGACTTCATCCGCTTATCCGGTTAGCTTTTCTGCTTAGCAATGCTCAGTACCGCGCTGGCCGCCGAATTCGGGGTCGCTGTCCACGCTGAAAGGCCACATGTCATGAGATTTGTCGACGGCACACCACTCGAGCGGTGTTCGCAGTGACGCGGGTTCTGAGCCGGCTGTGGATTCCCGTGCTCGTGGTGGTCGTCGCGACGGTGGGAGCGGTCGCGGTAACGAACGCCCGCACGGTCTTCGGTTCCAACCCGGTGATCGTGACGCAGAAAACCTCGGACAGCGCAGAGGACTTCGATCCCAAGGTGGTGACCTACGAGGTGTTCGGTTCGGGCGCAACGGCAGTGGTCAACTACGTCGACCTCGACGGCCGGCCCCAGCGGACCGGGAGCGTGACGCTGCCCTGGTCGGTGACGCTGACCACCACAAACCCCTCGGCGTCGCCGAACGTCCTGGTTCAGGGCGATGGGGATTCAATCGGATGCCGGATCACCGTCGATGACGTGGTCAAAGAGGAGAGGACCGCAACGGGCATGAATGCCGCGACCTACTGCCTGGTGAAGTCCGCATGAGCCTCGACGTCGGTGACGCGCCGATCGACGCCATCCCCGCGGCGCGCCATCGCGCGCACCCGCGCATTCCGCGGTTCATCCGCGCGTTCGCAGTCCCGATCATCCTGGGCTGGATCGCGCTGATCGTGGTGCTGAGCACCATGGTGCCCTCGCTCGAGGACGTCGGAAAGTTGCGCTCGGTGTCGATGAGCCCCAACGACGCGCCGTCGCTGATCGCGACCAAGCGGGTCGGTCAGGTGTTCAAGGAGTACGACACCAGCAGTTCGGTGATGGTGGTTCTCGAAGGAGATCAACCCCTCGGCGCTGATGCACACGCCTTCTACGACAAGATCGTTCAACAGCTGCGCGCCGACCCCAAGCATGTCCAGCATGTCCAGGACTTCTGGGGGGATTCGTTTACTGCGTCCGGCGCCCAGAGCGCCGACAACAAAGCCGCCTATGTGCAGGTGTACATCGGCGGCGATCAGGGTGAAACACTCGCCAACGAGTCGGTAGAGGCGGTCCGCAAGGTCATCGCGGACACTCCGGCCCCGCCTGGGGTGAAGGCCTATGTCACCGGACCTGCTGCCACCACCACAGACCAGAACGCCGTCGGCGACAAGAGCATGCAGGTGATCGAACTCGTCACATTCGCCGTCATCGCCGTCATGCTGTTGATCGTCTATCGATCGATCGTCACCACGCTCATCGTGATGGTGATGATGGGGCTCGGACTGTCCGGCGCTCGGGGGTTGGTCGCGTTCCTCGGCTACCACAACGTTTTCGGGCTGACGACATTCGCGACCAACATGGTCGTCACGCTGGCGATCGCCGCGGCGACGGACTACGCGATCTTCCTGATCGGCAGATATCAGGAGGCCCGCCGCGCAGGCAAAGACCGCGAGTCGGCCTACTACGACATGTTCCACGGCACCGCCCATGTGGTGCTGGCATCGGGTTTGACCATCGCCGGTGCCACCTTCTGCCTGCACTTCACTCGGCTGCCCTATTTCCAGACCATGGGAATCCCACTGGCGTCCGGCATGGTGATCGTGGTCGCCCTGTCGCTAACTCTGGGCCCGGCGTTGATCTCGGTAGCGAGCCGCTTCGGCCGCGTCCTGGAGCCCAAAGGAGTTGGGAAGCAGAAACTGTGGCATCGAGTTGGGACTACAACCGTTCGTTGGCCCGGTGCCATCCTGGTCTGCGCTGTGGCGGTCTCACTGGTGGGCCTTCTCACCCTGCCCGGCTACCACACCACCTACAACGACCGAATCTACTTGCCCAGCAGTGTGCCGGCCAATGTCGGCTACGCAGCGGCGGAGCGCCATTTCTCCCGGGCCAAGATGAACCCCGACCTGCTCATGGTCGAAGCCGACCACGATCTGCGCAATCCGGCCGACTTCCTGGTGATCGACAAGATCGCCAAAGCCCTGGCCCGGGTGCACGGGATCGCCCAGGTCCAGACCATCACCCGGCCGGATGGCAAGCCCATCGAACACTCCACGATTCCATACTCGTTGAGCCAGAACGCCACTGGCCAGCTGATGAACAATGACTACCAGCAGACCATCATCGCCAACACTTTGAAACAAGCCGATGACATGCAGGTGACCATCGATTCGATGACCAAGATGGAGGGCATCACGCAGCAGCTCTCCGATGTCACCCGAAGCATGTCCGACAAGATGAGCGTCACCTCGGACGACATCGCGACGGTGCGCGACCACCTTGCCGACTTCGACGACCAGTTCCGGCCGATACGCAACTACTTCTATTGGGAGCCGCACTGTTTCGACATCCCGATGTGTCAGTCGCTGCGCTCGGTGTTCGACTCGCTGGACGGCATCGCGACGATGTCGGACGACTTCCAGCAGCTGCTTCCCGATATGCGGCGCATGTCCGACTTGACGGGGCAAATGGTCGCGGTGATGCCGGGGATGATCGAGTCGATGAAGAGTCAAAAGCAGTTGATGCTCAACCAGTATCAGGCCCAGAAGGCACAACAGGACCAGACCATGGCCTCGCTCAAGGACAACACGGCGATGGGCCAGGCCTTCGATCAGGCCAAGAACGACGACTCGTTCTACCTGCCGCCGGAAGCGTTCGACAATGACGATTTCAAGCGCGGCATCAAGCTGTTCCTGTCACCGGACGGGCATGCCGTGCGGTTCACCATCGTCCACCAGGGTGACCCGCTGACCGAGGAGGGCACCTCGCGCATCGAGCCGCTCAAGATCGCCGCCGAGGACGCCATCAAGGGAACGCCGTTGGAGGGGGCCAGGATCTACCTGGGTGGCAGTGCGGCGATGTACGCCGACATGCAGCAGGGTGCCAACTGGGATCTGATCATCGCCGCGATTGCTGCACTGATCCTGATCTTCGTCATCATGGTGATCCTGACCAGAGCGCTGGCCGCCGCGGCCGTCATCGTCGGGACCGTGGTGCTGAGCCTGGCCGCATCCTTCGGCCTGTCGGTCCTAATCTGGCAACACCTGATCGGCCTCCCGCTGCACTGGATGGTGATGCCGATGTCGGTGATCGTCCTGCTGGCCGTCGGCGCGGACTACAACCTTCTTCTGGTGTCGCGGATGAAGGAAGAGATTGAAGCCGGCGTGAACACCGGGATCATCCGGGCGATGGTGGGTACCGGCTCGGTGGTCACCGCGGCCGGTATGGTCTTCGCGTTCACCATGGCCTCGATGGCGGTCAGCAAGATGATCGTCATCGGACAGGTCGGAACGACGATCGGGCTTGGTCTGCTGTTCGACACCCTGGTGATCCGGTCCCTGATGACACCGTCGATCGCCGCCTTGCTGGGACGCTGGTTCTGGTGGCCGCAGCGCATTCGTCAGCGTCCGCGTCCCCAGCCGTGGCCCGCGCCCAAAGCGCCGCAGCAGGTCACCCCGCAGCCCGAGGAGGCCCTGGCGTGAAAAAGATTGCCGCACTGGCTGTTCTCACCACCCTGATGATTCAGGGAGCACCTGCCGCCCATGCCGATCCGGACACCGATTTCGCAAACCAGCTGCACGCCGTCGGGGTCTACGGCCCGCGCGACTACAACGCGTGGATCGCGAAGATCGCCTGCGAGCGGCTGGACGGCGGCATCGATCACAGCGCAGCTGACTCGGCGCGGTTTGTCGCCAGGCAGCTGTCGAAGGATGCGACCACGGTGCAGTCATGGCAGTTCGTGGCGCTGGCCTACTCCATCTACTGCCCGGACCGCCAGCTGCTGTTGCAGCAGGCGGCGAACGCCCGGCCGGTCTGAGACCGCCCGTCTCCGTCACAACGAAAAGCAAGGATTATCAATGTACGTTCGCCGAACAGCTATGGTCTTCGCAGCAGCGGTCGCGGGTCTGACAATGGTTTCCGGGGTTCCCGGCACGGCGGCAGCAGACGCCACCGACGACTACCCGATCCCCAAGCGGATCATCCAGACCACATGCACCGTCGACCAGTACATGGCCGCGGCGCGCGACACCTCGCCGATCTACTACGAGCGCTACATGATCGACTACAACAACCGGCCCGTCGACATCGAGGATGCCGCCCGCGACCGCATCTACTGGTTCTTCGCACTGGACGCCGCGGGCCGCCGCCAGTACTCCGAAGACACCGCGACCGACATCTACTTCGAGCAGATGGCCACGCACTGGGGCAACTGGGCGAAGCTGTTCTTCAACAACAAGGGCGTCGTCGCCAAAGCCACCGACGTCTGTGCCCAATACCCGCAGGCCGACCCGGGCGTCTGGAACTGGGGACCCAACCAGCGGCAGTGATAACTGGCTACTTCCAGACCAGCAGGTCGGTCACACCGTTGTTGTAGACGACCTGGGTCGGAGCCGGCCCGGTCACGTCGAAGTACAGCTTGCCTGTCGACTTGGCGCCCTGCGGCAGCGTCGCGGCGCTGATGCCGGCCGGGGTCGCCGCCTGCCACAGCACCTGGTAGTTGGTGCCGTTCGCGGCGCGGGCATTGAAGTCCGGAATGATCGGCGTCACAGTACCTTTGGCCGCCCGCACCGCCGCGGTGGCCTCCCACAGCTTGCCTGCCAGCGGGTAGCCGGGGATGGTGTCGCTGCTCGGCTTGAGGTTGCTGACCTGCCACACCGTGATCACGTTGCCGCCGTCGTCGGCAAGGTGGTTCCAGCCACCGAACGTATCCGTCGTCGGGTCCGTGGGTGCCCCGGCCGCTGTCGGCGCCATCGCGATCGACAGGCCCACTGCTGCGGCGACAATAGCCGTCCTCATCGTCATGCCGGGCACCGTACGGGCGTTCGGTGAACATCTTCTGACCATTGAGCCAACGTTTCGCGTTGCTCTGTCCCCGCGTCGCCATGAGGCTGTGGCCCGGCTGTTTCACATCGCGGCCAGATTCACAACCGCCATCGCGGCCGTGCCGATCGAAACTGCACGATCGCGGACCCAGCATAGATGCATGGCCGCTTTGTCCGTCCATGATCCATCTCACCTCGTCGAGCTTGGCTGCCGTGCGCTCAAGCAGCTTCTCGAAGAGGACGGCGTCTAACGCGTGGGCGAGTGTTCCTAAGATCCGTAAAGTGTTGAGCCGCGGCCTGGTTCGGCCCCGACGTGCCCCCGGCCGTGCTGGCCCGGACTGGACGTACGACGTAAGCGCAGATGTGGGATGCGTCACGCGCGAGCGGCGCAGTCATAGGTTCACGACAGGCTCTCCATACTTCGAACCTAGTTCAGCGGGCGAGACTGGCACAGTGGCACAAGATCACGATCTGGAGCGAGGGTGACAGCCATGGCTGGCATCAGGCTCGCAAGCCTGTGCCGCCTGGACGGTATGCCTATCCATGCGCTGGTCGTCGATGATGAGCCGATATTGGCAGAAATGGTCTCGATGACGCTGCGCTATGAAGGGTGGCGCGTGGACACCGCTGGAAGCGGGGCGGCAGCGCTCAAGTCCGCACGCGAGAGTCCGCCAGACGTGGTCATCCTGGACATAATGTTGCCTGATATCAGTGGCCTGGAGGTCCTGGAGCGACTGCGAGCGGACCGCCCTGGCCTGCCACTGCTGTTGTTGACTGCCAGGGACTCCCTAGAAGATCGCATCGCGGGCCTCAGCGCCGGTGGCGACGACTACGTTACGAAGCCCTTCAGCCTCGAAGAACTCGTGCTGCGACTGAGGGCATTGTTACGCCGCGCGGGCGTAGCTGTGTCCAACGACGCCGCAAAAGTGGTAGTCGGTGATCTGGTGCTGGACGAGGACACTCGTGAGGTAACGCGTGGCGGAGACGCGATCAACCTGACTGCAACAGAATTCGAGGTGCTGCGGTACCTGATGCACAACGCTCGTCGAGTGGTCAGCAAGAGCCAGATTCTCGACGAAGTGTGGGACTACGACTTCGGCGGCCGCTCCAACGTTGTGGAACTTTTCATCTCTTATCTCAGGAAAAAGATTGACTACGGACGTCAACCGATGATCCACACACTTCGAGGCTCCGGCTATTTGATCAAGCCCGCCGGACTTCATCAGTTGTGAGTTCGCCGGTCGACGAACGCTGGGGTGAGACGACTCTGATGTCCCGGCGACTACCCCCGGTTCCCGATCCGGAGCCGGGGATTCGGTATCGGCTGCGCCATCCCAGTGCGTGGTCGTTGAGGATCCGCCTGCTGGCGGCCCAGGTGGTTCTACTGGCAACGGTGTGCATCGGAATCGGCGTCGGCACATTGACGGCCATGCATCGGTATCTACTCGATCAACTCGATGAACAGGTCATCGATGCGGCGACGCGTTCCTCCCTGCTGTATGCCCTTGGTCCGCCGCCGCCGATGCCTGGTGTCTCCAGTGCGGCTCCTTCCGGCGCCTTCTTCCTCAACGCACCGGGCCAATCTGCCGGCACATTGGGAGCATTGCTGTCGGAAGGGCGCGTTCTGGACGGCGCGGTTGTCACTGGCAGCGGAGCGCTGAAACCGTTGAGCGAGAGCGCTTGTCGGGGGATATCCACCATGTTCTTCGCAGAGCCTACGACGATCAACATTGACGGCCTCGGATCGTATCGGGTCATCACTTCCCCGGCTCGCAATGGGCGACACATCGTTACCGGCTTGCCGACCAATGGTCCAGATCAGACTCAATTGTCACTGTTGTGGATGCTCGGCGTGATGGTCGCGGTGGGGCTGGGCGCCGCGGTGTTGGTTGGCCTTCTGATTCTGCGCCGCCAGCTAGCTCCGCTGTCGGCGGTGGCCGCCACCGCGGCACGGGTTGCGGACTCCGACCTCGACCATGGCGAGGTGACGATGCCAAGGCCATTGGCGGCGGCAGAATCGCCCTCGCGCTACACCGAAGTGGGACGGCTCGGTGCCGCCTTCGATCGGATGCTGCAGCGTATCGGCGATGCGATGGCGGCGCGGCACGCAAGTGAGACGCGGGTGCGCCAGTTCGTGGCTGACGCCAGCCACGAGTTGCGGACCCCGTTGGCGGCCATCCGGGGGTATACCGAACTGGTGCAACGTGATCAGACTGAATTCTCCGACAATGTCGTCCATGCGTTAGGCCGAATCGACTCCGAAGCCAAGCGCATGTCCAGCCTGGTTGAGGACATGCTGTTGTTGGCCCGTCTAGATGCGGGGCGAGTGATCGATGCTGAGCCAGTAGACCTGTCGCAGTTGGCGATTGACGCGGTCAGCGACGCACACATCGCGGGGCGTGATCATTCGTGGGAGCTGCGTCTACCTGATGAACCGGTTGTGATGATCGGTGACGGTGCACGACTTCACCAGGTGCTGGCCAATCTGCTTTCCAATGCCCGTGTGCACACCCCGCCGGGCACAGCTATTGCGATCTCGCTGAGGACAGTGAACGGGCGGATCGTCATTGAGGTGACGGACGATGGCCCTGGCATACCGGTTGCGCAGCAACCCGAGATCTTCGGTCGCTTCGTGCGCGGTGACAGCTCGCGCTCACGTCGGGGCGGTAGCACCGGCCTGGGTCTGGCGATAGTGAGCGCGGTGGTCAACGCTCACAGAGGTGAGGTCATGGTGCGCAGCATCCCCGGTGCCACCACCTTCACCGTCGTACTGCCCGCTGCGCCCGAAGGGCGGTAGGTGCAGTTGCGAATGCTGTCGGCGGCCGCGATCTCACGGCCGCCAACAGCTTTCGCCCGGTTGCTTACTGGAGGTTAGAGCGGTGGGCAGGGGGTCAGCGGTGGGCAGGGCTGCGGGCCGGCGGGACCTGGGCCCACTGGACCCGGGCCGGGACCACCGGGACCTCCTGGTCCCGGGCCGGGACCACCCGGGCCTGGGCCGGGGCCGGGTCCGCCCACGCAGGGTGTCCCGGGCAAACATGGCGGCGGCGGTCCGGCTGCCGCCACCTGCGTTCCGAAGCCGGCGACGGCGAACATCAGCGTCCCCGCGACAACCGACGTGTGCAGGACACTACGACGCAATGACTGTTTTTTCATGTGATCGCTCTCCCTAGAGAAATTGTGAAACATATTGTGCAGCAACGGCTTATTTGTTGACTTGTGCGGCCGTCTCATGCCGATGGGGTGTTGGTGGAGGGCGGGGGCGTTTGGTGCCGGCCACGCTGCGCCGGTGCGCCCCGAATTCAACATAACTCCTTCTGTGTGAAATGTGCTGTGCCACATCGACCATAGCTAGCGATCCTGTGACCGGGCTGCTACTGGTTATGGCCACGCTATGGATTCGGTTTTGTTATTAGGAGACTGGTGACGATGGTGGCACGTCGCGGCGTGTCTGCTCGACACCGCGTATCCGTTGGTGGTTCTCACGACGCTGCTAAGTCATTGATATTGGGTGTACAGCGCGCGGGCCTAGCGTTCTCGTTATCTGGTCGGCACTTCGAGGAGTCGGTGATGGCAGCTGTCCGGTCCGCCAAGTCCGCGTGGCTATCAATCTGCGTGTTGGGGACTGCGTTATCGAGCACGGCATGTTCGCTGTCCGGTGACGTGGCACCGTTTCCGGCGCCTGCTCCGGCGACGTGGTCGAGCATCGAGACTCAGGCGCCGCAGGTGGGGCTCGGGTTTTCCCGGTGCTTGATCGAACACGGCGTGCCGCGCGGCGAACAGCCACCGAGTGCCGACGAGAAAGCGTGGGAAAGCGCTGTCAGGGCTTGTGTTTCAGAGACCTCCCCGCCAGCGCCCTAATGGGTCTCCGCCGAGATGTCTCGGCGGTGTAAGTAAGTCGCAGTGAGCAGTATCAACAGGTAAGGAGGGGCGATGTTCCCCAAAACAGTAGTGACCCGGATGGGGCGCACGGCCGCGGTGGCGATAACCGGCGGTGGTGTGCTGTTGGCGCTCGGCGGCGTGGCCGCACCAGTCGCACAGGCCGAACCACCGGGGATGTGCATGCCCGGAATGCCCTGTGGCCCCGGCGGTCCCGGTGGTGGTCCCGGTGGTTTCGGACCCGGCCCGGGTGGTCCCGGTGGTTTCGGACCCGGCCCGGGTGGTCCCGGTGGTTTCGGCGGTCCCGGGGGTCCAGTTGGTCCCGTTGGATTTGGTGGCCCAGGCGGTCCGGGTGGTCCCGGCGGTTTCGGACCCGGCCCGGGTGGTCCCGTGCTCGGCCCAGTGGGTCAGTTTCTGTCGGACCTGTGCATTCTGCCGATCGTGTGCCCGCCGCACTGATCGGATCTCCACTGCATCAAGGAGTGGCGTGCAGCTGCGCTGCGCCCCACTCCTTGATTGCGTGGCTGGTTATGCGCTCTTGAGCCGAATCTTCCATCGCACGAAGCTCAGGTAGCCGACGCACAGCGCGCCGAGCATCCCCATGTCGAACCACCACGCCGACGCCGTGTGTTCCCAGTGCCGGTCCTTGGGGGTCAGCGGTCCCGGCACCAGCTTGATGAGGTCGACCGTCGAGGCCGAGGCGGCGAAGCCCCAGCGCGCCGGGGTGAACCAGGACAATTGGTCGAGCACTAGGCGGCCGGTCACCGGGATCATGCCGCCGGAGAACACCAGCTGGCTCATCACCGCCACCACGAGAAGCGGCATGATCTGCTCGTTGGACTTGGCCAGCGCCGACAGCGCCAGACCCACCATCGCGGCGGTGACCGTCGTCGCCGCCATCACCACGAACAGCTCCAGCGTCGGCGACAGGAACGTCAGCGAACCCTGCGTCGGGGCGCCCTTGCCGGCGATGGTGATGGCCGTGACGATCGAGGACTGCACGATCGCGAACACCGCGTAGATGCACACCTTCGCCAGCAGATACGCCGTCGTCGACAACCCGACCGCCTGCTCACGGCGGAAGATCGCCCGCTCGCCGATCAGATCGCGCACTGTCAGGGCGGTGCCCATGAAGATTGCACCGACGTTCAGCAGCACGAGGATCTGACCCGGTTCGTTGGGGGCGTTGCCCATCGGGTCGGGCACCCCGAAGCCGACGGTGCCCGGCACCGACAGCGAGAGCACACCCATGATGAACGGCAGCAGCGCCAGGAACGCGAAGTAGCCGCGGTCGGAGATGATCAGCCGCATCTGGCGCCGCGCGATCGTCGAGAATTGGCGCAGCAGACTGGTATGAGTCGGCTCGCCGATGTCCGACGGCGCCTCCACCGGCGGCGGTGGGGGAGTCGGACCGGTCTGGGCCAGGTAACGCTGATAAGCGGCGTCGGGATCGCCGGCCACGGCGCTGAAGATGTCGGCCCAGTTTGTGGTGCCCATCGCCGGGCCGATCTGGCTAGGGGTGCCGCAGAACGCGGTCTTGCCTCCCGGCGCCAGCAGCAGCACCTGATCGCACACGTCGAGATAGGTCAGCGAGTGGGTGACCACCAGCACCACGCGGCCGGCGTCGGCCAGTTGGCGCAGCATCGTCATGACCTGCCGGTCCAGCGCGGGGTCCAGGCCCGAGGTGGGCTCGTCCAGGATCAGCAGCGACGGGCCGGTCAGCAGTTCCAGCGCCACCGAGGCGCGCTTGCGCTGCCCGCCCGACAGCTTGTCCACCCGGGTGTCGGCGTGCTGGGTCATCTCCAGCTCCCCGAGCACCTGGGCCACCACCTGCTGGCGGTCCTCCTTGGTGGTGTCCGGCGGCAGCCGCAGCTCGGCCGCGTACATCAGCGCCTGGTTGACCGTCAGCTGGCCGTGGACCACGTCGTCCTGGGGCACCATCCCGATCCGGGAGCGCAGTGAGGCGTACTCGGCGTGGACGTTGTGTCCCTCGAAAGTGACTGTGCCACTTGTCGGATGGGTGTAACCGGCGACCAGCCGCGCGAACGTCGACTTGCCCGCACCCGAGGGACCGATGACCGCCGTGAGGGTGCCGGGGCGCGCGGTCAGCGAGATGTTGTCCAGCAGCGTCTTGTTGTTCTCGATCGTCCACGTCACGCCGCGCACGTCCAGACCGCCGGTGGCGGTGGCGGCCTCGGTCTCAGTGCGCCGGGCCAGCGTGCCGCCGGCGAACACCAGGTCGATGTTGCCGATGGTGACGGTGTCGCCTTCGTTGAGCATCGCGGTGTCGACCCGGGTGCCGTTGACGAACGTGCCGTTGATGCTGCGGTTGTCGACGATCTCCGTGCCGCCCGGGGTCGGGATCAGCGTCGCGTGGTGGCGCGAGGCCAGCACGTCGGGAATGACGATGTCGTTGTCGGTCGCGCGGCCGATCTTGATACCGCCGGGCGGCACCTCGCTGGGCGCGCCGGGCCGCAGGATCTTGAGCATCGACGTCGCGATGTTCGACGACGCGGCGGGCTTACCTGCCGCGGGCCGCATCTGGGTCGGTGCGGCGGCCGGCGGCGGGGGCACCGGTGCCGGCGCGCTCGGCGGCCGGGTCGGATACGTCGGCTGCGCGGGTGAACCGCTGGTCGGGTAGGCCGGCGGCGGCTGATAGGCGGGCTGCGGTCGCGCCGGTGGCGGCGGCCAGGCGTTGGCGGTCGCCGGTCCCTGGCTGGGCGCGGCCGGCCACGAGGGTGACGACGGCGGCGCCGAGACGCGCACCGAGGAAGTCTGCGGTGGGCGTCCTACCGTCCCCTGATGACGGCCGACCGCGAAGCGCAGGGCGGGCCCGTCCGGGTTGCCGACGTTGACGGTCATCCCGTCGGCGATATCGACCGACGGAATCCGCCTGCCGTTGATGAACATCCCGTTGAGCGAGCCGTTGTCGATGGCCAGCCAGCGGCCGTTGTCGAAGCGAAGCACCAGATGTGCGCGCGAGATCAGCGGGTGGGCAACACGGACATCGGCACGAAGGTCGCGGCCGACCACGACGTCGTGGCCTGCGGCGAAGGTGCGCTCCGCCCCGTCGTACCGAACGGTCAGCGCGGGTGCGGAAGGTCGACTCATCGCTACCAACTCTATCGGTAGCGCCCCGCCTCGCCCGTCAGGCGGGAGCGCCCGTTTCGACGCAGATCGTCCGCGAGTAGATCGTCGGCATGCATTTGTTGCAGTGCGTGCACAGCGACTGCACGGAATGCGCATCGCCGTCGGCCTTGATGCGGTTGAGCAGGTCCGGTTCGGCCAGCAGGGCGCGGCCCATCGCCACGAACTCGAAGCCGTCGGCCATCGCGCGGTCCATGGTGTCGCGGTTGGTGATGCCGCCGAGCAGGATCAGCGGCAAGGTCAGCTCGGCGCGGAACTTCAGCGCGTCGCGCAGCAGGTAGGTGTCCTCGTAGGGGTATTCCCGCATGAACTTCGTGCCGGTCATCCGCATGCCCCAGTTGAGCGGCCACTTCTGCGCCGCGGCGAACTCCTTGACCGGTGCGTCGCCGCGGAACAGATACATCGGGTTGAGCAGCGAGCTTCCGGCGGTCAGCTCGAGGGCGTCCAGACCGCCGTCGTCTTGCAGCCAGCGCGCGGTCTGCAGCGACTCGTCGATGCTGATGCCGCCGCGCACGCCGTCGGACATGTTGAGCTTGGCGGTGACCGCGATCGGTGCCGGGCCCAGCCGCTCGACCTCGCGGCGCACCGCCATCACGACCGAGCGGGCCACCTTGGCGCGGTTCTCCAGCGACCCGCCGAACTCGTCGGAGCGCCGGTTGATCATCGGCGACAGGAACGAACTGGCGAGGTAGTTGTGGCCCAGGTGGATCTCGACGGCGTCGAAACCGGAGTCGATGGCGAACCGGGCGGCCGCGGCGTGCGCGGCGATCACGTCGGTGATGTCGTCACGGTTGGCGTGCCGGGCGAACTTCATCGACAGCGGGTTGAAGAAGCGCACCGGTGCCAGCGCGGGCGCCTTGTTCGAACGCGCGTTGGCCACCGGGCCGGCGTGGCCGATCTGCGCGCTGATCGCGGCGCCCTCGGCGTGGACGGCGTCGGCGAGGCGTTGCAGGCCGGGAACGGCCGCCGGGCGCATCCAGATCTGCCCGCCGTTGGTGCGCCCGCCCTGGCTCACCGCCGTGTAGGCGACCGTGGTCATGCCCACCCCGCCGGCCGCGATTTGGCGGTGGAACGAGATCAGATCGTCGGAGACGACATCGTCGGGGGTGCGGGCTTCGAAGGTGGCTGACTTGAGGATGCGATTGCGCAGCGTAATCGGGCCGAGTTTGGCCGGACTGAACACATCTGGCGCACTGTTCATGAGCGCAGCTGACCACGTGGTGATCAGTGCTGTCAACGATGGGTAGCCGGTCAATGGAACAATACGATCCGTGGTCGCTATCACCTTGGACGGCAAGCTCACCCGCGACGAGATTTTCGTCGACCTGACCGAACGTGTGGCGGCGTTGACCGCGGCCGGACGCACTCCCGGACTGGGCACCGTTCTCGTCGGCGACGATCCCGGTTCACACGCCTACGTGCGCGGTAAGCACGCCGACTGCGCCAAGGTCGGTATCACCTCGATTCGCCGGGACCTGCCCGCTGACATCACCCAGGCGCAGCTCGAGGACACCCTCGACGAGCTCAATGCGAACCCGGACTGCACGGGCTACATCGTGCAGCTTCCGCTGCCGCGCCACCTCGACGAGAACGCCGCGCTCGAACGGATCGACCCGAGCAAGGACGCCGACGGACTGCACCCGATCAGCCTGGGCAGGCTGGTGCTCGGCAAGGACGCGCCGCTGCCGTGCACCCCGCGCGGCATCGTGCACCTGCTGCGCCGCTACGACGTCCCGATCGACGGTGCCCACGTGGTGGTGATCGGCCGCGGTGTCACGGTGGGCCGCCCGCTGGGGCTGCTGCTGACCCGCCGCACCGAGAACGCGACAGTGACGTTGTGCCACACCGGAACCCGCGATCTCGCCGCGTTGACGCGGCAGGCCGACATCATCGTCGCCGCCGTCGGGGTGCCGCACATGCTGACGCCCGCCATGGTCCGTCCGGGCGCGGCGGTGGTCGACGTCGGGGTGAGCCGGGTCGAGGGCAAGCTCACCGGAGACGTCCACCCCGACGTGTGGGAGATCGCCGGGCACATCTCGCCGAACCCCGGCGGGGTCGGGCCGCTGACGCGGGCCTTCCTGCTGACCAACGTCGTCGAGGCCGCCGAAGGGGCCCGGTGACCGCTCGGGTGCGCCGCCGGCCGCCGACGCGCGACGAGGTGGTCTCCTTCGCCCGACGTGTTGTGCGGTCGCAGTGGCCGATCCTGAGTGTGATCGCGGTGTTCCTGCTGGCCTTCGTGCTGGTGGCCGCGGGCTTCTGGCGGCGCGGTTCGCTGCTGATCGGCATCGCGGTCGGGGTGGCCGCCGCGCTGCGGCTGGTGCTCTCCGACGAGCGCGCCGGTCTGCTGGTGGTGCGCTCCCGCAGTCTGGACTTCGCCACCATGACAACGTTGTGCGTGGTCATGATCTACGTGGCTTCGACCATCGACCCGCTGGGCACGTCGTAGCCCGGCCGAGTGGCCACTGGACGCCCCGGCAGAACTTGCCTACTAGGCAATTTTGCATGGTAGGCAAGTTCGGGCGTACGGTGGGCACATGACTGCACCGCAGGGCTTGCGTGAGCGCAAGAAGGTTGAAACCCGCCGGGCATTGAGCGATGCCGCACTCCACCTGGTCCTCGAGCGCGGAATCGACAACGTCACCCGAGAGGCCATCGCCGAGCGGGCCGGTGTGTCACTGCGGACGTTCAACAACTACTTCGCCGGCAAGTACGAGGCGGTGGCATACCGTCAGATCGAGCGGATGCGCCGCAGCCTCAAGGTCTTTCGGGAATGGCCCGCACACGAGCCGCTGTGGACGGCAATCACCGAGTCGGTGCTCGACCCGCTTGTTGCCGAACTGGGCGAGGATCACGCGCCGACCCGCAAGCAGCTCGACCAACTTGTCGAACTCAGCATGGCAATCGAAGTGCGTAATGCGCTGGCCAACAACCTGATGGCCGAATGGGTGCAGGCCATCGCCGAACGCACCGGCACCGACCCAGAGCGGGACATGTATCCCCGCCTCGTCGCCGCCAGCATCCGGGCCGTCGCCGAAGCTGCCATGGACGCCTACGTCAGGGCCGATCCGCCCGTTCCGGTGGTCGGCTTGATGCGGCGCGGTTTCGCCGACGTCGCCGCGGGCCTGCCCGAACCGAACAGAAAGTCGTCATGAAAACCCATCACGTCGTCATCTCCGGTGCGGGCCCCAACGGACTGATGCTGGCCTGCGAGCTCGCGCTGGCCGGCATCACGCCCGTCGTGCTCGACGCCCTGCCCGGGCCCAGCGACGAGCCAAAGGCCAACGGCCTTGTCGGCCAGGTGGTTCGGATGCTCGACATGCGCGGGCTGTTTGGCCCGCTCACCGGCTCCACCGAGCCGCCTCAGCCCGCGGCCGCCTGGATGTTCTCCGGAATGTCACTAGATCTGACCGGGCGCGCCGACAATCCGATGCGGGCGATGCTGATGCCGCAACCTCGTCTGGTTCGGTTCCTGGCGCAGCGGGCGCTCAATCTCGGGGTGGACCTGCGGTGGGGCCACGAGCTGTCCGGGTTGCAACCGGGCCACGACGACGTGGCGATCGCCGTGGCGGGCCCGGGCGGCGGCTACACCCTCAACGCCCGCTACCTCGTCGGCGCCGACGGCGGGCGCAGCCTGGTACGCAAGAGCACCGGCATCGGCTTCGCGGGCACGACGTCGAACACCGTCGCCAGGCTGGCCCACGTCCACGTTCCGCCGGAGTCAAAGGCCGAGGACGGCAGCTTGCTCGTCCCTGGATTCGGCCGGATTGCCTTCGGTCACAATCGGTTCGACAACGGAATGGTGATCTTCGCGCCCTTTCAGCCGGGGGATCCGCTGCTGGGCACCCTCGAGTACGGTCAGGCCGGCGAACAGGGGCCGATGTCGATCCCGGAGCTACGTGCCAGCCTTCACCGCGTGCTCGGTGTCGACGTGCCGATCGAGGCACCGCATGGGCCGGGCCCGCATGCGCTGCGCCGCATCAATGGCCAGAACACCAGGCAGGCCGAGCGGTACCGGGCCGGGCGGGTGCTCTTGCTCGGCGACGCCGCCCACGTCCACTCGGCGATGGGTGGCCCGGGACTCAACCTCGGCTTGCAGGATGCGGTGAACCTCGGCTGGAAGCTGGCCGCCGACACCAACGGGTGGGCGCCGCCGGGGCTGCTCGACACCTACGAAGCCGAACGCCATCCCGTGGGCCAGCGGGTCATGATGCACTCGCTGGCGCAGATCGCCCTGATGGCACCTGGTCCCGAAATCGGATCATTGCGAACGCTGTTCGGTGAGTTGATGAACATCCCCGACGTAGTGGACTACTTCGCCAACCTGCTCGCAGGCTCAGACGTGCGCTATGCCACCGGCGACGACCACACCCTGTCGGGACACCTGGTGCCCGACCTCACCCTCGACGACGGGCGCCGCGTCGCCGATATGCTGCACCGGGCCCGGCCCGTGCTTCTCGACCTGGGCGGCGGCGCGGCGGCCGACGCCGCGCGCGGCTGGACGCAGCGCGTCGATGTGGTGACCGGGCGGCTCACCGGAGGGCCTGACGCGATACTGATCCGGCCCGACGGCTATGTCGCTTGGGCGACAGACCAATTCGCGGCCGGCGACGACACAAACCTCGCGGTGGCGCTCGAGCGCTGGTTCGGGGCGGCCGCCTGACGGGCTAGCGCCGGGCGGTACGGCGGGACTTCTCCTGATACATCAGCCGATCCACCCGCGTCATGAGATCGGCCACCGCGACATCGTTGTCATCGGCGGTCGCCAGGCCGATGCTCACGCTGACGCCATACTCGCTGCCGTCGACGCGATAGCCGCCGATGCGCCGGCGAATCCGCTCGGCAGTCGCCCCGGCCCGTGCGGCGTCGGCATCGACGAGGGCGACACAGAACTCGTCGCCACCGAGGCGGCCGACGAAATCGTCGGGTCCGGCTTCGAGTTGGAGCGCTTCGCCGATGGCCTTCAGCACGTTGTCGCCCGCGAGATGGCCGAACGTGTCGTTGACGGACTTGAAGTCGTTGACGTCGAGCAGCAGCACGCTCAGCCTCCCGCGGCCGTCGCGTACGCGGGAGAGCTGCGTCTGCAGTCGTTCGGTGAAACCGCGCTGATTGAGTACCGACGTCAGGGGGTCGGTGCTGGCCAGTTCGGCCAACTGGCGCTGCAGTGCCTTGAGATGGGTGATGTCGTGGGACGTGCTGAGCACGGTGCGGACGACGCCGTCGGCGGAACGTTCGGGGACCGCGCGGGTCAGGAAGGTGCGAGGCCCGTGCAGCGTGGGAAGCTCGTGCTCCTCTTCGGCGGGCTGCTGGCTATCCACCACCCGGTCCACCAGCGACTCCCACTGCGCCACCAGTTCCGGCGGCAGCCCGAGTTCCCGCTTGCTCTTGCCGATGAACGCCTGGGCCGGAATCCCGGTCACCCGCTCGATGCTGGGGTTGATGTAGACATGGCGATGGCTGCGGTCGATGCGCGCAACGATGTCGGGTAACGCCTGCGCGATCGCATAGAACGCCTCGTTGTAGCGCTGGCGGGGCGTCGTCCGCCGCAGAATTCCGAGGCACTGGTCGGGCGGGTTGTCGAGCGCCTGTACTACGCACTGCCAGTCCGGCGAAGCGGGCAGATGTGCGATCGCGGGCGAACTGGCGTTCTCGGGCCACGCCGATTCCAGCCTGCTGCGGATGGCGAGTTCGTCGAGCTGGCCGGTCCGCGGATCGACGGCAGCGGCGAACTCGGGTGTTCGAGAGACGATCTCGACGTGCAGCCCATCTCGCCGGCACAGGAAAGCCGGGACTGCCGATGCGGCAAACCAGCGCAGCCACTGATCGCCCATGGCTACGGACTTTAGCCCTGGTTCCCGCCCGACTTCACCTTGTACATCAGCACGTCGACGCGTGACAGGAGGTCCTGTGCCGTCATGTCCTGCTGCTCTGCCGCAGCGACACCGACGCTCACCGACAACTCGAGTGGCCGGCCGTCGTCGTGGGTGATACCGCTGACCCGTCGGCCGATCCGGTTTGCGACGAAGTGGGCGCTGGTGGCGTCGGTGTCGATGAGGGCGACGCAGAACTCGTCGCCGCCCAGCCGCGCGGTGATGTCTCGCGGGCGGGTTTCCGCGGTCAGGATTCGCCCCACCGTCTCGAGCACCCGGTCACCCGCGGTATGGCCGAACCGGTCATTGATGTCCTTGAAATTGTCGAGGTCCAGCAGCAGCAGGCTCAAGCCGCGCTGGCCGCTCCGGACCAGATCCAGCTCGCCCTCGAGCAGCGCGGTGAAGCTGCGCCGGTTCAGCAGTCCGGTCAGCGGGTCGGTGCGGGCGAGTTGCTCCAACTGGAGCTGCAGCCGCCGGACCTCGCTGATGTCGCGGACCACCGACAGGATGGAACACACCTGTCCGGTCTCATCGAACTCGGGGGTGGCCCGGCCCAGGTAGTGGCGTACGCCGTCCGGCCCGGGATAGTCGAAGCCCATCTCGACCGGGTCGCCGGTGTCGATCACCCGCTGGTAGGCGGCCTCGAAATCGGCGGTGAGCTCGGCGGGGGCGCCGATCTCGGCGTACGTCTTGCCCAGGCGGGCTTCGGCGGGCGTGCCCGTGATCGTGCTCAGTGCCGGATTGGCATACATGCAGCGGAAGTCGAGGCTGTAACGGGTGACGACGTCGGGCAGGTTCTCCACAATCGTGAAGAAGGCGTCGTCGCGTGTCGGCAGGTCTTCGGGCATGCGCACGATCGCCAGGTAGTCGCCCTGCGCGGGGTCGGCACTGCGAAGGACGCATTCCCAGTCGGGTTCGCTGTCGGCGGCAATCGTGAACGGCGCCGGGCCGGGCCCTGTCGGCCACTGGTCAGCCAGCCGGTCCAGCAGGGACCGCTCGTCGAGCCGGCCGCTGGCCTCCTGCATGACGCCGATGAACCCGGGCGTGCGGGCCACGATCGACAATCCGTCAGCCGCCCGCCGGCAGTGGAAGGCGGGCACGCCGGCGGCCGACAGGGTGGCAAGCCATTGCTGAGCGGAGACCATCGCCCACCACCCTAATTGCGCAGCGTCGCCCGAACACACACCGTGATGTAAGGCAGCGCCAGACCGGTCGAGTTGACCAGTGCCGGATGGGTGGCCAGCAGTTCGCGAACCTCGGCAAGGGTACGGGTGCGCACCGCCGCCGGCGAGGTGATGCAGTAACTGCGGGAGGCCACCAGGTCGATCAGCGCCTGGGGTGTCAGGTAACTCGTCCACTCGACGTGGTGGCGCTCCTGGTCGACGAACGGCTCCGGCAGAGTGACCTCGTCGTTGAACGGATCGTTCTCGTGGCCGATGATGCGGCCCAGATCCTTGACCCAGCCTGACCGTTCGTCGCGGGTGTTCCACACCAGCCCGAGCCGGCCGCCGGGACGCAGCACCCGCGCCACCTCGGCCACCGCTTGCTCGGGATCGAACCAGTGCCATGCCTGTGCCACCAGTACCGCGTCAACGCTGTTGTCCGGCAACGGGATCTGCTCCGCAGTCCCGAGCAGAGCCGGGGTGTCGGGCAGGGCCGAGCTCAGTAGTTCCAGCATCTCGGCGATCGGGTCGACGGCGATCACATCGAGCCCGCGCTCGACCAGGCGGGTCGTCAGCTTGCCGGTCCCCGCACCCAGGTCGAGCACGTCACGTGCACCCGGCGGCAGCAACCAGTCGATCGCCTCGGGCGGATACGACGGGCGGCCCCGTTCGTAGGCGGCGGCTTCGGACCCGAATGACAGTGAACGTTGGCGCCGTGACTCGGTCACCGCCGGCGTTCCCCGTCACCGTCGGCGATATCGAGCGTGCGGCGAATCAACTGGCCCACCGCCTCGGTCTCGACCAGGAAACCGTCATGGCCGTAGATCGACTCGACCACGTTGAGTCCGGTGCACCCCGGCAGCAGGTCAGCCAGCTCCTGCTGCAGCCGAAGCGGATACAGGCGATCTGAGGTGATCCCGCCGACCACCGCGGGCACCGGGCAGGACCGCAGCGCGGCACCCACCCCGCCACGTCCGCGGCCCACGTCGTGGTTGGACAGCGTCTCGGTGAGCGTCACGTAGCTGCCTGCGTCGAACCGGTCGACCAGCTTGGCGCCCTGGTATTCCAGGTAGCTCTGCACGGCGTAGCGGCCACCGGTCAGCGGATCCTCGTCACCCTGGGCGTCGTTGCCGAACCGGGTGTCGAGCTCCACCTCACCGCGGTAGGTCAGGTGGGCGAACCGGCGGGCCAGCTGCAGTCCGACATCGGGATTGCGGCCGGTGCCGTGATAGTCGCCGCCCTGCCAGTTCGGGTCGGCCTCGATGGCCGCGATCTGGGTGCTCTGCGTGCCGATCTGGTCAGCCGTCGCCCTCGCGCCGACCGCGAGCACCAGTCCGGCGCGCACCCGGTCGGGGTAGCCCACCATCCACTCCAGGGCCCGCGCGCCGCCCATCGACCCGCCGATGACGGCGGCGACGTCGGTGATGCCCAGCGCGGCGAGCGCGGCGACGTCGGCGGCCACCTGGTCGCGCACGGTGATGATGGGGAAGCGCGAACCCCACGGCTTGCCGTCGCGGGCCCGCGAGCTGGGTCCGGTCGAGCCGCGGCACCCGCCGAGCACGTTGGTGGCCACCGCGCACCAGCGGTTGGTGTCGATCGGTGCGCCGGGTCCGGCCACGCCGTCCCACCAGCCCGGGGTCGGGTGTCCGGGGCCGGCAGGTCCGGTCAGATGGGAGTCGCCGGTGAGGGCATGCAGCGCCACCACCACGTTGTCGCGGTCGGGGGAGAGCTCGCCCCAGCGTTGCACCGCGATCGAGACGCTCTCCAGTACCTCGCCGCTTTCCAGCGTCAGCGGGCCGATGTCGACCACACCGATCTCGCCCTCGGCGGGCAGTGTCACAGTTCGCTCATCAGAGATGGTCACGTCGGGCTCCCTCAAAAGGCCGCGACGGCCCGCGGGTCGGAAGCATCCGCGGACAGTGACGAGGCCGCGGCGAAGCCGCGTTCGAGGTCGGCCAGGATGTCGTCGATCCCCTCCAGGCCGACTGCCAGCCGAACCAGACCCGGGGTGACACCGGTGGCCAGCTGCTCTTCCGGCGAGAGCTGCTGATGGGTGGTCGACGCCGGATGGATCACCAGGGAGCGCACGTCGCCGATGTTGGCGACGTGGCTGTGCAGGGTCAGCGCGTCGACGAAGGCCTTTCCTTTTTCGATGCCCGCAGGACCATCGCCCGCCAGTTCGAAGGACAGCACCGCGCCGGTTCCCTTGGGCGCCAGCTTCTTTGCCCGCTCATGCCACGGCGAGCTGGGCAGTCCGGCGTAGTTAACCGACACCACGTCCTCGCGGCCCGCCAGGAATTCGGCGACCCGCTGGGCGTTGGCGACGTGGCGTTCGATCCGCAAGCTCAACGTCTCCAGGCCCTGGGCGACCAGGAAGGCGTTGAACGGCGACGCCGCCGAGCCCAGGTCGCGCAGCAACTGCACCCGGGCCTTGAGCGCATAGGCCGGCGCCCCGAGATCGGCGAACACCACACCGTGGTAACTCGGGTCCGGGGTCGTGAAGCCGGGGAACTTGCCGCTGGTCCAGTCGAAGTTGCCGCTGTCGACGATCACACCGGCGATCGCGGTGCCGTGCCCGCCGAGGTACTTGGTGGCCGAGTGCACGACGATGTCGGCGCCCTGGGCGATCGGCTGGATCAGGTACGGCGTCGCGATGGTGTTGTCCACGATCAACGGCACGCCGTTGCGGTGGGCCACACCGGACACCCCGGGGGTGTCGAGGATGTCGATCTGCGGGTTGGAGATCGTCTCGGCGAAGAAGGCCTTGGTGTTGGGCCGCACGGCCTTCTGCCACGAGTCCAGGTCGTCGGGGTCCTCGACGAATGTCGTCTCGATGCCGAGCTTGGGCAGCGTGTAATGCAGCAGGTTGTAGGTGCCGCCGTAGAGGCGGGGCGAGGCCACGATGTGGTCGCCTGCGCCGGCGATGTTGAGGATCGCGAGTGTCTCGGCGGCCTGGCCGGAGGCCAGGAACAGGGCCGCGACCCCACCTTCGAGGGCGGCGATGCGCTGCTCGACGGTGTCCTGGGTCGGATTCATGATCCGGGTGTAGATGTTGCCCGGTTCGGCCAGACCGAACAGCGCCGCCGCGTGATCGGTGTTATCGAACGTGTAGGACGTGGTCTGGTAGATCGGGAGGGCCCGGGCATGCGTCGCCGCGTCCGGGGTCTGCCCGGCGTGGATCTGCTTGGTCTCGAACGACCAGTTGGCGGTCGGGTCCTCGTTTTCAGGTGTGCTCATGACAGAACTGCCCCTATCTCTCGTCCGGGGCCCGTCGTCGTGCGGACCCGCGCTTGCCGTGCAGCCGGCTACAGCTGCTCAACCTGGTCAATCACCCGGGGCACCCCACCGCGGTTGGAGGGTTGCCGGCCAGCGAGCCGGGGCTTGACGCTGGCACTCATGACCGTCGTCAAGGTTAACGCACAGGATGGACCGCTGGCCAGCGGGTTACCGGTAAGCAGAATGTGACGCAGACCTCTTCACGGATGCGTGGACCGCCCTCACGTAGCGTCGGGTGCGACGCGATACTGATAGCCGCCACTGAATCTGACGCAAGACGACGCCTGGAGAAACAGCACATGAGCGACCAGCAGCCGACCATCATCTACACGCTCACCGACGAGGCGCCGCTGCTCGCGACGTACGCATTCCTGCCGATCCTGCGCACCTTCGTGGAGCCGGCCGGTATCAACGTCAAGTCCAGCGACATCTCCGTGGCGGCCCGCATCCTGGCCGAGTTCTCCGACGTCCTCACCGAGGAGCAGCGGGTGCCGGACAACCTCGCCGAACTCGGCGAGCTCACCCAGGACCCGTCGGCCAACATCATCAAGCTGCCCAACATCAGCGCCTCGGTGCCCCAGCTGGCGGCTGCCATCAAGGAACTGAAGGCCAAGGGCTACAACCTGCCGGACTACCCGGACGACCCCAAGACCGACGAGGAACGCACGATCAAGGCCCGCTACGCCAAGGTGCTCGGCAGCGCGGTCAATCCCGTTCTGCGGGAGGGCAACTCCGATCGTCGGGCGCCAAATGCGGTCAAGGAGTTCGCCCGCAAGCACCCGCACAGCATGGGTAAGTGGTCGCAGGCGTCGCGCACCCACGTGGCGACCATGAAGCACGGCGACTTCTACCACGGTGAGAAGTCGCTGACCTTGGACAAGGCGCGCAGCGTGCGGATGGAGCTCAAGACCTCGCGCGGGGAGACCATCGTGCTCAAGCCCGAGGTCAAGCTCGACGCCGGCGACGTCATCGACAGCATGTTCATGAGCAAGAAGGCGCTGATCGACTTCTACGAGGAGCAGATCGAGGACGCCTACAAGACGGGCGTGATGTTCTCCCTGCACGTCAAGGCGACCATGATGAAGGTCAGCCACCCGATCGTGTTCGGACATGCGGTCAAGGTGTTCTACAAGGACGCCTTCGCCAAGCACGAGGCCCTCTTCGACGAACTCGGCGTCAACGTCAACAACGGCCTGTCCGACCTCTACGACAAGATCGAGGCGCTGCCCGCCTCACAGCGCGAAGAGATCATCGAAGACCTGCACCGCTGCCACGAGCACCGGCCGGAGCTGGCTATGGTCGACTCGGCGAAGGGCATCTCGAACTTCCACTCGCCCAGCGATGTCATCGTCGACGCCTCGATGCCCGCGATGATCCGCCTCGGCGGCAAGATGTACGGCGCCGACGGCCGTACCAAGGACACCAAGGCCGTCAACCCCGAGTCGACCTTCTCCCGGATGTACCAAGAGGTCATCAACTTCTGTAAGACCCACGGCCAGTTCGACCCGACCACCATGGGCACCGTGCCCAATGTCGGGCTGATGGCGCAGAAGGCCGAGGAGTACGGCAGCCACGACAAGACATTCGAGATCCCCGAGGCCGGTGTCGCCGACATCGTCGACAACGAGACCGGCGAGGTGCTGCTGAGCCAGAACGTCGAAGAGGGCGACATCTGGCGGATGCCGATCGTCAAGGATGCGCCCATCCGGGACTGGGTCAAGCTGGCCGTCAACCGGGCCCGGGTATCGGGGATGCCGGTGGTGTTCTGGCTCGACGACGAGCGTCCGCACGAGAACGAGCTGCGCAAGAAGGTGAAGACCTACCTCAAGGACTACGACACCGAGGGCCTGGAGATCACGATCCTGCCCCAGGTGTGGGCCATGCGCTACACCCTGGAGCGGTTGATCCGCGGGCAGGACACCATCTCGGCCACCGGCAACATCCTGCGTGACTACCTGACCGACCTGTTCCCGATCCTGGAGCTGGGCACCAGCGCCAAGATGCTCTCGATCGTGCCGCTGATGGCTGGTGGCGGGATGTACGAGACCGGTGCTGGCGGTTCGGCACCCAAGCACGTCAGCCAGCTGGTGGAGGAGAACCACCTGCGCTGGGACTCCCTGGGCGAGTTCCTCGCCATCGGTGCCAGCCTGGAGGACCTCGGCAACAAGACCGACAACGTACGGGCGAAGCTGCTCGCGACCACGCTGGACACCGCCGTCGGAAAGCTGTTGGACGAGAACAAGAGTCCGTCCCGAAAGACCGGCGAGCTGGACAACCGGGGCAGCCAGTTCTACCTCGCGCTGTACTGGGCGGCCGAACTGGCGGCGCAGACCGAAGATGCCGAGCTGGCAGCGCATTTCGCCCCGCTGGCCAAGGAGCTGGCCGCGAAGGAAGACACCATCGTCGCCGAACTCAACGAGGTCCAGGGCGGCCACGTCGACATCGGCGGCTACTACTACCCGGATCCGGAGAAGACCGCCGCGGTGATGCGGCCGAGCAAGACGTTCAACGCCTTGTTGGAGACCGCGAAGGGCTGAGACCCGGGGGTTAGGCTCCGCGGCCGTCGGCGCGCTGCTGCGTGGTGTGCGCGTCGACCCAGCCGGCGATCAGCTCGACGATCCGGTCCGGTGCCTCGAACATCGGAATATGGCCCACGCCATCGAGTGTGGTGACTTTGTCGATGGCCGGGATGTGCGCCAGGAAGTGCTTGGTGAAGCGCGGGTGGGGCAGGACGCGGTCACGCTCGCAGACCACGAGGTGGGTCGGGGTGCTGGTCTCGGTGAGCTCCATCAGCCCCGGCAGCAGCAGGGCCTTGATCAGCAGTTGGTAGTAGGCCCGGCAGTGGGTGACGTCGTCGATGATCTCGGTCAGCTCGGTGTCGGACAGACCCGCCGGGGTGGCGCTGATCGGCACGCTGGCCGCCCGCTTGGCCAGCGGCAGCCGCAGCGCCCGCTCGCGCAGGATCAGGGCGGTCAGCCAGACCGGGGCGCCGGCGACGAACTTCGCCACGATCTCGTACTTCACCGGCGACCACCGGTGCCAGCCGCCGGCCGGTGCGATCGCGGTCAGGGTGCGGGCGCGGCCGCGCCGTTCGAGTTCGAAGGCCACCCAGCCGCCCAGCGAGTTGCCGACGATATGGGCTGTGCCCCAACCGAGTTCGTCGAGCTGGCGCTCCACGTGGTCG
This sequence comes from Mycobacterium sp. DL592, assembly GCF_011694515.1. Taxonomy (NCBI): domain Bacteria; kingdom Bacillati; phylum Actinomycetota; class Actinomycetes; order Mycobacteriales; family Mycobacteriaceae; genus Mycobacterium; species Mycobacterium sp. DL592. The sequence continues at coordinate 3,922,737 of NZ_CP050192.1, read as the reverse complement.
GCCAGTGTGGCGGTGTCGAGGAACCAGGACCGGGTGGGTGGGCCCCCGTTGTGGCCTGCCATCGACGGTGCGAACACCTCGTAGTCGCCGCTGGCCGCGAGCCGCGGTGCGACGTCCTTCCACACATACGACGACATCATGAACGGGTGCAGCAGCAGGACCGGTTCACTACCGGAACCGCAGTGGATCGGTTCGCGTGGTGCCATACCCCGACCGTAAGGTGATACCGCCGGTACCGCAAGGTAGGTTTTCTCCCGTGATCGTCACGACCATCAATGTCAACGGGGTGCGTGCCGCGGTGCGCGAGCGTTCACCGGAGAACCTGGGCCTGCTGGCCTGGCTGTCGAACACGGCATCCGACGTGGTGTGCCTGCAGGAGACCAGGGCCGATGACGAGCAGTTGGCCGAGGCGCTGGCTCCGGCGGTGGCCGACGGGTGGCACGTGGCTTCGGCGGGCGCCCATCTCAAGGGCCGCAGCGGAGTCGCCGTGCTGTCCCGCACACCCTTCTCTGCAGTCCGAATCGGGCTGTCTGCAACAGAATTCGAGCTGCATGGTCGCTATATCGAGGTCGATGTGGGCGAGGCGACGGTCGGCAGCGTGTACGTACACACCGGTGAAGCCGGCACCGACCGGCAGCTGGAGAAAGAGCGGTTCATGTCCGCCATGTCCAAGCGGATGAGCGAGCTGGCCGCCGACGGGCGTGACGCGGTGATCTGCGGCGACTGGAACATCGCGCACACCGAGAACGACATCAAGGCATGGAAGGCCAACGTGAAGAAGGCGGGCTTCTTGCCCGGCGAGCGGCAGTGGCTCACCGAGGTCATGGAGTCGGGCTGGGTGGACGTGATGCGCCGGCTGAACCCCGACGTGCCCGGGCCGTACAGCTGGTGGTCGTGGCGGGGCAAGGCGTTCGACAACGACGCGGGCTGGCGTATCGACTACCACTTGGCCAGCGAATCCCTGGCTGCCCGGACAGTTGCCGCGCGGGTGGAGAAGCCCGCGGCGTACGCGTTGCGGTGGTCCGACCACGCCCCGGTGACAGTCGAATTCGGTTAAGCCGGGCAATCTGTGCGGTTCGGCCCGTCGAGGCTGCTGTGCTCGATCGCGGCGCGGACGGCATCGAGCACCCGCGGGTCCCACGTCAGCGCGGTCTGTCTGGGCAGGTTGCTGACCATCGAGACGTAGTCGCTGTGGGTGTCGTCGACGGTGTAGCAGCGCCGGTGCGGCAGGACCCTGTCGCTGACGTCGACGGCCAGCGCGCTGCGCAGGGCGACGATGCCGTCGTTGGGCCACACCGCGGGATCGCCGGGCCTGGCGAACCGGCTGCCGCCGATCAGGGTGACGGGGATGGCGTCGAGCGCGCCGACGTGAGAGTCGTTCCAGCCCTTGAGGAATCCCGCGTCGAGCTGGTGCGCCGAGCCTGACGGGTACACCTGCGCGACGTCCTTGACATACCCGCGCATCTGGCTCTCGCAGAACTGGTCACCGGCACACGCCGTCAGTGGCACCGCTCCTTCGGCGTAGTCGGCCAGATACGAGCCCTGCCAAGGTGTTCCGATGGTGACCAGTGAGCGCACCCTCACCGGGGAGCCGGCGGCGGTGAGTGCCCGGATGGCCGCGCGGGCGTAGAGCCCGCCCATCGAATGGCCGACCAGGTCGACCTCGTCGACGCCCTTGTCGGTGTGCAGATAGTCGAGGAACCGGGCCAGGTGGTCGCCGGCGGTGTCGATTCTGCCGGTGCTGTCGATCGTCATGGTGTCCGGTAGCGGCGCAGGGCATTGACCGAAGGCGCCGAAGCCCGACTGGTCGCGCACTTGCCCGGGGCCGGGGTAGGCGGGTGCGGTGAAGACCGCCTTGCCAGCGCTGACCAGGTCGTCGCGGATGGCGGAATCGGCACTGCCGGCGGGCAATCCGTCGGCGCAGGCGCTCTGCGTTGTGGTGAACGGGCTGTCGCTGGCCAGTCCGGAGACGACGACCACGGCGCGGGCGGTGCTGTCGTGCGCCGGGGTGCCGTCGTTGCTGCAGCCGCTGACGAGCAGGAGGCAGGCGGCAGCAGCGAGCAGCCGCCGCACTAGCTCGGGCAACCTTCCCGATTGGGGGTCTCCAGCTCCTTCGGTGCGCCCTCGATGGCCTTGTGCACCACCTCGAACACCTGCGGATCCCACGTCAGCGCTGTCTTCCACTCCAGCCCGGCCGCATTCGAGACGAAGATGCTGTGGGTGTCGTCAAAGGTGAAGCAGCGCCGGTGCGGCAGCACCGGGTCGCTGATGTCCTTGGCGAGCGCGCTCTGCAGGGCCACCAAACCGTCATTGGGCCATACGGCGGGGTTCACCTGCCCGTCCTTCGTGAACTTCTTGCCGCCGATCAGCACCACCGGGATCTTGTCGAGCACCCCGGACTGGAATTCGTTCCAGCCGTCCTTGCCCATCAGGTAGGCCTGGTTGACCTCGCGCCCGGAGCCGGCCATCAGCTGCAACACCCGGTCTTTGAAGACCTTCATCGCGGACTCGCAGAGCTTGTCGCCCAGGCAGTCGGTCAGCGGGACCAGATTGTTGGCGTAGTCGGAGAGATACGAGCCCTGCCACGGGGTGCCGAGGGTGGTCAGTGAGCGGATCTTCACCGGTGAGCTGGTCGACGTCAACACCCGGATCGCCGCCCGCGAATACAGCCCGCCCATCGAGTGGGCGACGATGTCGACTTCGTTGACGCCCTTGTCGGTGTGCAGCCAGTTCAGGAAGCGCGCCAGATGCTCACCGGCGGTATCGATGCTGCCGGTCGAGTTGACCGTCATGTTCTCCGGCAACGTGATCGGGCAGACCCCGAACGGGCCGAACCCGGTCTGGTCGGTCACCTGACCGCGACCGTTCATCGCCGGTGAGGTGTAGACGGCATAGCCCTGCTTGAGCAAATACTCGCGCAGCGCGGTGTCGGTGTTGCCGGCCGCCAGCCCGGTGGCGCACGCCTGATCCGGGGTGGTGAACGGGCTCGTCGCGTCGCCGCCGGAGACGATCACCACCGCGGTCGAGGCCGCCCGCTTCTCCTGACCCGAGCCGCCCCCACCTCCGCAGGCCGCCAGGAGCAACGCCAATGACGACAGCAGAACGGCGAAGGTGCGCACGAAGCAGGATGCTAGCCCCACTGCACCACATGACAGGATTGATCCATCATGAGCACCTCACCGCGTCGCGTCGTCTTCTCCGGCGTCCAGCCGACCTCCGACTCCCTGCATCTGGGTAATGCGCTCGGCGCGATCAAGCAGTGGGTGGAACTCCAGAACGATGTGGACGCCTTTTTCTGCGTCGTCGACCTGCACGCGATCACCGTGCCGCAGGACCCCGCCACGCTGCGCTACCGGACCCTGGTCACCGCGGCGCAGTATCTGGCGCTGGGGATCGACCCGGCCCGCGCGACGATCTTCGTGCAGAGCCATGTGCCGGCCCACACCCAGCTGGCCTGGGTACTCGGCTGCTTCACCGGCTTCGGCCAGGCTTCCCGGATGACGCAGTTCAAGGACAAGTCGCAGAAGCAGGGCGCCGAGGCCACCACCGTCGGGCTGTTCACCTATCCGGTCCTGATGGCTGCCGACATCCTGCTCTACGACACCGAACTCGTCCCGGTTGGCGAGGACCAACGTCAGCACCTGGAGCTGACACGCGATGTCGCGCAGCGGTTCAACGCCCAGTTCCCCGATACCTTCGTCGTCCCCGAGCCGATGATCCAAAAGGTGACGGCCAAGATCTACGACCTGCAGGATCCGACCGCCAAGATGAGCAAGTCGGCGGCCACCGATGCCGGGCTCATCGCACTGCTCGACGACCCGAAGGTGTCGGCCAAGAAGATCCGGTCGGCGGTGACCGACAGCGAGCGCGAGATCCGCTACGACGTGGACGCGAAACCCGGCGTGTCCAACCTGCTGTCCATCCAGTCCGCGGTGACCGGCGTCGACATCGACACGTTGGTGGCCGGCTACCAGGGGCGCGGCTACGGCGATCTGAAGAAGGACACCGCCGAGGCCGTCGTCGAGTACGTCACGCCGATCCAGCAGCGGGTCTCCGAGTTGTTGGCAGACCCCGCCGAACTGCAGGCGATCCTGGCCACCGGAGCGCAGCGTGCCCGTGAGGTGTCTGCCAAGACCATCGGGCGGGTATATGACCGGTTAGGGTTTTTGCCGACGAGTCTGTAACTCACCCGGGAGGCTGGCATGGCGCAACCGGCCAAACCGGGGATTCTCGACCGGCTGCGGGCCCGATACCACTGGCTTGACCATGTCATGCGCGCCCAGGCGCGCTACGACAAGTTCAAGGGCGACTTCTACGCCGCGGGCATCACGTACTACACGATCTTCGCGCTGTTTCCGCTGCTGATGGTCGGCTTCGCGGCCGGCGGGTTCGTCCTCGCCAGCCAACCGGAGCTGCTCAGCGAGATCGAGAACCGCATCCGCGCGACGGTCTCCGGCGACTTCGGGACGCAGTTGGTGCGGCTGATGGAGTCGGCGATCCAATCGCGCACCTCGGTCGGCGTCATCGGTCTGGCCACCGCGTCGTGGGCCGGGCTGGGCTGGATCACCAATCTGCGGGAGGCCCTGACCCAGATGTGGGGTGAGCAGCGCGGTGACCCGCTGGGCTTCGTGCGCACCAAACTGTCGGACCTGTTGGCGCTGCTGTCGGTGTTCGTCGCGATCATTCTGACGATCGCGCTGACCGCGCTGGGCGATCCGTCGCTGATGACCAGGGTGTTGGAATGGCTTGGCGTGCATGATGTTCCGGGCCTGAATTCCGGACTTCGGGTGCTCTCGATGCTGATGTCGTTCGGGGTGTCGTGGCTGTTGTTCACCTGGATGATCGCGCGGCTACCGCGTGAGTCGATCAGCTTCCGCAGCAGTGTGCGCGCCGGTCTGCTGGCGGCGGTGGCGTTCGAGATCTTCAAGCTGGTGGGGTCGTTCTATCTGCGTGCGGTGGTGCACGGCCCGGCCGGTGCGACGTTCGGGCCGGTGCTCGGTCTGATGGTGTTCGCCTACATCACGGCCCGGCTGATTCTGTTCGCCACCGCGTGGGCGGCCACGTCGGCCGCGGAGCTGCGCCCGGAGCCGGTGCCCGCACCCGCGCCGGCGGTCATCTCGCCGCGGGTGGGTCCCGACGAGGGTCTTTCGACGCGGCAGTGGTTGGGTGCCATGGCAGTGGGTGCCCTTGGCGGGCTTGGTCTTTCGCGGCTATGGCGGGGCGGTCGGTAGGTTCGTCGGGCTTCGGGGCATAGTGATTTTTGCCCGCCTCTGAGCGACTTTTGGTAGACGACTCGCGCGGTAGATGGGGCGGTGGCGTACTCGGCAGCCGAGATCCCGACGGCGCGCCAAAGTCGCTCGGAGGCGGGCAAAAAGGTGTGCCAACTTCCCGGCGCCGCCCGAAACGCGCCCGTCCTACCGGCCGCGCACCGGCCTGCGGTTGATCGAGCGCGCCCCCATGATCAGCATGAACACGATGCCGGTGCCGACCACCGCGACGCCGATGCGCACCGGCATCGCGTCGGCCGCCGGGATCAGCGGTGCGGCAGTGGCTTTGGCGGCATCGGCGTCAGGCTTGGGCGGCTTGAGCGACGGATCGGGATCGATCAGCGTGCCGACTGCGGTACCCGGCGGAGTTGCGAAACCGTAGTCGAGTAGATGCGCCGCCTGCTCCCAAGGTGCGATCGGCTGACGGGTTCCGCGCAGCAGCACCGCCACCAGCCGTCGGCCGTCGCGCTGTGCCGCACCGACGAACGTCTGGCCGGCGTCGTCGGTGTACCCGGTCTTGCCGCCGAGCGCGCCCGGATAGTTGTAGAGCAGCTGGTTGTCGTTCTCCAGCTGATACCCGGGATGGTCGCCGTCCTCGCCGGGCTTGGCCGGATGCCCGGGGAAGTCGTACTTCTGGGTGGCCACGATGTTCGCGAAAGCCGGGTTCTGCCAGGCATACCGGTAGAACAGCCCGATGTCGTAGGCCGACGTGCTCATTCCCGGCCCGTCGAGACCCGAGGGGGTGGCCGCACGGGTGTCGGCGCCACCGAGCTTGCGGGCCAGCACGTTGACCTTCTGCACCGTGGTGTCCATGCCGCCCAGCTGTGCAGCCAGCGCGTGGGCGGCGTCGTTGCCCGAATGCATCAGCAAGCCGTGCAGCAGGTCGTTGACCGTGTAGTGGCCGCCGACGTCGACGCCCACCCGGGTGCCCTCGGCGTTGGCGTCGTCCTGGGTGCCCTCGACCATCTTGTTCAGCGGCAGCTCATTGATGGCCTGCATCGCGGTGAGCACCTTGATGATGCTGGCGGGCCGATGCCGGGCGTGCGGGTCGCGCGCCGCGATGATCTCGCCGGTGTCCAGGTCGGCGACCAACCACGACTCGGCCGAGACGTCATCGGGCACCGGCGGCGTGTTCGGTGCGACGATCACCCCGCAACTGGCCAGGGCGTCACCGCCGACCGGCTTGGCCGGCACCGGCAGCGGCATCGGCGGGTCCCCGGCTTGGGGGACCTCCGAGGAGTCGACGGCAGGTGGGGTCGACACCTTGTACGGGCAGGTGTTGGGGTCGGGTCCCGCGTTCGGCTCGGCCCACGCGATCGCGGGCGTGCCGACAACGCAGAGGGCCGCGGCCAGCGCGGCAGCGCTGCGCAGCAAGGTCTTCGAGGTCGCCATCGACTCGAAGGGTAGGGGATTTCCGGCGAGAATCCGCGGAGCCGCGCTGTTACTGGTGTGGTTATTGATGCAATTGTTAGCTTGGCAGCGCGCAGTGTGCGACCGCCGAATGCCCGATCGTGGCCAGCCACAACCGGCCCTCACGCTCGACCAATCCGGTGACGAGACCGAAGTCCGGATGCTTCATGTGCACCCCCGACACCGCAGCCCCGCTATCGGGGTCGAACGCCACCGCCCACACCGTCGGCACGATCTGCGGCTGCAGCTTGTCGGGCAGCTTCCACAACAGGGTGCGCAGCCGCGGCGAGCGCGACGACAAGAAGTCCGAGGCGACGTTGCGCGCCGACACCATCGCGCACCAGATCCGCCCGTCGGCACCCGTCGACAGGTTGTCGGGCATCCCGGGCAGGTTCACCGCCAGCGGCGTGACCGTGCCTGCCTTCGGCCCGCTCAGCCAGTACTTCGACAACCGCCGCGCCTGGGTCTCGGCGAACACCAGGGCCGACCCGTCAATCGTCGGCGTCAGGCCGTTCGCGAAGTACAGGTTCTCCAGCACGGTGCTCACCGTGCCGTCCGGGTCGAGCCGGAACAATCCGCCGTCGCCGCGCGACTCGAAGATCGCGCCCTTGAAGTGCTCGAAGCGGAACTTTGCGGTGGATTCGGTGAAATAGATTGTGCCGTCTGGCAATTCGGCAACGTTGGAGCAGAACTGCAGACGCCTGCCCGCCACCGACTCGGCCAGCACCTGGATATCACCGGTGCTGCGGTCCATCGCCACCAGCCCGCCCGGGCTGGTGCAGATCAGCAGCCGGCCGTCGCGGGCCACCGTCATCCCCAGTGGCCGACCCGCCGTCGTACCGATCGTGGTGGTGCCGTCGTCGGGGTCGATGCGGACGACGCGGCCGTCGACCAGACCGGTCCACAGCGCGCCGTCCGCGTCGACGACGATGTCCTCGGGTTGATCACCGGGCACCGCGACGATCGTCAGCTCTGCAGGCCCGAACTCGGGCAGCGGCTCAACCGGCGGCGGCTGCCACCGGACCGGATCGATGGTCGGCTTAATGCCAGGCATCCCCACGCGTCTGCAGGTGATCCCAGGCCTGGGTGAACACCCGGCGCAGGATCTGCTCGATCTCGTCGAACAAGGCCTGGTCGCTGATCAGCGGCGGGGCCAGCTGCACCACCGAGTCGCCGCGGTCGTCGGCGCGGCAATACAAACCCGCCTCGAATAGCTCGACAGACAGGAAGCTGCGCAGCAGCCACTCGGACAGCTCGTCGTCGAGGACGGCCTTGGTGGCCTTGTCCTTGACCAGCTCGATGCCGTAGAAGAAGCCCTCGCCGCGGACGTCACCGACGATCGGCAGGTCGAGCAGCTTCTCCAGGGTGGCCCGGAACGCCGGTGCCGTCGTCTTCACATGGTCGTTGAGGCCCTCGCGTTCGAAGACGTCGAGGTTGGCCATCGCGACAGCGGCCGCGACCGGATGCCCGCCCCAGGTGTACCCGTGGGCGAACGTGGTCTGGCCGTCGTTGAACGGCTCGAAGAGCCTGTCGGAGGCGATCATCGCACCGAGCGGGGCGTAGCCCGACGTCAGACCCTTCGCGCAGGTGATGATGTCGGGCACGTAGCCGAAGTCGTTGCAGGCGAACATCGATCCGATGCGGCCGAACGCACAGATCGTCTCATCCGAAACCAGCAGGACGTCGTACTCGTCGCAGATCTCGCGGACGCGCTCGAAGTATCCGGGCGGCGGCGGGAAGCAGCCGCCGGCGTTCTGAACCGGCTCGAGGAACACGGCGGCTACCGAGTCGGGACCCTCCATCTCGATGGCCTCGGCGATCCGGTTGGCCGCCCATTGGCCGAACTCCTTGATGTCGGTGTCGTGGCCTTCGGGCGCGCGGTAGAAGTTGGTGTTGGGCACCCGGAAGCCGCCGGGCGTGATCGGCTCGAACGGCGCCTTGAACGTGGGCAGGCCGGTGATGGCCAGCGCGCCGTGGGGCGTGCCGTGGTAGGCGATGCTGCGCGAGATGACCTTGTACTTGCCCGGCTTACCGGTCAGCTTGAAGTACTGCTTGGCCAACTTCCAGGCCGACTCGACGGCGTCGCCGCCACCGGTGGTGAAGAACACCCGGTTCAGATCGCCCGGAGCGTAACCGGCAAGCCGCTCGGCCAGCTCGATGGCGGGCGGGGTGGCGTAGGACCACAGCGGGAAGAACCCGAGGGTCTCGGCCTGCTTCTTGGCGGCCTCGGCGATCTCCTCCCGGCCGTGGCCGACCTGCACGACGAACAGCCCCGATAGGCCGTCGATGTAGCGCTTGCCGTCGCTGTCGTAGATGTAGACGCCGTCGCCGCGTGTGATGATCGGCGGCGTAATACCGGCTCCGTGTCGGGCGAAATGGCCCCACAGGTGCCGGTCCGCCTTGGCGCCGAGATCGGCGGTCAGGTTCTGGCTGGCGGTGGATGTCATCGGGTACCCCAATTGTATTGTTGTTTAACGAGTTTCAGGTAGACCAGCGTCTCGGTGGAGATCACGCCGGGAACCGCGCGGATTTCGGTGTTGAGCAGTTCGAGCAGCTCGGCGTCGTCCTCACACACCACTTCGACGATGGCGTCGAAGGTGCCCGCGGTGAGCACGACGTAGTCCACGGCATCGATCTGCGCCAGCTTGTCGGCGACCTTGGTGGTGTCACCGGTGCAGCGGATGCCGATCATCGCCTGGCGGGCGAAGCCGAGTTGCATCGGATCGGTCACCGCGACGATCTGCATCACCCCGGAGTCGATCAAACGCTGCACGCGCTGGCGCACCGCCGCCTCGGACAGGCCGACGGCCTTACCGATTCCGGCGTAAGATCGCCGCCCGTCCTGCTGCAACTTTTCGATGATGGACTTCGACATCTCGTCGAGTTGGGCCGATGCCGCAGCGCCCGCCCCGACGGTGCGGACGGGAAACCGGTTGGTCGGCACACCCGAGTCTCGCATGCCCATGATTGTGCACGGAATCCGTTGTTTTAGGCAACGGGATCGATGAAATTGGTCGTCAGCACCCACCTTGAGTGTGGGAATGCGTAGCACGACGGATCGGGGTCGGCTACCGTTGCCGTGTGACTGCACTGACCTCTGACAAGACCAGAATTGTGCCTAGTAGCTGGATCGATGGCGCTGCTGTGGTGACCGGAGGAACCACCCACCAGGTGCTCAATCCGGCCACCGGCGACCCCGCCGCCGAACTGGCCCTCGCCACTGCCGCCGACGTCGACGTCGCGGTGGCCTCGGCACGGGCCGCGCTACCCGCCTGGAAGACCGCCACCCCGGCGGAGCGCTCAGCCGTGCTGGCCAAGCTGGCCGAACTCGCGCAAGCCCACGCCGACGAGATCGCCGCCGAGGAGGTCAGCCAAACCGGTAAGCCGGTGCGGTTGGCCACCGAGTTCGACGTGCCCGGCAGCATCGACAACATCTCCTTCTTCGCCGGTGCCGCCCGCCACCTGGAGGGCAAGGCCTCCGCGGAGTACTCCGGTGACCACACGTCGTCCATCCGCCGCGAGGCCGTCGGCGTGGTCGCGACCATCACGCCGTGGAACTACCCGCTGCAGATGGCGGTGTGGAAGGTGATCCCGGCCCTGGCCGCGGGCTGTTCGGTGGTGATCAAGCCTGCCGAGCTGACGCCGCTGACCACGCTGACCCTGGCCCGACTGGCCACCGAGGCGGGCCTGCCCGACGGGGTGTTCAACGTCGTCACCGGCTCCGGCATCGACGTCGGCACCGCGCTGGCCGGGCACAAGGACGTCGACGTCGTCACCTTCACCGGCTCGACCGCTGTCGGTCGGCGGGTGATGGCCGCGGCCGCCGTCTACGGGCATCGCACCCAGCTTGAGCTCGGCGGCAAGGCGCCGTTCGTGGTCTTCGAGGACGCCGACCTCGACGCCGCGATCCACGGCGCGGTGGCAGGCGCGCTGATCAACTCCGGGCAGGACTGCACGGCGGCCACCCGGGCGATCGTCGCGCGCAATCTCTACGACGACTTCGTCGCCGGGGTGGCCGAACTGATGAACAAGATCGTCGTGGGCGACCCGCAGGACCCCGACACCGACCTGGGCCCGCTGATCTCCAAGATGCACCGCGACCGGGTGGCCACCATGGTCGCCGACGCACCCAAGGAAGGCGGTCGCATTGTGGCCGGCGGGAAGGTGCCGGATCTGCCCGGCTACTTCTATCGGCCGACGCTGATCGCCGACGTGGCCGAGACCTCCGAGGTCTACCGCAACGAGATCTTCGGCCCGGTCCTGGTGGCCCGGCCGCACGACGGTGACGACGACGCGCTGCGCCAGGCCAATGACACCGAGTACGGCCTGGCGGCCTCGGCGTGGACCCGCGACGTCTACCGTGCCCAGCGGGCCTCGCGGGAGATCAACGCCGGCTGTGTGTGGATCAACGACCACATCCCGATCATCAGCGAGATGCCGCACGGCGGTGTCGGCGCCTCCGGCTTCGGCAAGGACATGAGCGACTACTCCTTCGAGGAGTACCTCACCATCAAGCACGTGATGAGCGATATCACCGGTGTGGCCGAAAAGGGTTGGCACCGAACCATCTTCACGCTGCGCTAGCGGAGGCACAATCCGCTGAAGGAGTGAAGTTCTCGTGTCTGCCGATCGTGGCGGGCAGCCGGCACAATCAGCGCTGGCTACCCCACATGTCCTGGCCACCGATGCCGGGATCGCCGTGCTGCGCGACGGCGGCACGGCGATCGACGCCGCCATCGCCGCTGCCGCGGTGCTGACCGTGGTCTACCCGCACAACGTTGCCCTGGGCGGTGACCTTTTCGCCCTGATCCGGACGCCCGATGGCGCGGTTCGCTGTGTCAACGCATCGGGATGGGCGGGCGCAGGGGTGGATGCTGCAGCGCTGCGGGCCCGCCACGGCGACACACTGCCGGCGCGTGGCGCCGCCCCGGTCACCGTCCCAGGGGGAGTGCGGGGTTGGGAAACGATGCGCGGCTTCGGTTCCCGCACGTCCTGGAGTGCGACGCTCAGCGCCGCGCAGGCTCTCGCCCGAGACGGCGTCGCGGTGGCGCCGTCGTTGGCCACTCACCTCGTCGACCCCGACAACGCCGACCTCATCGGCACCGACGATTTCGATCGGGTGTTCCGGCCGCACGGCGTGCCGTTGGGTGTCGGTGATGTGCTGCGGCAGCCGGCGCTGGCCGACACGCTGGCGACCCTGCAAGCCGGTGGGCCAGACGCGTTCTATACGGGAGTCCTCACCGAGCAGATGGTGGCTCATCTGCGATCTCACGAATCTGTCTTGGGCACAGACGATTTCGCGGATTTTCAGCCGCAGCTGCAGGAGCCCCTCAGTATGGACTTCGATGGACTCACAGTGCTCACCAGCCCGCCGAACAGCCAAGGCTTCCTGCTGCTGAGTGCGCTGGCTGCGATGTACGAGCAGCGCATCGACGACCCGGTCGGCGACGGACTGGGCCACCTCGTGCGTGCCTTCCACCAGGGCAACGAGATTCGTGACAGCAAGCTGGCCGATCCGCGGTTCGCCGATATCGAGCTTGACCTCAGAGACGGGCCGCGGGGGCTGGCCGCCGCTCCGCCGGGCACTCCGCGGGGGGACACCGTCGGTATCGCCGCAGTCGACAGCGAGGGCTACGCGGTATCTCTGATCCAGAGCGTCTACTACGCGTTCGGGTCGGGGCTGATCGATCCGGCCACCGGTGTGCTCTTCCACAACCGTGGGTGCGGGTTCAGCCTCGACCCGTCGTCGGCCAACCTCATCGGTCCGCGAAAACGACCGGCGCACACGCTGATGCCCGCAATGACGTTGCGACAGGGCCGGATCGCCCATGTGCTGTCCACGATGGGTGGTCAGGGGCAGCCGCAGATCCTCGCCCAGATCCTTCTCCGGGCGCTCGGCGGGGCCGGTGCAGTCGATGCGGTTGCAGCGCCCCGTGCCGTCGTCGGCAACCAGTGCGGCGGCGGGCCCGACACCGTGACTGTCGAGGCCGACCTGCCGCTGGCGGCGAAGGCATCGATTCGTCGCGCGGGCTTCGACCCAACCGAGGTGCCACCTCGAACCGAAGCGCTCGGACAGGCCAACGTGGTCTTCGTCGACTCCGCTGGCTCGGTCACGGCTGCATCCGACCCACGTTCGGACGGTTCGGCGGTGGTGGCGCACTACGCGCGGCCGCAATCGTGAGCGGTTTGATTCGTCAGCATCTTCAGCTGTGGCTCATGCTCGCGCTGACCTTCGTCACCGGATTGCTCGACGCGGTGGGCTATCTCGCGCTGGACCGGGTGTTCACCGGCAACATGACCGGCAACGTCGTGATCCTCGGGATGGGTATGGCCGGTGAGGACGGCCTGCCCGTCGCCGGTCCGGCGGTGGCGCTGGGCGCCTATGTGGTGGGTGCCGCTGCCGTCGGCCGGCTGTTGCAGCGGCGCCGCGGCGGATGGGAACCGGTGGTCACCGCCGTGTTCGCCACCGGTGCCGTCGTCATGGCCGCGGTGGCATCAGTGCTGACCGTCGTCGCCCTCGACACGCACACCGGGCTCAGCGTCGGACTGGCCGCGATACTGGCGATCCTGATGGGTGCTCAGGCCGCGACAGCGCGGATGCTGGCGGTCGCCGACATCACCACGGTCGTGGTGACCTCGACGCTGACCGCATACGCGAGCGAAACGCTGTTCGGGCCCGGTTGGCTGTGGCTGACCCACCGCCGGTTGTGGGCCATCGTCGTCATCATCGCCGGAGCGTTCTGCGGAGCTCTGTTGTTGCGGCTCAGTGGCCCCGGCTGTCCGGTCTATCTGGCCGCTGTGCTGACCGCTGTCGTTGCTGTGATCGGCCACGCGGCCTGGCACGGCCGCTGACCCAGGGTGGCTGCGCCGAGCGCCACACGGGGTGGCGCTCGGCGCACTCGGCCTAGGCCTGCGGGCTCTTGGTGAACTCCTCGCCCGTCTCGGGGTTGATCGCGGTCTCGCCCGGCGGCAGGTTCGACAGGTCCGGTGCGATCACGGTCGGCATGTCACCGGAGTCCGGCAGACCGAACATCGGCTCCACCGCGGTGGCCGGGGTGAGGACGAGGTCCGCACTCGAGCGCCGCGACAGGGTGCGGCCCTGGAAGAAGTCCGGCGCTGTGATCCACTGCACGACCATCAGCACCACGCCCAGGACCAGTGCGCCGACGCCAACCACTGCGACCGCGCCGAACCCGAAGATGGTGACGTTGTTGCCCTGGTCATCAGTGAGCCAGTCCGGCTTGGCGTACTGGATCAGGCCGTAGATGAAGATGACCAGCAGCAGAACGCCGCCGGCGAGCGGTACCGCCCCGCGCATCACGAAGTCGCGCGTCGACTTGGTGAGGCTCTTGCGGTAGAACCAGGCGCACGCGAAGCCGGTCAGGCCGTAGTAGAACGCGATCATCAGGCCGACCGAACCGATCAGCGCGGTCAACAGGTTTCGGCTGACCAGGGTGAACAACACGTAGAACAGGATCGATACCAAGCCCATCACGATCGTGGAGACCGAGGGGGTCAGGTAGGTGCGGTGGATCTTGGCGAACGAGGTCGGCAGCGCCTTGTAGACGCCCATCGACAGCGTGGTCCGGGCCGTGGGCAGGACGGTCGTCTGGGTCGACGCCGACGCCGAGGTCAGGATCGACGCGGACAGCAACAGCAGCCCGATCTTGCCCAGAATGCTGTCGCCGAACAGTGGAGGACCGATCGCGGCGAAGACATCGGCGGAGTTCTCCGAGTTGCCCAGGCCGATGCCGTCGGTGCCGACGCCGGCGAACGCGACGGCCGAGACCGAGACCAGGGCGTAGGTGGCCAGCAGCAGGAAGGTGGAGATGACGGCGGCGCGGCCAGGCGTGCGACCCGGGTCGTCGGACTCTTCATTGCAGGCCACTGCGGTGTCCCAACCCCAGTAGATGAAGATGGCGGCCAGAATGGCCGGCGCGACGACGGTGCCGAAATCGAGGCCGCCCGGCCAGAACCAACTGAGTGACGGCGTCAGGGAGTAGCCCTCGGCCTTGTGGGTGTAGACCTTGAACAGGGCCACGGCGGAGAACACGATCAGCACCACGAGTTCGATTCCGAGCAAGCCGTACTGAATACGGGCCGAGACCTCGATGCCGCGATAACAGATATAGGTCATCACGATGATCCAGATGACGCCGGCAACCGTCGACCACAGTGTGCTGCTGGCCAGGTCTGCGGCAGAGCTCCAGCCCAGGTCGCCGACGAAGGTGAAGGAGTAGGCCCCGGCGACCTGGGCCAGGTTGGCCATCACGATCACGTCGGCGGCGATGATGCCCCAACCGCCCATCCAGCCGACCAGCGGCCCGAATGCGCGCGTCGCCCAGGTGAACGTGGTGCCGCAGTCCGGCTCGGCCTTGTTCAGCTCCTGGTAGGCGACCGCGATCATGTACATCGGGATGAACGCCAGGAGCACGATCGCCGGGGCCTTGACGCCGGCCAGCAGCGCGCCGCCACTGGCGACGATCAGGCCCAGGCTTGCTGCCAGCGAGTATGCCGGAGCGGTGGAGGCCATGCCGACGACGACGCTGGACAACAGGCCCAGCGCACCGCCCTTGAGGCCCTTGCTTTCTACTGAGGTCGAATTCCCGGCTGCACCGGGGTCGAGCGTTAGCTCGCCTTTACTCATGGCATCTCCTGCTTGAACGCCGCGGTCAGAACTAGACGAGACTACGGTTTCAGTGGCAGATGCGCGCGGAATGTGCGGAATTGTTTTCGCTGAAGTTACATGGCGACGAAATCAGTGGCTCTATCGGGCCTAATTGACGGATCAAGCGGTTTATTGGCGGTCCGCCCACGGAACCCGGCATACCTCACCCGAGCCGAAGCCCTGCTCGGTAATGCCGAGAGCGGCGTTCATCCTGGCACGCATGTTTTCCACCCCGATCTGATAGGTCAGCTCGACCACGCCCGCGGCGCCGAACCGGCGCCGGAGGTCGTCAACCTGGTCATCGGTCACGGTGTGCGGATCTGTCGTCATGGCGTCGGCGTAGGCGATCGCGGCTCGCTCGTCGTCGGTGTACAACGGGGAACTGCGGTAGTCGTCGATGTGCTTGAGGCGGTCGACGTCGAGGCCCTCGAGGCGCATCAACATCGCGCCGAAGTCCACGCACCACGAGCAGCCGACGGTGCGGGCAGTCCAGAACACCGCGAGCTCGCGGACCGAGGCGGGCAGCACGGTGGACCCTCGCGTCAGCAGACCCTCGTGTACGGAGTTGGCCAGCAACAGCCGCCGGTGGTGGGCATAGACGGCCAGCGGTTCGGGCACCTCGCCGAAGCGTCGCCTTGTCCAGCGGTACATCAGCCGAATCAACGGGGTGGCCTTGGCCGGGGGCAGTGGTTCGAGTCGTGTTGTGGTGGTCATACCCTCTAGATGCCCGGCGGCCCGGAAATGTGACACGGCGATCCGACGCAATGATGGGTTGACGGACTAACTAATCGGTTAGGGTACCCAATTGTGGATTTCGACCTCGACGCAGACCAGCTCGCCTGGTTGGCCGAGGTGCGTGAATTCCTGCGCGAGAACGTCACTGACGCGCTGCGCGCCGAGATCGCCGAGCACAACCTCGAGCACCCCGGCGGCGAGGTCGCGGCATTCCGCCGCAAACTCGGCGCCAAGGGCTGGTTCGGACTGAACTGGCCGGCCGAGTACGGCGGGCTGGGGCTGGGGCCGATATACCTGCATCTGCTGATGTCGGAGTTCGAGTACTGGGGCGCGCCGGGGCCGGATCTGACGGTCACTTCGATCGCGCCGATGATCATGAGGCACGGCACCGAACAGAACAAGCGTGAATTCCTGCCGCTGATCGCCCGCGGCGAAATGACTTGTGCCCTTGGCTATTCCGAGCCCGACGCCGGTACCGACCTGGCGTCGCTGCGGACCCGTGCGGTCCGCGACGGCGACGAGTGGGTGATCAACGGATCCAAGATCTGGAACAGCGGCGCACAGCGATCCACCCACGAGTGGTTGTGCGTGCGCACCGACCCCAGCGCGCAGCGGCACCGGGGAATCTCGGTGATCGTCGTCCCGGTGGACAGCCCCGGGGTGAAGATCCGCCCGCTGATCGCCTGGTCCGGCTACCGCACCAACGAGGTGTTCTTCGACGACGTCCGGGTGCCGGCGACCAATCTCATCGGCGAGGAGAACCGCGGCTGGTCCTACATCACCGGTGCGCTAGACCTGGAGCGCGGCGCCCTGACCAACGCCGGCGACCTGCGCCGTGCGCTCGACGAGTTGCAGGTGCTGGCGCGCATGCCGCGCCGCGACGGGACGGTGCCCATCGACAACCCCGCGGTCCGGCGCCGGCTCGCCCAGGCTGAGGCCGACGTCGAGGTCGCCGCCCTGATGGGCTACGAGGCGTCGTCGATGCTGTCCGACGGGGTGATCCCCACGGTGCAGGTCAGCGTCGAGAAGGTGTTCAGCAGCGAACTGCGCCAGCGCATCGCAGACCTGGGCATCGACCTGCTGGGCGCCGAAGGTCTTCTGGCCCACCGAAACCCGGAAGCCCCGGCGGGTGGCCGTTTCGAGAAGCTCTACCGATTCGCGCCGCTGATGCGTTTCGGCGGCGGTACCAACGAAGTGCTGCGCGACGTGATCGCCCAGCGCGGCCACGCCATGCCGTCGTACGGTCGGTGACATGAAACTCGTTGCCGGACAGGACGAACGCGACCTCGCATCGATGCTGCGTGGACTGCTGGCCACCCGCAAGGACGACACCATCCAGGCGCTGGCCGCCGCGGGCATCCTGGGACTGGGCATCTGCGAGCAGTACGGCGGATCCGGCGGAACGCTCGCCGATCTCGGCGTCTTCGCGCGGGAGGCCGGCCGGGCGCTGTGCCCGTCGTTGGTCTACAGCACCGTGATCGCCGCTCAGGCGATCGACCTGCTCGGCGGTGACAGCTCGCGCAAACGATGGCTTGCCGACCTCGCCAGTGGTGCCACCTCGGCCACTACCGCATTGTGGAACGTCTATGACGCCGCCGACGTCACCGCCACCCTGCGGGCCGACCGCACCAAACAGGGTGAATGGCGGCTCACCGGCACAGCCGATTTCGTCTCCGACGCGACCGACGCAGACCTCATCGTGGTGTCCGGGATGGACGCCTCCGGCCGGACCCTGGGATTCGTCTGCGCTCTGGACAGCCCGGGTGTGACCCAGCGGTCGCTGGCGGTGATGGGCGGTCACCACTCCTCGTGCGTGCGGTTCGACGACGTTGTTCCCGACGACGTGCTCGGCGACGGCGAGCCGTTGGGCCGCGACGAGCTTCGCCGCACCGCCAACACCGCGATCGCACTGAGCTCACTGGACCTCGTCGGTGTCGGCGAGGCCGTGCTCGACCGCACGGTGGCCTACACCTCCATGCGTCAGCAGTTCGGCAGGCCGATCGCGTCCTTCCAGGCCGCCCAGCACATCGTGGCCGACATGCACATCGCGCTGGCCGCGGCCCGGCTCGCCGCGCAGGCGGCGGTGTTCGCGCTGAGCCGAGGGCGGGTGGCGGTCCGCGAAACCGCCATCGCGCGAATGCATTCCGCCACCGCCGCCAAGTGGGCGACGTTGGACGCCCACCAGCTGCACGGCGGGATGGGCTACGTGGTCGAGACCGACCTGTATCTGTGGTCGGAGCGGGCGCGGGTCTTCTCCACCCTCGGCGGGGGAGCCGACGTTGCGGCCACCTGGCTTGACGACGACCAGGTCAGCCGCACGGCGGTGACCGACCGGCTGCGCCGCAAGGACGGGTTGTGACCGCAGACAGCCTGGTCGACGCCGATACGGCCGCTCGGGTCGGCACCGTCGCGGCCACCGCCACCGGGGATGTCCTTCGCCGGGACTGGCAGCGGTGGGCCGTGGCCGTCGGCGACGACAACCCGCTGTGGTTCGACCCGGACTATGCCCGCGCCAACGGTTATCGCGACATCATCTGCCCGCCGCTGTACCTGCAGTACGCCATCCTGGGCGTCACCCCGCGCAGCGCGCTGCGCCCGGACGGCTCCTCCGGTGCGGTGTCGGGAAGTCTCGCCTTTCCGAAGGCGCCGCGGCGGATGGCGGGCGGGGAGAGCTTCACGTTCCACCTGCCCGCCTACCACCGCGACGAGATCGAGATGGTGCGCACTGTGGAGTCGATCGTCGAAAAAGACGGTCGCTCAGGCAGGTTCGTCCTGGTCACCTGGCGCACCGTCTACCGCAACCAACACCGTCAACTGGTGGCCGAGGCCACGACGTCGATGATTGCCCGACCATGACTCAGCTGTTCTACGACGACGTCGCGCCCGGCGACAGCCTGACATCGCTCACCGTGACCGTCGACGAGACACAGATGTTCTTCTTCAGCGCCGCAACCTACAACGGTCATCGCATCCACTATGACAAGGACTGGGCGCGCGAGGTCGAGGGCTATGACGATGTTCTGGTCCAGGGCCCGCTACAGGCCGCACTGTTGGCCCGCGCCGTCACCGATTGGATCGGTGGCGCAGGCCGGCTCGTCGAGTACTCGGTGCAGAACCGTGGTGTCGCGCTTCCCGGGCAGCCGCTGACGTTCGGCGGCACCGTCACCGGCAAGCGACTTGAGCACGGCAGGGGACTTGTCAATCTCGACATCTTTGGCCGCCGGGACGCCGACATCCTGATGCCGGGTACGGCAACCGTGGAACTGCCGCTGCGCGAAGGTGTTTCCTGATGCGGCTGGCCGGTGAGGCGGCGATCGTCGGGATCGCCGAGCTGCCCGCGCAGCGCAAGCCGACCCGCCCCGAGCAGTTCACCCTCGACCAGTACGCGGCACTGGCCAAGATGGTCCTCGACGACGCGGGGCTCGACGCCGGAGTGGTCAACGGGCTGATCTCGCACGGGTTGGCCGAATCCGACATGTTCGTCCCGGCGACGCTGTCGGAGTACCTCGGGCTGCCGATCGACTTCGGTGAACGGGTCGACCTCGGCGGGGCCACCTCAGCCGCTATGGTCTGGCGTGCCGCCGTCGCCGTCGAACTCGGACTGTGTGACGCCGTGCTGGCCGTGGTGCCCGGCTCGCGCAACCTGCCGCGGTCGGCGCGACGGCCCGCCACGAACCCGAATTGGTTTGGGGCGTCGAGCAACAACTACGGATCACCACAGGCCGAGTACGAGATCCCGTACGGCAATCTCGGCCAGAACGCGCCGTTCGCGCAGATCGCGCAGCGCTACGGCGCCCAATACGGCTACGACCCGTCGGCACTGGCGAAGATCGCGGTGGATCAGCGCACCAACGCCTGCGCTCACCCGGGCGCGGTGTTTCACGGTCAGCCCCTGTCTGAGGCCGACGTGCTGGCCAGCCCGATGATCGCCGACCCGATCCACATGCTGGAGACCGTGATGCCGGTGCACGGCGGCACCGGTGTGCTGATCGCCAACGCAGACCTGGCGCGGCGCGCGCGGCATCGCCCGGTGTGGATCACCGGCTTCGGCGAGCACATCTCCTTCAAGACCATGACCTATGCCGACGATCCGATGGTCACCCCGATCGCCAGGGCCGCAGCCCGCGCGTTCGACATGGCCGGACGCACACCGGCCGACGTCGACGTGGCCTCGATCTACGACTGCTACACCATCACTGTGCTGATGACCCTGGAGGACGCCGGGTTCTGCCCGAAGGGGCAGGGTATGACGTGGATCAAGGAGCGGGACTTGACGTTTCGGGGTGACTTCCCGCTCAACACCGCGGGCGGGCAACTGTCCTACGGTCAGGCCGGAATGTCCGGTGGCATGCACCATGTCGTCGATGCCGCCCGCCAGCTGATGGGCCGCTCGGCGGCCGCACAGGTCCCCGATGCCGACGTCGCGTTCGTGGCGGGCACCGGCGGCATCATGAGTGAACAGGTTGCGCTCGTCCTCGGAGGGGACTGATGGCCGAACCGATCCCGATGCCCGAGCCGACGCCGGTATCGCAGCCCTTCTGGGACGGGCTGACCCAGCACCGCATCCTGATCCAGTACTCGCCGTCGTCGGGCCGCTACGCCTTCTACCCGCGCACCCTGGCGCCGGGCACGCTGGCCGACGATCTGGAATGGCGCGAAATCGACGGAGCGGCAACGCTATACACCTACACGATTGCCCGACGGCCGACCGGACCGCCCTGGGCCGATGCGTTGCCGCAGCTGCTCGCCGTGGTGCAGTGGGATGCCGGCCCCCGGTTTTCGACCGAGCTCGTCGACGTCGACCCCGAAGACATCCGCATCGGCATGCGGCTGGAACCGGTGTTCTGCGATGACGCCGCTTCCGGTACGACACTGCTGCGCTACCGGCCGGCATCATGATCGACACTGTCCAGGCGCTGCTGCGCGAACGGATGGCCGACGACGGCATCGCGGTGCTGTCGCCGGAGCGGAGCTGGACGTGGCGTGAGCATCTGGCCGACGCGGCCGCCGAGGCGTCGGCTCTTATCGCGATGGCCGACCCGGACCGTCCCCTGCATATCGGCGCGTTGCTGACGAATTCGCCCGCCTACACCCGGGCGATGGCCGCCGCCGCCCTGGGTGGCTATGTGCTGTGCGGTATCAACACCACCCGCCGTGGTGAAGGGCTGGTGTCGGACATCCGCCGCTCGGACTGCCAGCTGCTGCTCGTCGACAGCGACCACGCACCGCTGCTGGATGGCCTGGATCTGACCGGTCTGATCGTCGTCGACGTCACCGGCCCCGACTACGCCGCAGCCGTCGCTGCCGCCGAACCGCTTGTCCCACATCGGGAGGTCAGCGGCACCGACCCCTTCATGATGATCTTCACCTCCGGCACGAGCGGCAACCCGAAGGCGGTGCCGTTCGCCCACGCCATGAGCGTGATGTGCGGCCTGAGTCTGGCCGCCCAACTCGACATCACGGCCGACGACGTCTGTTACCTGTCGATGCCGCTGTTCCACTCCAACGGGGTGGCCGCGGGCTGGTCGGTGGCCGTCGCGGGTAAGGCGGCCATGGTGCCGGTGAAGTTCTCGGTATCGCGGCTGCTGTCCGACATCCGGCACTACGGCGCGACATTCATGAACTACGTCGGCAAGCCGCTGGCCCTGGTGCTGGCCACACCCGAGCAGCCCGACGACGCCGACAACCCGCTGCGCGTCATGTACGGCAACGAGGCCACCGACCGCGACATCGCCGAATTCTCAAGGCGGTTCGGCTGCCGCATCGTCGACGGCTTCGGCTCCAGCGAGTTCGCCGTCGTCGTCGTCCGCGAGGACGGCACGCCACCGGGGTCTATCGGCAAGGGCTGGCCGGGTGTGTCGATCTACGACCCGGAGACGCGCACCGAATGCGCCACAGCCGAATTCGACGCCGACGGAAACCTGCTGAACTTCGACGAGGCAGTCGGCGAGCTCGTGAACACCGACGGCGCGGGGCCCTTCACCGGGTACTACAACGACCCCGACGCCACCTCCGAGCGGCTGCGCCACGGCATGTACTGGACCGGCGATCTGGCCTACCGCGACGCCGACGGCTGGATCTATCTGGCCGGGCGGACCGCGGATTGGATGCGGGTCGACGGCGAGAACCTGGCGGCGGCCCCGATCGAACGGGTGCTGCAACGCATTCCGCAGGTCAACCAGGTCGCCGTCTACGCGGTGCCCGACGAGACCGTCGGCGATGCGGTGATGGCCGCCATCGTGCTGCGCCAAGGGGAGTCGTTGACGCCCAAGGACTTCGAGGATTTCCTCGCCGCCCAGCCCGACCTGTCACCCAAGGCGTGGCCGCGCTACGTCCGCTTCAATGACGACCTGCCGCACACCGCGACTAACAAGATCCTCAAGCGTGAGCTCAGTGCCGCCGGTGTGACGGCCGGCGCCGGCGTGCTCTGGGAGCGGGCGGCGCGCGCGACCAGCTATCAGGTGGTCGGCTGACGAAACCGCACAGCCGGCAGGGGTCTTGGGGGTGTCAGCGCGCGAACATCAGCGCGCGCTTGACCTCCTGGATCGCCTTGGTGACCTCGATGCCGCGCGGACATGCTTCGGTGCAGTTGAAGGTGGTGCGGCAGCGCCACACCCCGTCGACTTCGTTGAGGATCTCCAGCCGCTCGGCGGCACCCTCGTCGCGGCTGTCGAAAATGAACCGGTGGGCGTTGACGATCGCCGCTGGGCCGAAGTACGAGCCCTCGTTCCAGAACACCGGGCAGCTCGTCGTGCAGCACGCGCACAGGATGCACTTGGTGGTGTCGTCGTAGCGGGCCCGGTCGGTCGGGCTCTGAATGCGTTCGCGGGTGGGCGAATTGCCCGAGGTCATCAGGTACGGCTTGACCGCGCGGTAGGCGTCGAAGAACGGCTCCATGTTGACCACGAGGTCCTTCTCCACGGGCAGCCCGCGAATCGGCTCGATGGTGATCGTGAGCGGCTTGTCCTTCTTGGGCAGCAGATCGCGCATCAGCACCTTGCAGGCCAGCCGATTGACGCCGTTGATCCGCATCGCATCCGATCCGCACACGCCGTGCGCGCACGACCGGCGGAACGTCAGCGTGCCGTCCAGGTAGCTCTTGACGTAGATCAGCAGGTTCAGCAGCCGGTCGCTGGGCAGGCATGGCACCCGGAAGCTCTGGAATCCGGCGGCATCCGGATCCTCGGGATTGAACCGGGCGATCTTCAGCGTCACCATCACCGCGCCGTCCGGGATGGGCGGCAAGGCGGGTTCGCGGGTGTCGACCTCTGGCGCAATCGTCATGTCAGTACTTCCGCTCCATCGGCTCGTAGCGGGTCTGCACCACCGGCTTGTAGTCCAGCCGGATGTCGCTGAGCAGCTCGCTGCCTTCCTTGTAGGCCATGGTGTGACGCATGTAGTTGGTGTCGTCGCGGTTGGGGTAGTCCTCGCGGGCATGGCCGCCGCGGGATTCCTTGCGGTTGAGTGCGCCGGCCACGGTGACCTCGGCCAGCTCCAGCAGGAAGCCCAGCTCGATGGCCTCCAGGAGGTCGCTGTTGTAACGCTTCCCCTTGTCGTGCACCGAGATTCGGGCGTAGCGCTCCTTGAGCGCGTGGATGTCGGTCATCGCCTGCTTGAGGGTCTCCTCGGTGCGGAACACCGCGGCGTTGTTGTCCATCGACTGTTGCAGTTCGGTGCGGATGTCGGCGACCCGCTCGTTGCCGTGCTCGGAGAGGATGTTGCCCACCCAGTCGACGACCATGCCCGCCGGCGCCGACGGCAGGTCGACGAAGTCGTGGTTCAGTGCGTAGTTGGCGGCCGCGATCCCGGCGCGGCGGCCGAAGACGTTGATGTCGAGTAGCGAGTTGGTGCCCAGCCGGTTGGCGCCGTGCACCGACACACATGCGCATTCACCGGCTGCGTACAGGCCGGGAACCACGTTGGTGTTGTCGCGCAGTACCTGACCGTTGACGTTGGTCGGAATGCCGCCCATCACGTAGTGGCAGGTGGGGTAGACCGGCACCAGCTCGGTCACCGGGTCCACACCGAGGTAGGTGCGGGCGAACTCGGTGATGTCGGGCAGTTTGGCCTCGAGCACGTCCTCGCCGAGGTGGCGCACGTCGATGTAGACGTAGTCCTTGTGCGGCCCGGCCCCGCGGCCTTCGAGCACCTCGAGAACCATGGAGCGGGCGACGATGTCGCGCGGTGCCAGGTCGACGATGGTCGGGGCGTAGCGCTCCATGAAGCGCTCACCCTCGCCGTTGAGCAGCCGGCCGCCCTCGCCGCGCACCGCCTCGGAGATGAGGATGCCCAACCCCGCCAGTCCGGTCGGATGGAACTGGTGAAACTCCATGTCCTCCAACGGAAGTCCCTTGCGGAACACAATGCCCAGCCCGTCGCCGGTCAGCGTGTGGGCGTTCGAGGTGGTCTTGTACATCCGGCCCGAGCCGCCGGTGGCGAACACGATGGCCTTGGCGTGGAAGACGTGGATGTCACCGGTGGCCAGTTCGTAGGCGATGACGCCGGTGGCCACCGGGCCACTCGGGGTCTCGGTGAGCGCGATGTCCAGCGCGTAGAACTCGTTGAAGAACTCGACGTCGTGCTTGACGCAGTTTTGGTACAGCGTCTGCAGGATCATGTGGCCGGTGCGGTCGGCGGCATAGCAGGCCCGGCGCACCGGCGCTTTGCCGTGGTCGCGGGTGTGCCCGCCGAACCGGCGCTGGTCGATACGGCCCTCGGGGGTGCGGTTGAACGGCATCCCCATCTTCTCGAGGTCGTAGACCGCGTCGATGGCCTCTTTGCACATGATCTCGACCGCGTCCTGGTCGGCGAGGTAGTCGCCGCCCTTGACGGTGTCGAAGGTGTGCCACTCCCAGTTGTCTTCTTCGACGTTGGCCAGTGCCGCGCACATGCCGCCCTGGGCAGCGCCGGTGTGGCTGCGCGTCGGGTACAGCTTGGTCAGCACCGCGGTGCGAACCCGCGGGCCGGCTTCGACGGCCGCGCGCATTCCGGCACCGCCGGCACCGACGATGACGACGTCGTAACGATGTTCGGTAATCATGTGACCGCCCCTAGGAGATGTTCGGGTCGAAAGTCAGCAGAACGTAGGTGCCCACCACCAAGACGATGAGCATCGAAACCACCAGCAGCGAATTCAGCCAGAACTTGGTGGAGTCCTTGCGTGCGTAGTCGGAGATGATCGTGCGCATGCCGTTGCCGCCGTGCAGCTGGGCCAGCCACAACAGCAGCAGGTCCCACGTCTGCCAGAACGGGGAGGCCCAGCGCTGCGCGACATAGTTGAAGTCGATGCGGTATACCCCGCCGTCCCACATCAACCCGATGAACAGGTGACCGAGGGCAAGGAAGATCAGCACCACCCCGGAGAAACGCATGAACAGCCAGGCGTACTTCTCGAAGTTGGGCATGCCGCTGCGGCGGCGCGGGGCGCGCGGGTTGTCCAGCCCGGCCGGCCGGTCGTGGTTGCGTTCCAGGATCGGGGCCGGCGGCCCGAGCCGGCTTTCGGGCGCGCTCACAGGAACCGCTCCGCCATGTGCATGCCGATGATCACCAGCGAGGGCACCATCACCAGCAGCCACAGTCCCGCGACGGCCCACAGCATCTGGCGTTGGTAGCGGGGACCCTTCCACCAGAAGTCGATCAGGATGATCCGGACGCCGTTGAGCGCGTGGTAGAGCACCGCGGCCACCAGGCCGATCTCCATCAGGCCGATGATCGGCGTCTTGTAGGTCTCGACGACGGAGTTGTAGGCCTGCGGACTGACCCGCACCAGGGCGGTATCCAGGACGTGGACGAACAGAAAGAAGAACACGGTGGCGCCGGTGATCCGGTGCAACACCCACGACCACATACCGGGGTCGCCTCGGTAGAGGGTGCGCCGCCGCCCCGCGGATTTCTCGCGAGGGGCAGGCACTGTTGACGCGGTACTCATCACGCCTCCAACGCTGGGCCTGTCACTATTGGACTCTAACTCCGTTCATAGGGTCCGAAGAATTACGTTGTGGTGACTGAAGTCCTCCGGGGCCGGCTGCGATGAGCAGCTCGGAATGCATTCAGAAACGGTGGTGACGAGGCGAGCATGACGACGGCTATCGACTGGAAAGTATTGCAGCAGAAAGCAATTGCTGTGTCAGAGCATGCCTACGCGCCCTATTCGCAGTTCCCGGTGGGTGCTGCCGCCCTGGTCGACGATGGTCGGGTTGTCGTGGGCTGCAATGTGGAGAATGTCTCATATGGCGTAGGTCTCTGTGCCGAGTGTGCGGTGGTCTGCGCCCTTATTTCCGGTGGTGGGGGCCGGTTGGTGGCCATCGCGGTGGTCGATGCCACCGGCGCCGCACTGATGCCGTGCGGGCGCTGCCGACAGCTACTTCTGGAGCACGGCGGGCCGGAATTACTGGTCGACCACGTCGACCGACCGCGGAGCCTGGCCGAATTGCTGCCCGACGCGTTCGGGCCCGACGACCTCGACCGCGTCCGGCGGGAAAAGCCG
>NZ_CP050192.1:2176255-2229200 GCF_011694515.1 Mycobacterium sp. DL592 | reverse complement strand
CATTAGGAAACGCCCCCCGAGCAATCGGGGGGCGTTTCTCTATTCCTAATTGAATTGAATTCCGCGTATTCGAACAATGCCGAATTGTGGGTCTCTCGGTGCTGCCCGTATCCTTTACAGGTGGTTGACGACAGGCAAGGTAATTCCGGTGGACGTCCCGCGCGGCGCCCCTCCGGTGCAGGCGGTGCTTCGGGCCGCGACCGTCGCGGCCCCAAGGCTCCGTACCGTTCCGGTGGCGGACGGGCGCGCCAGGCCCAACCGCACTATCCGCCCGACGCCCAGGACACGGCGGCCCGGCCAAGCGGCCCGACGATCCCGGCGTCCATCGAAGCTAAACAGCTCGCGCCCGAAATCCGCCGTGAGCTCTCAACTTTGGACAAGACGACCGCGGACACGGTGGCCCGCCACCTCGTCGCTGCAGGCGAACTGATCGACGAGGACCCCGAGGCTGCACTGGCCCACGCGCAGGCCGCCCGCGCCCGTTCCGGCCGCATCGCCGCCGTGCGCGAGGCTGTCGGTATTGCGGCCTACGAGTGCGGTGATTGGGCTCAGGCGCTGTCGGAGTTCCGCGCCGCCCGTCGGATGGGCAGCAAATCCCAACTGCTGCCGCTGATTGCGGACTGCGAGCGCGGTGTCGGACGTCCCGAGCGTGCCATCGAATTGGCCCGTAGCGCCGAGGCGGCCGAACTCACCGGCGACGACGCCGACGAGATGCGGATCGTCGCCGCCGGCGCCCGCGCCGACCTCGGCCAGCTCGAGCAGGCCCTGGCACTGCTGTCGAGCCCGCAACCGGATTCCTCCCGCACCGGGACCACCGCCGCCCGGCTGTTCTACGCCTACGCCGAGGCGCTGCTGGCACTCGAGCGCAACGACGACGCGCTGCAGTGGTTCATCCATGCCGCAGCCGCCGACGTCGACGGTGTCACCGACGCCGAAGAGCGGGTCAGCGAGCTTGCCTGACGTGACAACACTTGTGCAGCAACATGATTGCCTGCTACTCGACCTCGACGGCACCGTCTTTCGGGGCCACGAGCCCACCGAAGGAGCCATCGAGGCGCTGGAGACGGCCGACACCCGCACATTGTTCGTCACCAACAATGCGTCTCGAGCCGCCGACGAGGTGGCCGAGCATCTGCGTGAACTCGGCTTCACCGCGACCGCCGACGACGTGGTGACCAGTGCGCAAAGCGCCGCCGGTCTGCTCGCACAGCAGCTGCCACCCGGGGCAAAAGTCCTCGTCGTGGGAACTGATGCCCTCGCCGGTGAGGTGGCCGCGGTCGGCCTGCAGCCGGTGCGCCTTTTCGCTGATGATCCCGTGGCGGTGGTGCAGGGACACTCGACGACCACCGACTGGCCGATCCTTGCCGAGGCCGCACTGGCGATTCGGGCGGGAGCCCTGTGGGTGGCGGCCAACGTGGACCGCACGTTGCCGACTGAACGCGGCCTGTTGCCGGGCAACGGTTCGATGGTCGCGGCGCTGAAAACCGCCACCGATGCCGAGCCGCAGGTCGCCGGCAAGCCGGCGCCGGCGCTGATGCGGGATGCTCTGGCCCGCGGCACATTCCACACACCGCTGGTGGTCGGCGACCGCCTCGACACCGACATCGAAGGTGCCAATGCCGCGGATCTGCCGAGTCTCATGGTGCTGACCGGGGTCAACAATGCCGCCGACGCGGTCCACGCGCGTCCTGAGCAACGCCCCACCTTGATCGCGGCGGATCTTCGCGATCTCCACAGCGAGGCCGCGGCCCTGGCGGTCGCGGCCCACCCGGCGTGGCGGGTCGAGGTCAGCGGGGCGACGGTGACTGTCTTCGCCGGCGGCAGCGGCCCGGTGGATGACGAGCTGTCGGTGGTCCGTGCGACCGCTCGTGCGGTCTGGGATGCATCCCCGGACGGCCGCGCCGTCACCGTCATCGCGGGGGACGACACCGCCCGCGCCGCGCTGGAGCGCTGGGCGCTGCTGGCGGCGGTTGATCGGCTAGCGTGAACGGTGAGATGACCACCGATCCTGAACAGATTCGCGCCGAGATCGATGCTGTCCTGGCCGAGTTGCCTAGCGTCGACTCCGAGCATGCAGACTTCGACGTCGTCGATATCGACGACGTCGGCCGCGGTCTCGAGGAAGCGCACCAGATCCTGGTCCGTGCGCTGGAGTCGGTGGAGAAAGGCTGAGGTCAGCGTGACGCGGCGTGCCCGGGTTGACGCAGAACTGGTCCGTCGTGGCCTGGCGCGGTCGCGCCAGCAGGCGGCCGAACTCATCGGCGCCGGCCGCGTCAGCATCGACGGTATGCCTGCGGTGAAACCGGCGACGGCGGTGTCGATCACCGCCAACCTCACCGTGGAGAGCGACGGCGAGAAGACCTGGGTGTCGCGCGGCGCCCACAAACTCATCGGCGCGCTGGACACGTTCGCCATCGACGTGACCGGCAGGCGGTGCATGGACGCCGGCGCCTCGACAGGCGGCTTCACCGAGGTGCTGCTGGATCGCGGCGCCGCCGAGGTCGTCGCCGTCGACGTCGGGTACGGGCAGCTGGCGTGGTCGCTGCGCTCCGATCCGCGGGTGCGGGTGATCGAGCGGACCAATGTGCGGGATCTGAGCTTCGAGGCCATCGGTGGTCACGTCGGCATCGTGGTCGCCGATCTGTCGTTCATCTCGCTGGCCACGGTGTTGCCTGCGCTGACTGCATGCGCCGATCCGGGCGCCGATATCGTTCCCATGGTGAAGCCCCAGTTCGAGGTCGGCCGCGACCAGGTGGGGTCCGGAGGCGTCGTCTCCGATCCGCAGTTGCGCGCTACCGCGGTACTGGCCGTTGCCGCCCGCGCCGAAACGCTGGGCTGGCAGACCGTCGACGTGACCGCCAGTCCGTTGCCCGGCCCGTCGGGCAATGTCGAATACTTCCTGTGGTTGCGCGCCCAGACCGATCGCGCGCTGGTGGGAACCGAACTTGACGCCGCGGTGCGCCGCGCCGTCGCGGAAGGACCGCAATGACTCAGGAGCGGGTGATCCTGCTCGTCGTGCACACCGGCCGCGACGAGGCCACCGACACCGCACGCCGCGTCGAAAAGGTGTTGAGCGACAATGGAATCGCGTTGCGCGTCCTGTCCGCCGAGGCCGTCGACCGAGGGGCGCTGCACCACGATCCGGCCGAGGTGCAGGGGCTCGAGGTGGTCGACGCCGACGAGCGTGCCGCCGAAGGCTGTGAACTGGTCCTGGTGCTCGGCGGTGACGGAACATTCCTGCGCGCAGCCGAACTGGCCCGCAACGCCGAGATCCCGGTCCTCGGCATCAACCTCGGGCGCATCGGTTTCCTGGCGGAGGCCGAGGCCGAAGCCATCGACACCGTGCTGGACCACGTCGTGGCCCGCACCTACCGCGTCGAGGAGCGGATGACGCTCGATATCGCGGTGCGGGTCGAGGGCAAGGTCGTGTCGCGCGGCTGGGCACTCAACGAGGCCAGCCTGGAGAAGGGCACCCGGCTTGGCGTGATCGGCGTCGTCCTGGAGATCGACGGCAGGCCGGTGTCGTCCTTCGGCTGCGACGGCGTGCTCGTGTCGAGTCCGACCGGTTCCACTGCATACGCCTTCTCGGCCGGCGGCCCCGTGGTGTGGCCCGACCTGGAGGCAATCCTGGTGGTGCCCAACAACGCCCACGCGTTGTTCGCCCGGCCGATGGTCACCAGCCCGCACGCGACGATCGCGATCGAGATCGATGCCGACAGCCACGACGGGTTGGTGCTGTGCGACGGCCGCCGCGAGATGCGGCTACCGGCCGGCGGGCGCCTCGAGGTGACCAAGTGCAGCACCCCGCTGAAATGGGTGCGGTTGGACAGCGCCCCGTTCACCGACCGTCTGGTGCGCAAGTTCCGCCTGCCGGTCACCGGCTGGCGCGGACGGTAACCCGACGATGCTGGCCGAGATACGGATCCAGGCGCTGGGTGCGATCAGCGCCGCGACCGCCGAGTTCGACAAGGGCCTGACCGTGCTCACCGGCGAGACCGGCACCGGCAAGACGATGGTGGTGACCGGCCTGCACCTGCTCGGCGGCGCGCGGGCCGATGCCACCCGGGTGCGTTCGGGTGCCGATCGGGCTGTCGTGGAGGGCCGTTTCACCACCGACGACCTCGACCCGGCCACCGCCAGGCAGATCGACGAGATCCTCGACTCCTCCGGTGCCGACCGCGACGACGACGCCAGCATCATCGCGCTGCGCTCGGTCAGCCGCGACGGGCCGTCGCGAGCCAACCTCGGCGGCCGTAGTGTGCCGGCGAAGTCGCTGACCGCTTTCACCAACGGTCTGCTCACCCTGCACGGCCAGAACGATCAGCTCAGGCTGATGCGGCCGGACGAACAGCGTGGCGCACTGGACCGCTTCGCCGGCGTCGAGGCCAAACTCGAGCGCTACAAGAAGGTCCGCAACGAGTGGCAGGTCGCGCGCCGTGACCTGGTCGACCGCATCAACCGGGCTCGGGAACTCGCCCAGGAGGCCGACCGGCTGAAGTTCGCGCTCACCGAGATCGACGGCGTCGACCCCAAACCCGGCGAGGACGAGTCGCTGGTCGCCGACATCCGTCGGCTCTCCGAGCTCGACGCGTTGCGGGAGGCCGCCGCCGGTGCGCGCGCCGAACTGTCTGCGTCGGACGACGTCTCCGAGGGCCAACCACATTCGGCCACCGACAGTCTCGGCCGGGCCATCGCCGCGCTGCAGTCCACCGACGACGCCGTGCTGGCCGCGCTGGCCCGCCAGCTCACCGAGGTGCTGACCGTCGTCGGCGATGCCGCCCGGGAGCTCAGCGACTTCCTCGGTGAGCTCCCCAGCGATGCCAGCGCGCTGGAGACCAAACTCGCCCGGCAGGGCGAGCTGCGCAGCCTGACCCGCAAGTACGCCGCCGACGTCGACGGTGTGTTGCGCTGGGCCGCCGAGTCGCGCGAGCGCCTTGCCCAGCTCGACGTCTCTGAGGAGGCGCTCAGCGGGCTGGCGCGCCGGGTCGAGGAGCTGGCGGGACAGGTGGCCGCGGCGGCCGGTGAACTCACCAAGGTCAGGACCAAGGCGGCCAAGGGACTGGCCAAGGCGGTGACCGCCGAACTCGCCGGGCTGGCGATGGCCGACGCCGACTTCACCGTCGAGGTGTCGGCGCTGCCCGCCCGCGATGACGACAGTGCGCCGCTGCGGTTGCCGTCCGGGCAGGTCGTGCATGCCGGTGCGGACGGGGTCGATCTGGTGGAATTCGGCTTCACCGCCCACCGCGGCACCGACGTGTTGCCGCTGAACAAGAGTGCCTCCGGCGGTGAGCTGTCCCGGGTGATGCTGGCGCTGGAGGTGGTACTGGCCGCCTCGGCCGAGGGAACAACCATGGTGTTCGACGAGGTCGACGCCGGTGTGGGTGGCCGGGCGGCAGTGCAGATCGGCCGACGGCTGGCGCGGCTGGCGCGCAGCCACCAGGTCATCGTCGTCACCCACCTGCCGCAGGTGGCCGCCTACGCCGACACCCACCTGGTGGTCGAGTCCGGGCGCAACGGGGCCAGCGAGGTGCGCAAGCTGGACACCGAGCAGCGGGTGGCCGAGCTGGCGCGGATGCTGGCCGGGCTGGGGGAGTCCGACACCGGGCGGGCCCACGCCCGCGAGTTGTTAGCAGCCGCGCAGGAGGACGACGCCGCAACCTGATCGTGTTGCTGATGTGACAGTTTGTGACTTGTGGGGCTGGTGTTACGGCGCGCCTCCGTCGATTAGCGCATCCTCGCCGACAGAATCGGCCCATGAAGATGTCAGCGCTCCTCTCGCGAAATACCAGTGCACGCCCAGGTGTGACCGGGACAGCCCGCGTCGACCGCGACATCGATCGGCTGCTGCGCAGGGTCGGCGAGGGCGACATCGTCGTGCTGGACATCCTCGATCTGGACCGGATGACCGCTGACGCTCTGGTGGATGCCCGCGTTGCCGGAGTGGTCAACGCCTCGCCGTCGATCTCGGGTCGCTATCCGAACTTGGGCCCCGAGGTGCTGGTGGCCAACAACATCGCCCTGATCGACAGTGTCGGCGACGAGGCTTTCAAGAAGATCAAGGACGGCGCCAAGATCCGTCTGCACAACGGCGGGGTGTACGCCGGCGACCGCCGCCTGGTCCATGGTGTCGAGCGCAGTGACGAAGAGATCGCCGACCTCATGCAGGACGCCAAGACCGGGCTCGTCGCGCATCTGGAAGCCTTCGCCGGCAACACGATCGAGTTCATCCGCAGCGAGAGCCCGTTGCTCATTGACGGAATCGGCATCCCCGACATCGACGTGGACGTCTTCCGCCGTCACGTCGTGGTCGTAGCCGACGGGCCTGGCGCCGAGGAGGACCTCAAGGCCCTCAAACCGTTCATCAAGGAGTACCAGCCAGTGCTTGTGGGCGTCGGCGGCGGCGCCGACATCCTGCACAAGGGCGGCTACCGGCCCGCGCTGATCGTCGGCAATCCCGATTCGATCAGCGCCGACGCTCTCAAGTGTGGCGCCCAGGTGGTGCTGCCTGCTGACGCCGACGGCCACGCTGTCGGCCTGGAGCGCATCCAGGACCTCGGCATCGGGGCGATGACGTTCCCGGCCGCCGGTTCGGCCGCCGACCTGGCGCTGCTGCTCGTCGACCATCACGGGGCGTCACTGATCGTCACTGCCGGACACTCGGCGACCATCGAGGAGTTCTTCGACCGCTCCCGCCAGCAGAGCAACCCCTCGACCTTCCTCACCCGGCTCAAGGTCGGCGAGAAGCTGGTCGACGCGAAAGCCGTAGCCACCCTGTACCGCAACCACATCTCGGGTGGCGCGATCGCCATGTTGATCCTGGCGGTGCTGTTCGCGATCATCGCAGCGCTGTGGGTGTCGCGCGCCGACGCGGTGGTCATCGACTGGATCGTGACCTACTGGAACCGCTTCACGGTGTGGGTGCAAGGCTGGGTGACCTAGCCCGGCCGCAGAGCAGAAAGGCTCATCGGCT
The DNA here is from genome assembly GCF_011694515.1 of Mycobacterium sp. DL592. Taxonomy (NCBI): domain Bacteria; kingdom Bacillati; phylum Actinomycetota; class Actinomycetes; order Mycobacteriales; family Mycobacteriaceae; genus Mycobacterium; species Mycobacterium sp. DL592. Next base: position 2,222,230 of record NZ_CP050192.1, on the reverse strand, counting down.
GTGATTTCGCTACGCCACCATGCCATTTCGCTGGCAGCGGTGTTCCTCGCCCTTGCCCTCGGCGTCGTCCTGGGTTCCGGGGTGCTCTCCGATACGCTGCTGTCCGGCCTGCGCAGCGAAAAGCAGGACCTGGCCAACCAGATCAACGCACTCACCGACCAGCGCAACGCGCTCAACGAAAAGCTTGGTGCTGCAGACGAATTCGACACCGCGATGTCGGGTCGTATCCTGCGGGACGCGTTGGCTGGCAAGTCCGTGGTGCTGTTCCGCACGCCGGACGCCGACAATGACGACGTCGAGGCGATCAGCCGCGTCGTGGGTCAGGCCGGTGGCGCAGTCTCCGGAATCGTCGGGCTGACCCAGGAGTTCGTCGAGGCCAACTCCGCCGAGAAGCTGCGAACGGTGGTCAGCTCGTCGCTACCCGCGGGGGCACAGCTGAGTACCACGATGGTCGATCAGGGCTCGCAAGCCGGTGATCTGCTCGGTATCGCGCTGCTGATCAACCGCAACCCCGAGATCAAGCCCGTCGACGACCCGCAGCGTGACACCGTGCTGGCGGCCCTGCGCGAGACCGGCTTCGTCACCTACCAGGGCGATCGCATCGGAGCGGCCAACACCGCGATCATCGTCACCGGCGGCGCCCTCGGGGACGACGCGGGCAACAAGGGGTCCACGGTCGCCCGCTTCGCCTCCGGGCTCGCCCCGCACGGCACGGGGACGCTGCTGGCCGGCCGTGACGGCTCTGCGACCGGGACGTCGGCGATCGCGGTGACCCGCGCCGATGCCGGGATGGCGGCCGCGGTGAGCACTGTCGACGACGTCAGCGTCGAGTCGGGCCGGATCACCGCCGTGCTGGCGCTGCAGAAGCTGATCGACGGTGCACCGGCCGGGCAGTTCGGGATCGGGCCCGGTGCAGCCGGCATCACCGTCCCGCAGTAGTAGCCAGGGGTAGCAGGGACGTAACGCAGCCCACTGGCGTGTTAGCGACGGCTTGTCGGTGTCGGTGTTAGGGTGAGTTTCCGTGGGTCGGCAGGCCCCAACCAGATCTCGATCGTGATGTGAGACCTGGAAAACCAAGTCCTGCGCCGTCATCACGGAGGTTGCTCTTGCCACCATTGCGCAAGCACCCACAGACCGCGACCAAGCATCTGTTCGTCACGGGAGGTGTGGTGTCGTCACTCGGCAAGGGCCTCACCGCGAGTAGCCTCGGCCAGTTGTTGACGGCCCGCGGACTGCAGGTGACCATGCAGAAGCTCGACCCGTACCTGAACGTGGACCCGGGCACCATGAACCCGTTCCAGCACGGTGAGGTCTTCGTCACCGAAGACGGTGCCGAGACCGACCTCGACGTCGGCCACTACGAGCGATTCCTGGACCGCGACCTGTCCCAGTCGGCCAATGTGACCACCGGTCAGGTGTATTCAACGGTGATCGCCAAGGAGCGCCGCGGTGAATACCTCGGCGACACGGTGCAGGTCATCCCGCACATCACCGACGAGATCAAGAGCCGGATCATGGCGATGGCGCTGCCGGACGCGAGTGGCAACCGGCCCGATGTGGTGATCACCGAGATCGGCGGCACCGTCGGCGACATCGAATCGCTGCCGTTCCTGGAGGCGGCCCGCCAGGTGCGCCATGAGGTGGGCCGGGAGAACTGCTTCTTCCTGCACGTATCGCTGGTGCCGTATCTGGCGCCCTCCGGTGAGCTAAAGACCAAACCGACCCAGCACTCGGTGGCCGCCCTGCGCAGCATCGGTATCTCCCCGGATGCGCTGATCCTGCGGTGCGACCGCGATGTGCCCGAGCCGTTGAAGGTCAAGATCGCGCTGATGTGCGACGTGGACGTCGACGGTGTGATCTCCACCCCGGATGCGCCGTCGATCTACGACATCCCCAAGGTGCTGCACCGCGAAGAACTCGACGCCTATGTGGTCCGCAGGCTGAACCTGCCGTTCCGCGACGTCGACTGGTCGGAGTGGGACGACCTGCTGCGCCGCGTGCACGAGCCCAAGGAAACCGTGCGAATCGCGTTGGTGGGCAAGTACGTCGACCTCTCCGACGCCTACCTGTCGGTGGCCGAAGCGCTGCGCGCCGGCGGCTTCGCCCATCGCGCCAAGGTCGAGATGCGCTGGGTGGCCTCCGACGACTGCGAGACCGACAGCGGCGCGGCCGCGGTCCTCGACGACGTGCATGCCGTGCTCATCCCCGGGGGTTTCGGCATCCGCGGCATCGAGGGCAAGATCGGTGCCATCCGCTATGCCCGCCACCGCGGACTACCGGTACTCGGGCTGTGCCTGGGCCTGCAGTGCATCGTGATCGAGGCCGCCCGCTCGGTCGGCCTGACCGATGCCAATTCGGCCGAATTCGACCCGGACACACCGGATCCGGTGATCTCGACGATGGCCGACCAGCGTGACGCGGTGGCCGGTGACGCTGACCTCGGCGGCACGATGCGCCTGGGTGCCTACCCCGCGATCCTGGAGCCGGGATCGATCGTGGCCCAGGCCTACGACGCCACTCGGGTCTCCGAACGCCACCGGCACCGTTACGAGGTCAACAACTCCTACCGCGACCAGATAGCGGGCAGCGGGCTGAAGTTCTCCGGCACCTCCCCGGACGGGCATCTCGTCGAGTTCGTCGAGTATCCCCGCGACGTCCACCCGTTCCTGGTGGGCACCCAGGCCCATCCCGAGCTCAAGAGCCGGCCCACCCGCCCGCACCCGCTGTTCGTCGCCTTCATCGGCGCGGCCATCGATTACAAGGCGGCTGAACGGCTTCCGGTGGAGATACCCGAGCAGCACTCCAACGGCAGGGAACACCACGACACAACGGCACCGTCGCTGCCCGATCAGGTCCCAGAACACGTCACCCGTGGCTGACCACGATTTCGAGACCGTCTCCTCTGAAACCGTCTACCGCGGAAAGATTCTCGCGTTGCGCACCGACGAGGTGCGGATGCCGGGCGGCAACACGGCAAACCGGGAAGTGGTCGAACATTTCGGGGCGGTCGCTGTCGTCGCCGTTGACGACAACCGCCGCATTGCGATGGTCTATCAGTACCGCCACCCGGTGGGGCAGCGGTTGTGGGAGTTACCCGCCGGGCTTCTCGATGCCGCGGGGGAGGACCCGGCCGTGACCGCAGCGCGGGAACTGCACGAAGAGGCCGGACTGGCGGCCCAGCAGTGGAGCGTGCTGGTCGACATCGTGACCTCGCCGGGGTTCAGCGACGAGGCGGTGCGGGTCTATCTGGCCCGCGAGCTGTCCAACGTCGCCCGCCCGGACGCCGACGATGAAGAAGCCGACCTGACGCTGCACTGGGTCGACATCGAGCAGGCGGCACTGCAGGTGCTGGCCGGTGAGATCGTGAATTCGATTGCCGCCGTGGGCATTCTGGCTGCACATGCGGTGATCGTCGACGGCAAACAGACCCGCCCGGTGGACGCCGCATGGCCGCTGCGGCCGAGCGCGTTCGCCGCGGGGCAGGGGGCTCATGACCACGTTTAGCATCGCGGCCCTCGACGGCCAGCTGCAGGGCTACCTCGACCACCTCACCATCGAGCGGGGTGTCGCCGCCAACACGCTGAGCTCGTATCGGCGTGACCTGCGCCGCTACGCCGAGCATCTGCAGTTGCGTGGCATCGATGATCTGCGCAACGTCAGCGAGAACGACGTCAGCGACTTCCTGGTCGCACTGCGCCGCGGCGATCCCGAGGCCGGGGTCACCCCGCTGTCGGCGGTCTCGGCGGCACGCGCGCTGATCGCGGTGCGGGGGCTGCACCGGTTCGCCGCGGCGGAAGGCATCATCGACGCCGACGTCGCACGGGCGGTCAAGCCGCCCACGCCGAGCCGGCGGTTGCCCAAGAGCCTGAGCCTCGACGAGGTGCTGGCGCTGCTCGACGGCGCCGGCGGCGACGAGCCCTCCGACGGCCCGCTGACGCTGCGCAACCGCGCTCTGCTGGAACTGCTGTACTCCACCGGCGCACGTATCTCCGAGGCTGTCGGCCTCGACATCGACGACATCGACACCGAGGCCCGCTCGGTGCTGCTACGCGGCAAGGGCGGCAAGCAGCGGCTGGTTCCGGTGGGCAGGCCCGCGATCGCCGCCCTGGACGCCTACCTGGTGCGCGGTCGCCCCGAACTGGCCCGCCGGGGCCGAGGGCTCGGATCCTCCCCGGGTCGCTCCGCTCCTGCCCCAGGGGGCGCGATCTTCCTCAACGCCCGCGGCGGCCGGCTGTCCCGTCAGAGCGCCTGGCAGGTGCTGCAGGATGCCGCCGAGCGCGCCGGGATCACCGCGGCGGTGTCCCCGCACACGCTGCGGCACTCGTTTGCCACCCACCTTCTCGAGGGCGGCGCCGACGTCCGCGTCGTACAGGAGCTGTTGGGCCACGCCTCGGTGACGACCACCCAGATCTACACCCTGGTCACAGTGCACGCGCTGCGCGAGGTGTGGGCGGGGGCCCACCCGCGTGCGTGATGTCACCGGTATGGCTCTCGGGGAAACAACAGATGGCTAGACTTGCGCGGATGTTCACGCCGCCGATGTGCCTGTTCCGGGGGGCTTGGGCGTGACCGACGAGGCAGACGACGACGCGCCGATCGGTCTCACCGGCCGCCCGCCCCGCACCATTCCTACTCCCACCCCGCTGACCTCCCACGGTCCGGCCCGGGTGATTTCGATGTGTAACCAGAAGGGTGGCGTCGGCAAGACCACCTCGACGATCAACCTCGGCGCGGCGCTGGCCGAGTACGGCCGCCGGGTGCTGCTGGTCGACCTGGACCCGCAGGGCGCGCTGTCGGCGGGCCTGGGGGTGCCGCACTACGAGCTGGCACAGACCGTGCACAACCTGATGATCGAACCGCGGGTGAGCATCGACGACGTGCTGATCCACACCCGGGTCAAGGGCCTGGATCTGGTGCCGAGCAACATCGACCTGTCGGCCGCGGAGATCCAGCTGGTCAACGAAGTCGGGCGGGAACAGACGCTGGCTCGTGCCCTGCACCCGGTGATCGACCGCTACGACTACATCCTGATCGACTGCCAGCCGTCGCTGGGTCTGCTCACGGTCAATGCCCTGGCGTGCTCGGACGGGGTGATCATCCCCAGCGAATGCGAGTACTTCTCGCTGCGCGGTCTGGCGCTGCTCACCGACACCGTCGACAAGGTCCGTGACCGGCTCAACCCGCGGCTTTCGATCAGCGGAATTCTGATCACCCGCTTCGACACCCGCACGGTCAACGCGCGTGAGGTGATGGCACGGGTGATGGAGCGCTTCGGTGATCTGGTGTTCGACACCGTCATCACCCGCACTGTGCGCTTCCCCGAGACCAGTGTCGCCGGCGAGCCCATCACCACGTGGGCGCCGAAATCGGCTGGTGCACAGGCATACCGATCGCTGGCCCGCGAGGTCATCGACCGATTCGGCAAGTGAGCGCCGAGCCCGCGCCCGAGAAGGGCGGATTCCGCGTCCGGCTGACCAACTTCGAGGGCCCGTTCGATCTGCTGCTGCAGCTGATCTTCGCGCACCGCCTCGACGTCACCGAGGTGGCGCTGCATCAGGTCACCGACGAATTCATCTCCTACACCAAGGAGATCGGGCCCAAACTGGAACTCGACGAGACCACCGCCTTCCTGGTGATCGCGGCCACCCTGCTCGACCTCAAGGCCGCCCGGCTGCTGCCGGCCGGCGAGGTCCACGACGAGGAGGACCTGGCGCTGCTGGAGGTACGCGACCTGTTGTTCGCGCGGCTGCTGCAGTACCGGGCGTTCAAGCATGTCGCGGAGATGTTCGCCGAACTGGAGGCCGCTGCGCTGCGCAGCTACCCCAGGGCGGTGACCGTCGAGGACCGCTTCAGCGACCTGCTGCCCGAAGTGATGCTCGGTGTCGACGCCGCCAGCTTCGCCCAGATCGCGGCCGCCGCGTTCACGCCGCGGCCGGTGCCTGCGGTGCGCACCGACCACTTGCACGAGCCGCAGGTGTCGGTTCCCGAGCAGGCCGAGCGGCTGCTGGAGCTCCTCGAGCAGCGCGGGGTGGGGCAGTGGGCGTCGTTCAAGGAGCTGGTCGCCGACTGTGACGAGCCGATGTTGATCGTCGGGCGGTTCCTGGCGCTGCTCGAACTGTTCAGGGCCCGGACGGTAGCATTCGAGCAGTCAGAACCGCTTGGTGTGCTCCAAGTTTCGTGGACCGGAGACCGGCTGGTGAATGAAGAGCTGGTCAAAGCCGAGTGGGAAGAAGAGTAAAGCCGACCATGACCGACGAAGTCCCCGATCTCGACCTGGGTGTCGACGTCGCCAATGCTGAATTGGACGACGACGAGTTGACCCGGGTACTGGAGGCACTGTTGTTGGTCGTGGACACCCCGGTGAGCGCCCAGACCCTGGCGTCGGTGACCGAGCAGCCGGTGGAGCGGATCGGCGCGACGCTGACCGCGATGGCCGCCGAGTTGGCCGAGCGGGACAGTGGGATCGACCTGCGTGAGGCGGGCGGTGGCTGGCGGCTGTACACCCGTGCGCGGTACGCACCGTATGTGGAGCGGCTGCTGCTCGACGGGTCGCGTTCGAAGCTGACGCGTGCCGCGCTGGAGACCCTGGCGGTGGTGGCCTACCGCCAGCCGGTGACCCGGGCGCGGGTCAGCGCCGTGCGCGGGGTCAACGTCGACGCGGTGATACGGACGCTGGTCGCGCGCGGGTTGATCACCGAGGCGGGAACCGACGAGGACAGCGGTGCGACGACGTTCGCCACCACCGAGCTGTTCCTCGAGCGCCTGGGGCTGAGCTCGCTGACAGACCTGCCTGATATCGCCCCGCTGCTACCGGATGTGGATGTGATCGACGATTTGAGTGAGACCCTGGACAGTGAGCCGCGCTTCGCCAAGCTGGCCGGTGTCGGGCAGTCCAGTGGCGAACGCATTGCTTTCGATGTGGACACCGATGGCTGACACCGAGGGCGTGCGGCTGCAGAAAGTGTTGTCGCAAGCCGGAATTGCATCGCGTCGGGTGGCCGAGCGGATGATCCTCGACGGCCGGGTGGAAGTCGACGGGCGAATCGTCACCGAGTTGGGCACCCGGGTGGACCCCGACAACTCCGAGATCCGGGTCGACGGCAGCCGGATCGTCCTCGACGACTCCATGGTGTACCTGGCGCTCAACAAGCCGTTGGGCATGCAGTCGACGATGTCCGACGACCGCGGCCGCCCGTGCATCGGTGATCTGGTCGAGCACCGGGTCCGCGGCAACAAGAAGCTCTTCCACGTCGGGCGCCTGGACGCCGACACCGAGGGACTGCTGATACTGACCAACGATGGGGAATTGGCGCATCGGTTGATGCACCCGTCCTACGAGGTGCCCAAGACCTATCTGGCGACGGTGAGTGGCTCGGTGCCAAGGGGTTTGGGCAAGACGTTGCGCGCCGGTGTGGTTCTCGAGGACGGCCCGGCGTCCGTTGACGACTTCGCGGTGGTCGATGCCGTGCCCGGTAAGACGCTGGTGCGGCTGACGCTGCACGAGGGGCGTAAGCGGATCGTGCGCCGGCTGCTGGACGCGGTGGGCTATCCGGTGGAAGCCCTGGTGCGCACCGAGCTCGGGTCGGTCACGCTCGGGGAGCAGCGGCCGGGCAGCCTGCGGGCGCTGACCCGCAAGGAAGTCGGCGATCTCTACAAGGCGGTCGGGCTGTGAGTCCTGTGGTGGTGGCGGTCGACGGACCGGCCGGCACCGGAAAATCCTCGGTGTCAAGGGGTTTGGCGCGTGCACTGGGTGCCCGCTACCTCGATACCGGGGCGATGTACCGGATCGTGACGCTGTCGATGCTGCGCGGCGCCGTCGACCTCGATGACCCCGTCTCGATCGCCGCAGCGTCCGACGTGCCGCTGTCGGTGGGATATGACCCCGAGGTCGACCGTGCTTACCTTGGCGCAGAGGATGTTTCGGCCGAGATCCGCGGCGATGCGGTAACCCGCGCGGTGTCTGCGGTGTCGGCTGTGCCCCAGGTTCGGGCGCGGCTGGTGGCGTTGCAGCGTGAACTGGCCTCCGGCGCCGACAGTGTCGTGGTCGAGGGCCGTGACATCGGCACGGTCGTGCTGCCCGACGCGGACGTGAAGATCTTCCTCACCGCCTCGGCCGAGACCCGGGCCCGGCGGCGCAATGACCAGAACGTCGCGGCCGGCCTGGCCGACGACTACGAGACCGTGCTGGCCGATGTGCGCCGCCGCGACCACCTGGACTCCACCCGGGCAGTGTCACCGCTTCGGCCCGCCGAGGATGCGTTGATCGTCGATACCAGTGACATGACCCAGTCCGAAGTGGTGGCGCACCTCGTGGAGCTGGTCGAGCAGCGAAGCGGAGCGATGCGATGACCGAGGACGGCACGTGGTCTGACGAGAGTGACTGGGAAGTCGGCGACAACGGCTTCGCCGAGGACTCCGACGAGGGGGGTGCCCCGCCGCCGGTGGTCGCGGTTGTCGGCAGGCCCAACGTCGGCAAGTCCACGCTGGTGAACCGGATCCTGGGCCGGCGCGAAGCCGTCGTCCAGGACCTTCCGGGTGTGACCCGCGACCGGGTGTCCTATGACGCGTCCTGGACCGGGCGGCGCTTCGTCGTGCAGGACACCGGCGGTTGGGAGCCCGACGCCAAAGGCCTTCAGCAGCTGGTGGCCGAGCAGGCCTCAGTGGCGATGCAGACCGCCGACGCGATCATCTTCGTCGTCGACGCGGTCGTCGGCGCCACCACCGGTGACGAGGCGGCGGCGAGGATTCTGCGCCGCTCGGGCAAGCCGGTGTTCCTGGCGGCCAACAAGGTCGACAACGAGAAGATGGAAGCCGAGGCCGCCTCGCTGTGGTCGCTGGGACTCGGTGAGCCGCACGGCATCAGCGCCATGCACGGTCGTGGAGTGGCCGATCTGCTCGACGACGTCCTCGAGGCGCTGCCCGAGGCCTCCGAAGTCGCTTCTGCCCCAGGCGGTCCGCGCCGGGTGGCACTGGTGGGCAAGCCCAACGTCGGTAAGAGCTCGCTGCTGAACCGGCTGGCCGGCGCGCAACGCTCGGTGGTCCACGATGTCGCAGGAACGACCGTCGACCCGGTGGACTCGCTGATCGAATTAGACGGCAGGATATGGCGTTTCGTCGACACCGCCGGGTTGCGCCGCAAGGTCGGGCAGGCCAGCGGGCACGAGTTCTACGCCTCGGTGCGCACCCATAGCGCGATCGACTCTGCCGAGGTGGTGGTGGTGTTGGTCGACGCGTCGCAGCCGCTGACCGAACAGGACCAGCGGGTGCTGACGATGGTGATCGAGGCGGGCCGCGCGCTGGTGCTGGCGTTCAACAAGTGGGACCTGGTCGACGAGGACCGGCGCTTCCTGCTGGACCGGGAGATCGACCTGCAGCTGGCGCAGCTGCAGTGGGCGCCGCGGGTCAACATCTCGGCCAAGACCGGCCGGGCGGTGCAGAAGCTGGTGCCCGCGATGGAAGGCGCGCTGGAGTCGTGGGACAAGCGCATCTCGACCGGCCAGCTCAACACCTGGATCAAGGAGATCGTCGCCGCCAACCCGCCGCCAGTGCGTGGCGGCAAGCAGCCCCGCATCCTGTTCGCCACCCAGGCCACCGCGCGCCCGCCGACGTTCGTGCTGTTCACGTCGGGTTTCTTGGAGGCCGGCTACCGGCGATTCCTGGAGCGCCGGCTGCGCGAGACGTTCGGTTTCGAAGGCAGCCCGATCCGGATCAACGTGCGGGTCCGGGAGAAGCGCAAGCTCAAGCCCCGCTGAATCAGCGGTTCGCAGGGTCATCGCGGCGTCCGCGCAGTAGATTGCCAGTATGAAGTTTGCTGTGGCGGGTATCGCTGCCCTAGTCCTCGCGGGGGTTCCCGCTGGCGTGGTCGTGGCCGAGGTTTTCTCCGCGCCCGCGCCGCACATGCTGGCCTGCTCGGAGACCGATCAGGAGGACAGCTTCTCGATGGACTGTGCCCCCACGATCATTCCGGACACCTCAGACAACCTGACCGAAGCCGAAGTCGCCGAGCCTGGATGGAACGCCCATCCCGGTGGCAGCAGCGGCGGAGGAGGCGGCGGACACGGGCACGGCTGAGCCGTTACGTGTTGAGCCAAGCCCGTTTTCCGTAGCCGTCGAGGTGCACCACCTGTTCGACCGGTTTGCGCGTGGTCGGTCCGTAGCGTCCCTTGGGCCAGCCGAGCGGCACCACACACACCGGGGTGACGTTCAGCGGTAGGCCGAGGATCTTGCGCGCCGAGGTCACGTTCCACAGCGGCATGGTGATCAGCGACGCCCCCAGACCCATCGCGCGGGCGGCCAGCAGAAGGTTCTGCACGCTGGGGTAGATCGAGCCGAAGAACGACGTCTCGGCGACGAACGGCGAGGGCACATACGGCGGCCGGCCGCCGCGCAGGCACGGGATGACGAGCACCGGTATCTCGCTGAAGTGCTCGACCTGCCACTGCACTGCCCGCAGGATCTTCTGCATCGACTCGTCGCCGGCCGTCTTGCGCTGGCCGATCTTGTGGTAAATCGCCCACGGCTGGCGGTATCGCTTGGCGAGCTGGTCCTTGATGTGCTGATCCTTGACGACGATGAACTCCCAGTTCTGGCCGTTGGACCCGGTGGGTGCGCGCAGCGCGAGTTCGATGCACTTCAGGACGACGGCGTCGTCGACCGGGTCGGGGCGGACCCGGCGCACCGCGCGCTGGGTCATCATCGCGTCGAGCAAGGGCATGTCGAGGGCGGCCAGCGCCTGCTCGGTGGTCGGCACAGGGGTGGGGGAGTCGGTCATGTTTTCGAGGCTACGGGTGTTGCTTGGGCGCGAACAGCTTTCGCGGCTTTCCCCGGCGGCTGCGCTGGGGTGACGTCCGGGGTGGGCGGCGGCGGCCATAGGGTTGTCGGGTGTCTGTGGCCCACATGATTCTGATTGCCCTGGCCGGTATGGGGGCGGGTGCGATCAATTCGCTCGTCGGGTCGGGGACGCTGATCACGTTCCCGACGTTGGTGACGCTGGGCTATCCGCCGGTGACGGCGACGATGTCCAACGCGATCGGATTGGTCGCCGGCGGAGTGTCGGGCACCTGGGGGTATCGCCGCGAGCTGTCCGGGCAGTGGCGGCGGCTGCGCTGGCAGATTCCGGCGTCACTGACGGGTGCGGGGATCGGTGCGTTCCTGCTGCTGCACCTGCCGGAGAAGGTGTTCACCCAGGTGGTGCCGGTCCTGCTGATCGGTGCACTGGTTCTGGTGGTGCTCGGTCCGCGGATCCAGGCCTATGCGCGCAGGCGCGCCGAGGAGGCGGGCCGCTCCGTCGAGCACGTCTCGGCGGCGCGGATGACCGCCCTGGTGGCGGGGACGTTCGCGGTGGGGGTCTACGGCGGGTACTTCACCGCCGCGCAGGGCATCTTGCTGATGGGCGTGATGGGTGCGCTGCTGCCCGAGGACATGCAGCGGATGAACGCGGCCAAGAACCTGCTGTCGCTGCTGGTGAACATCGTCGCCGCGGTGGCCTACACGGTGGTGGCGTTCGACCGGATCAGCTGGGCGGCGGCGGGCCTGATCGCGCTGGGCTCGCTGATCGGCGGCTGGCTCGGGGCGCACTACGGGCGGCGGCTGTCGCCGAATGTGCTGCGGGCGGTGATCGTGGTTGTCGGCCTGATCGGGCTCTACCGGCTGCTGTCGGTGTGAGACACCGGTGCCCGGATTCGGGTCTGTGGGCGGGCTTGCGGTAGTCTTTCGTCCTGCTGCCGGCGATCCCGGCAGCGCCGCGGGCTGTGGCGCAGCTTGGTAGCGCACTTGACTGGGGGTCAAGTGGTCGCAGGTTCAAATCCTGTCAGCCCGACTTAGTGATGTCGCAGGACATCGGAATAGCCGCGGACCTACTTTGAGGCCGCGGTTTTTCCGTTTGGGGCCCTTGGGGGCGCCGGTGGGTTGGTAGTCCCTGGTGGGTGACTTCCAACCGGGCACGGCCAATCGTCCAATCGATTACCAACCTGGTCCTGGCAATATCCCCACCATGTGTGCGCGACTGACTCAGAGTGCTGGCCGCGGCCATACCGGCCCCCATGGCGCCGATGCGGCCGGGCATCAATTGTCCGACCGCAGCAAACTGACCGCGGGATTGCTGGGATTGTTCCTCGGCGGCTTTGGGCTCGGCCGGGTGTACCTCGGCTATACGACCGTGGCGATCGCACAGGTCGCGTTTACTTGGCTGACATTCGGGGTGGGAGTTATTTGGCCGTTGGCCGACGCTGTCTTGATTCTGATGGGCAGAATTCCGGACGCGCAGGGCCGCACGCTGCGCACCTGACCCCTGGTGTATAGCAAATTGCGACGTTTCATCGAGATGCTACAGATGTGTCATAGCTGTATGGTCACCCCAATTCAACGCTTGCTGCGAATCGGGTGAGATGATCCAGTACTACCTTTCGGGTGCAGTAATGGCCCGCGTTGACGGCACACCGGCGGGACTCGGCGGGCCTAAGCAGCGGTGTGTTCTGGCAGTTCTGCTGGCCAACCGCGGCAACGTGGTCAGTGTCGATCGGTTGATCGACGCCGTATGGGGCGACGAACCGCCGCCGAAAGCCCTGACATCTGTGCGTTCGTACATGGCGAACTTGCGTCGAATACTCGATCCGTCCAGTGTCGCCAGCCGGGCGGACGTCCAACGGTTGCCCTCGTATCCACACGGCTATCAACTGAATCTGCTTTCCGGCGATTCAGTCGATCTGTTCGAGTTCGAAAACCTGGTGTCGGCGGGGCGGAACGCGTTGATTAATGGTGATGCAGCGACTGCGGTCCGGACCTTGGGTGAAGCGCTGGCGTTGTGGCGCGGCCAACCCTTCGGAGAGTTCGCATATCACGAATTCGCCGCATCTGAGGGCATCCGGATCACGGCGCTTCGCACCACCTGCATGGAGGCGCGATTCGACGCTGCCCTGGAACTCGGTGGCGGGGCCGAGCTGATCCCGGAGATCGAGGCCGCAGTGGCGGAACATCCTCTGCAGGAACGCCTGTGGGGCCACCTGATGCTGGCGTTGCACCGGTCGAACCGATCCGCCGATGCGGTGCAGGCGTTCGACCGGGCGTGCACCACGTTGGCCCGCGAGATCGGTACCCGGCCGGGCGAAGGCCTGGTCACTCTATTCGACAAGATCCGTGCCGGCGCCCCCGAACTTCGGGTCGCGCCGGCACGCCAGGTGCACGCTGCGCAGCCCGCTCCGGCGGTCACGCAAACGCTCGTCGGTCGCGACGCGGAACTCGGTGCAGTCAGCGCCGCTGTGCGGCGCACAGCAGGTGGTGCCGGCGGATTGATGTTGGTCACCGGGGACAGCGGTATCGGCAAGACCACGTTGGCCCAGGCGGCCGTCGACCGGGGGCGGGCCGCAGGCCTGACGCTGGCCTGGGCCGCTCATCCGAGCGGAGTCAAGCTGCCGCTGTTGTGGACATGGATCCAACTACTGCGACAGCTGGGCGCCGAGCTGGGGGACGACGGCCGGCAGACGGTGCTTCGAGAGGTCCCAGGCGTGGTCGACGCACTGGTTCCGGAGTGGAACGGTGTCGATGGTCTGCAGTCCGCTGGTCGGCTGGCCGCAACGGGTTTCGCCCTCGTCGAGGGCATCGTGTCCGCATTGCGCGCGCTGTCAGACACCCGGCCGCTGCTTCTCGTCATCGACGATCTACAGAGGGCCGACCCTGCCTCGATCAACACGTTGGTGCTGTTGGCCGGGCAGTTCCCGCGGCTGCCGATTCAGGTGATCGGAAACTGGTCCTTCTTCGGTGCCGACCGCCCGATGAACCGCTCCACCTTCGGTCGACTGATCAGATCCAACGACACGGTGACAATGCACCTGTCCGGTATCGATTGCTCGGCGGCCACCCACCTCATCGACTCGATCGCTGGCGAGACCATTCCCCACACAGTCTCTGAAGAGGTGTGGCGTCAGGCCGGTGGAAACCCCTTCTACATCAGGGAACTCGCGCACTCGCTCGACGTCGATCGAGGGCAGCCTGCGCCCTCGGACGCGGTGGTCGGAGTGGTCGGGCGGCGGTTGAGTGTGCTGGACCGACCGTGTCGTTGGGTGCTTGCGGCAGCAGCCGTGATCGGTCCCGAATTCCACGTCGCAGACCTGGCAGATGTCGTCGACTTGTCTATCTCCACCGTGCAATCCAGACTGCGGCCCGCGTATGAGACGGGCCTGCTCAACGAACTGCCGGAACGCCCAGGCGCCTACCAGTTCAGCCATGGCCTGGTCCGGGACGCGCTGATCGCGCAACTGGCTACCACCGACCGAACCAGTGTGCACGCCGCGATTGCCACCACCCGCACGGCAACTCTTGCCACCGCAGCCTACGAACACGTGATCGGAGCCGCTGATCATGCCTGGCGGGCCGGCGCCGAACTGAATCCTGAAGTCGCCCTTGAGATCCTGGAGATCTCCATCCAGCGGGCCCTGAGCCGCTCGGCGTATCACGACATCGCCGGGCTGGCCGAACGCGCATTGCAGATCTGTGAGCGGTTGCCCGCCAAACCCGAACACCTGGATAGGCAGGCAACGCTGTGGCTGCATCTAGCGGGAACCAAGGGAATTCTCGAAGGGCAGGCCAGCGATTCCGCGGTCGCGGCCGTCCAGCGTGCTTTCGAGATCGGCCGGGAGGCCAAGGGCCGTAGCTTCTACAGCGCCACGGCCATGCGGTGCCTGATGTTGTGCGCGCACGGTCGAATCGATGAGGCTGAGATCATCGCCACAGGGCTTCGAGAGCAGTACGAGATGTCCGGTGATCCCGATATCGGTGTCGTCAACGATTTCGCCCACAGTATGGTGTATGCGCTACGCGGCAATATAGACGAGCTGATGGCCACCGGGCAGCACATGATGGACACCTTCCTACCGCCCGAGACCGTGACCGACCCTACGCACTTCTTCCACCCGCGGGTGTATTGCTGGATGGCGCTGGGGGAGGCCAACCGTGGGAACCAGGACAAGGCGCACGAGTACTACCGGCAGGCACTGCAGCTCGCGCAGAGTCGCGGTGACGTGTTCAACATCCTGGCCGCCAAGCTGACGTTCGTGGAATGCGCATCCATCCTCGGCATCGTTGAAGGCACCGCGGACCTCGCCGATCAAGTCGACCGCGAATTTTGCGCTGCCGGCGGCCAACAATGGGCCGCGGCCGCCCGCATCATCCGGGTGTGGGCAGAGGTGCTCGGCACCGGAAGCGGCGACGCGAGAACCGCATTCGAGGCGTTCGAGGTGTACACCTGCGACGGCACCACCGCTATGAGCGCGCTGTCACTGTGCCTGATGGCCGATATTGAATCCCATCAGAGTCGGACCGACAGCGCTCGTGAACTACTTCAGCGGGCCGGGCGCCTGGCGGACGCCACCGGAGAGCACGCCTTCGATCACATGATCAGCGAGCGGATCACAGCGCTGTCGGTCCAACGCGGGCGCGTCGTAATCAGAGCTTGACGGCGTTGCCCGGCAACTCCTCTCGCCACTGACGCCAGATGGCGCGGTCGGTCATGAGATCGAGCACGCTGCCGAAACCGGATGGATACACCAGCGAGACAATCCATCTTCGCGAGTCGCCGTAGCTCACCTCGCAGCCGCCCCGATAAAACTGCCCCAGCCACGTGACAGTCGCCGCATCCCGCGGGAAGTCGAAGATCACCACTTCCTCGCCCGCGGACAGTTTGGCTTTGTAGTCGGTCAGACCGAGCTCTTGGTCCACCCACTTCGCGTACTCCGAAGCGATGCACCGCACCGAGCTGTCGGTCAGCTCCAAGTCGACGTTCACCCACCAGGAATTGTTGCGGCTCTTGAGCAAGTACGCCTTGGACCGAGGCGGTGCGCTTGCCATCCCGGATCCACTCAGGGGGTGATGGTGATGGATTGATCGATGGACTGCAGGGCATCGAACAACGCCTGACTCTGGCTCTCGTCGCTCGTCGCGTTCATCTGCAGGACGTACAGGCCGTCGTTGCCCTTGAAGACGACGGTCTCCTGGCCCGAGGCGGCCTTGATGCCGTTGAGGTCATACTTCCCGGCGATCCGGTATGCGGGGTAGCCGGATACCGTGGCGCTCTCCTCGCCCGCGGGCACGAATCCGGGCAGGTTCTTCATCTCGCCGCCGGCGAGCTGGAGGAGTTTGTCGGGGTCGGCGGCACCGTCGAGTTTCGACAACAACGCAACGATGTTGGGTGGGTATCCCGATCCCTGTCCCGCGCCGGCACCATAGACGATAGCTCCGTAGGCGTAGTCGGGTGTGTCGTCGCCCGCGCTCTGCCAGCCGTCCGGGAGCTGGATATCCACCTTCGGGGCCCCCGGATCATCATGGTGGATCGGTGTTTCGGTGATGTTCTGCTCGCGGATGTAGTCGGCAATAGTCGGGTTGGCCGTGGAGGCGCCGGAATCCTCTAACTTTCGTGGCTGCAGTTTGGGTGTTGCGGCCGCCTTTATCGACGATGACGGCGAGCTGCTGCTCGAACTTGTCGAGCTGGACGTGGTCGAACTCTTGTCCTTGTCGTTACCGCCGCAAGCAGCGAGCGAGGCACTCAGGCAGACAGCGGTGACGACGGCGATGACGGGCCGATGCGAGATCTGCATCGTGACTCCTCAGGTTCGGTTTGCGGACGCCGGTCGCGTCCAGCGGCCACGGTAGGAACGCGCGATTGGAATTCCGTTGAACTCGATGGCGCCGCTGATTGGAATTGGCCTGTCCATGGCTCACCGGTCGGAGTTCCAATCGGATTCCAACTCGGGCGAGCTAACTTTTGCCGTCTCGCTTGATGGGTGTGGCGCCGACAGTAGGCGCCCGAACGCGGAGCAACCGCGAAAAGGATTGGCGGCATGAATAATACGACGTCCCGAAGGGTCGTTCTTGCGTGCGTGATCATGGTCGCGGCAGCCGGCGCCGCCGGATGCTCAAGTGGCCCGAAGAGCGTGAGCAAACACGATGTGGAAAGCCAGATAAGCAGCAAGATGACCGGTGCCGACGGGCAGAAGCCCGAATCGGTGACGTGCCCCGAGGACCTAGCAGCCCAGAAGGGCGCAGAGGTCGACTGCGCCATGAGATACGACGGCAAGACCAGTACGGTCAATGTCACCGTCACCAGCGTCGACGGCAATCAGGCGCAGTTCGACATGGTCAACACCGTGGACAAGGACCAGGTCGCCAACTCGATCAGCGATCAGCTGACACAGCAGTTCGGCGTCAAGCCTGATGCGCTGACGTGCCCGGAGAACCTGAAGGGAACCACAGGCGCGACGCTGCGGTGCGAGGTCACGGACGGCAACCAGAAGTACGGGGTCACTGTCACGGTCAACAACGTGCAGGGCTCGGACGTGAACTACGGCTTCAAAGTCGACGAGCAGCCCGAGAAGTAGGCCATGTCGATCAACCGCATGCTGTTGGGTATGACGGCGCTGGTGTCCAGTTGGGTCTTGACCTGTTCTGGCTGTGGCGCCAGTGCACATCTGAAACCGGAAGGGGTGCCGCCGCCCTCGTCGACACCGCAGGTCCAGATTCAGGGTGACACCTCAGATCCGGTGAACGCCATCGTGGCCAAATCGATCGACGACATACAGACTTTCTGGCGCGGCGAATTCCCGAAGCTCTACGGCAAGGACTACACGCCGGTCACCGGCGGCTTCTACGCGGTGCGGCCATCATCCGGTCAACTGCCGCCCTGCGCGTCCTCACCAGACGACATCGCAGGTAATGCGTTCTACTGCGCCAAAGCCGACGATGTTGCCTGGGACGTCGAAGGATTGCTACCGGACCTCCGTAAACGGTTCGGGGACTTCGTCATCCCGATCGTGCTGGCCCACGAGTGGGGCCATGCGATACAGGCCAGGGCCGGCTTTCAGGGCGAGACCGTGACCAAGGAGATTCAGGCGGACTGCTTCGCCGGAGCCTGGGTGGCACATGCCAAGAATGACACCTTCAAGCCCAGCGACGATGACCTGGACAACGCGTTGGCGGGCTTCCTGTTCCTGCGAGACGAACCTGGCACCGCAAAGCATGACCCGAGTGCACACGGCAGTGGATTCGATCGTGTCAACTCGTTCCGAACCGGTTTCGACAACGGCGCAGCAGCCTGCAAGACCTATCATGACGGTGACCCGGTGGTGGTGGAGATCCCGTTCAACGACGCCGCCGATGAGGCCAGCGGTGGGAACGCTCCCTATGACGCGATACTCGACGGTGTCCCAGCCGATCTCGAAGACTACTTCGCTCAGGTATTCCCGCAATTGGCCGGTAAGCAGTGGACGCCACTGCAGCCGGTACAGAAGCTGGACCCGAGCCATCAGCCGAACTGTGGTGACCTGCCAACCGCCGGTTACGTGTTGTTCTACTGCGTACCGGAGAACTACGTCGGCTTCGACGCCGTCAACGCGATGCCCGAAATCTACAGCCAGGGTGGTGATTTCGCCGTGGCGACACTCATCGCGACTCAGTACGGACTGGCGGCACTGACCCAGGCGGGTCAGGACACCAGCAGCAAGCAGGTCTCATTGCGCGCGGACTGCCTTGCCGGAGCCTGGGCGGCCAGCATCCTGTTGCAGAACCGGCCCGAGAGTACCTATCACCTCTCACCGGGTGACCTCGACAAGGCGGTGGCCGCGTTGCTGCTCTTTCGAGGCTCCGGTGACGTGCAACGTCAGGGCCACGGAGCCGACCGCATCGACGCCTACCGCGACGGCGTCTTCAACGGCGCCAAGACCTGCATGAGCCGATGACCGTCGACGCCCTGAATCCACAAGGAGGCAAACCAATGTCGAACGACCAACCGACCGTTCACGGTACTGACGCTGACGAGCCCGCCCGTCCCCAGCGCGGCTTCACCCACGAGGAACGGGGTCGCGATGTCAGCGACGCACAGGCGCGCGCTGAACAAGAGACGTCCGTCGGCCGAGGTCTGCTGCGTGCGATACGTCCGGGGTTCCTGTTGTCTCAGGCCGAGGGCTATCCCATCGGAGTCAAGCAGTTCCTACAGTTCTGTTTGTTGCTGATCTACCCGGCCTGGGTGTTCGCGGCGCTGATCTGCGCTGCGGTGTATTACCCGGTGTACGGCCTGTTGTGGGCCTTGTTTTGGCCGATACGGAATTGGATGAAGAGGAACCGTCCCGAAGAGTACGCCGCCAGCCAGCAAAAGTGATGGCGCTGCTATGTCGGCCCCTCCAGTCGGTGTGAGCGACGGTTTGTTAACTGCAAGGTGAGCCGAGGCCAGGCCGTATTTGGGCCCCAGCCCTAGGCCGAGAAGTGTGAGGTCTTCGAGCGCCCGGTGCGGTTTCGTTGTGATCGCCCAATCGTATCTGTTGGCGCGCAATTGATTACCGGAAAGTCCTGCGACGGGATTGCCGATATTCAAAGTTGGGAGGTGGGGATCGCGGTGAGGCGGGTGTAGTTGAGGGGGAAATAGGTGAAGAAGAAGGGCACTTCCAGGAAGGTGACTGTGGTCGTCAGGTAGGCCGTGTCCGGGGTGAGTGCTAGGCCATCACTGGCGAGGCCGGTGATCGTGATGGGAGTGCTGGTGACCGCACCGGTCGTGGTGTTGATCGCCGTGATTAGCGACCCGAGGGTTGCGGTGATCAGGTAGGCCGTCGATCCGTCCGGGCTCAGAATTATCGGGGTCCTCGCGGACCCCTGGATCTGGGTGGTCCAGATCGAGGTGCCGTCGGCGCCCACGGCCGCGACTGTCGCGTAACTGACTGCTGGGGTCCCGCCGCTCGATGCGGTCTCGACGTTTGTGGCTTGGTAGACGCGACTGCGATCCAGGCTGACGATCAGCGACGTCGAGCTGGTAGCCAGGGTGCCATCGAGGACGACCGGCGACCCGACCACGGTGCTGGTGTTGGTGTCGACCACCGTCGCGAGCGTGCTGTCCGAGCCGGGGTTGACCGAGGCCACGTAAATGGCGCCTCCGACAGGATCAGGGACCACGGATTCGACGCCGCTGCTCCCAGCGGGACCCACCACAACCGGTGTTCCCACCACCGTGCCGGTCGCGGTTTGGATGACAGTCAAGACCGGGCTCGCAACTCCATCTTGGGTAACCTCATTGACCCGGGCACCTCCCAGGGTGAAGAAGGTGCTGCTAGGCATCAGACCCAGGTCCGGCCATCCGTCGAGAGTGACCGGCACACCAACCACCGAACTCGTGTGGGGATCGATCAATGTCACAGTGGTTGTCGGCGGCCCCGAGACGCTTTGGGTGGCCTGGGCGACGAGGTCGCCCGCCGGACTGATGGCCACGCCGCCGGCGGCCACGCCGGCCAGCGTCAGCGGCTGGCCGACGACACTACTGGTCGCGGCATCGATCACCGTGACCGTCGTCGTTCCGACGTTCGAAATGCTGCTCTGGAAGACACGGGTTCCGTCCGGGCTCTGCTCGAGCGGACCAATCTCGAAACCGTTGATGGTCACCGGGTCACCGACGATGGAGCCGGTTTTCGCATCGATTACCGACACCGCCAGAGTGTCCGAGCCGACTGCCGTCTCCCGGAAGACGTGGGTCGCGTCAGGGCTCAGCAACAAGGAGCCGCCTGCCGGTGTTCCAGCGACGACGGCGGTGCCGGTGACGGTGTCGTTTGCGGTGTTGATCGTCGTCACGAAGGTCAGGGCTGCGCCGGTGACGGCGGCGCCCGTACTGGTGATGTACGCGCGGTTGCCATCCGGGCTGATCACCGGGTGTCCTGCTGGAGCCCCCGGCAACGCGACGGGCACACCGATAACGGTGTTGGTCTTAGTGTCAATCTCGGTGACGCTGCTCGTGAGCAGCCCCGTGCTGACCGCATAGACGATCGTGCCGTTGGGGCCTGACACGGTGGCGACAGGCTGACCGAGAAGGCGAATGACCGAGCCCGCTGAGCCGCCGGAGCCCTCGATGAGGTCGAGCAGACTCCGGATCGGGGTGTTGTTGATGATCGGAATCAGAACGTTGACGGCCTGCTGGATGATCTGCCCGATCGAAATCGATGCCAGGGGTGAGACGGATGAGACGGCTGCCGCGCTCGGTGCTGTAGTGAGAGGCGCCGCCGAGGCTGCCTGGGGCGGGGACTTGACCAATGACGACACGACGACTCTAGCGGCTGCATCGTGAGCTCGGCCGAAGCCCGCTGAGGGCTGCGACACAGAAGCTGTGCTGATCCCAGCCGCCGGGACAAAAGAGTTGGCGTCGACGCTCGTTGTCGTTCTCGCGGAGCCGGATTCAGTGCTTGCGCCTCCGGGACCTGTCGTGCCAAGAGCACTTCTGTTGTCGATGCCGCGTGCGTTCCGGTGGCTCCCGGCCTCAGGGTTTCTCGCCGCAGTCGGGCTGGGGGCCTCACTTCCGGTTGAGTGCGGCGATCCGGGGGACTGGGAGGTGTCGGCGTGGGCTACCCCGGCCGCGCTAGCCAGGGCCACGCCTACCCCGAGGGTGATCGCGCCCGCACCCAGCCAGGCATACGGCTCGCGGTGACGCTGTGGGGTGCGGTGGTGACCGTTCGTGCGCCGCGCCGTGTTCAGCGCGCGCTTAGGCTTGTTCATCTGCATTCGCCAGGCCGTGACGCGTTACTCCTGGCGCCGAGAATCTCCGCGCCGGCCGGGAGTGCGGCAGCTCCGCAGACCTGGCGAAGGGGCGTGGTTGGCGGCGTTGTGTCCATGGTGCGCTCCGCTATTCGCATTTGGTGTGATCGCATTTGGTGTGATCGCATTTGGTGTGATCGGCGTGAGCGAAATGTATCGCCGGGGCCTGCGCAGAGACTACGTAACCCGCTACCCAATTTTCCGCCTGTCGTGAACCGGGGCACGGTCCGGATACGGCGGTCGCCGAACCCCATCCATAGGCCTGAGGGCGGCAACTCTGCAACGAACACGATCCCCTGGCGTTGACCGCCAAGGCACGCGCTATAAATCAACGGTGAGCACACACGTGAACCTGACCGCCGATGAAGCCACGCTGATCGGCAAGTCCCATCCCGAGGCCTTGGAGCGCCTGGACGAGAAAGCCCTCAAGGATCTGCTCAGTCAGCTCCGGCGGGCGCGCGACAAGAACTTCAGCCTGTTGCGGCGCCAGGGCGCAGCCCGCGTCGAAGCTGAAAGCGCCCGCGGTGCCGCCCAGCCGGCCAACGAGAAGCGCGGCGAAAAGGTCGAGGTGTTCGACGAGGCACTGGCTCGAGTTCAGGACCGCCTCGACGCACTCGGTACCGCCGAATAGCCGCTTCCGGGTGAACATCGAGGGGCGCACGGTCGCGGTCACCGGCGCCGGAAGCGGGATCGGCGCCGCATTGGCCGTCGCTGCGGCCCAGCGCGGTGCGGGCGCCGTCGCCGTCATCGACATCAACCTCGATGCCGCTGAGAACACCGCCACCCGTATCCGGGAACGCGGTGTGACCAGTGCCGCGTTCGCCTGCGACGTCGCCGACCTCACGCAGGCCGAACACGTCGCGGCCGAGGTCGTCGACACCCTCGGAGTTCCCGGCCTGGTATGCGCGAACGCGGGGGTGAACACACCAGCGACCGCCTTGCTCGACGGCAACCTCGGCGATCTGCAATGGGCGCTGTCGGTCAACGTCATCGGAACCTGGGCCACCATCACGTCCTTCGGACAGCACCTGCGCAGCAGCGCCGATCCCGGCTGGTTCCTGGTCACCGCCTCCGAGCACGCCGTCGGAGTTCCCTTCGCGGGCAACGGTTTTACGGCGATGGCAACCGCTACCCGGAGATCGCCGCCGCCAGCGGTATCGCCAACCCGGACCTGATCAACGTCGGTCAGGTCGTCACCATCCCTTAACCGGGATTCCTGCGGGAACGACGCGGGTACGCAATAGTGCGTTGGTAACGATCGGCGAGCTACGCCGATACAAAGTCGACACACTATTGCGACCGCGTCGTTGACGGGTCGCCGAGCGATCGGGGAGTAAGGTGGCCCGCTTACCTCTGCGATATGCCGTCGCTGCGGCGTTGACCGCAGCGCTGTGCTCGACTTTCGCCCCCGTGGCGCAGGCCGACCCCGGCGTCGTTGTCTACCCCGGCATGGAGATCCACCAGGACAGCAATGTGTGCACCCTGGGCTATGTCGATCCGGTCCAGCGCATCGCATTCTCGGCCGGGCATTGCCGCGGCAGCGGGCCGGTCACCGACAAGGACGGCCGATTCATCGGCATGGTCTCGACGTTCCGGGACAACACCCCCGACGGTTCAGTGGTCCGGACTGATCAGGTGATCTCCGATTACGAGACCATCGGACTGGCCGCCGACGTCACGGTCAACAATGTTCTTCCCGGTGGCCGCCAACTGGTCGCCGACCCGGCCCCGGCCATGGCGGTGGGCCAGCCGGTCTGCCACTTCGGCGTCATCACCGGCGAGAGCTGCGGGGCCATCGAGCGGGTCAACAACGGCTGGTTCACCATGAACAACGGTGTGGTCAGCAAGAAGGGCGACTCCGGTGGCCCGGTCTACATGCTCGTCGACAACAACAAGGCCGTGATCGTGGGGCTGTTCAACAGCACCTGGGGTGCGCTGCCCGCCGCAGTGTCCTGGCAGGCCACCGGCCAGCAGGTCCGCGAGGACGTCGGCGGTGTCGTGAGCGTCGCCGCTTCCCAGCAGGGGTGAGGGCCGCCCGTTTCGCGGGAGTGATCTGACGCAGAAACACCGCACTGTCGCTGCGTCAGTTCCGTCTCGCGAAGCGGCTATGCGGATGCCAGTGCGAACACCGGGATCAACGGTGCCGCCGTCCGCATCTCCTCGGGGGTCGACGTCGGGGTCAGCCCGGCGATGTGCCCCTTGACTTCCCAGTACCACCTGTCCAGGTAGCGCTGCAGCAACGCCGGTTTGGCGGCGTCGGCGACCTCGGTCACCGGTACCGTCCGGCGCCGCCAGCGCGGGCCCACTTCGACCGTGCCGGCCGCCCGCGCATTGCGGGCCCATTGGGTGTTTCCGCGCGGGGAGACGACGTAGTCGGTGCCGTCGACGCGCAGCACGTTGACCACGACACCGCGCATGACGCCGCTGGTCCGGCCGCGAACCCGCAGCGCTCGGGTGCCTGCGACGCTGACGCCCAGTTCGGCGAGGTGGCGGATCACGGTGTTGAAGCAGCGGGCGGCGATGGTGGGCCGGTCGTAGTGAGTGGTCATGGGGCCTCCTCGGTAGAAGTGTGAGCAGTGCTCTCGTTTAGCGTGCCACGCCGCGGCCGGGGAAACAAGAGCAGTGATCTCTTTTCGTGTCAGACTGTGCGAATGGGCAAGCGACTGGAGTCCCGGCAGCGCATCGAGGCGGAGATCCTCGAGCTCGCCCGCCGTCAGCTCAGCACCGAGGGGGCGGCCGGGCTGTCGGTGCGGGCCATCGCGCGCGATCTGGGCATGGCGTCCTCGGCGGTCTACCGCTATGTCGCCAGCCGCGACGAACTGCTCACGCTGTTACTGGTCGCGACCTATTCCGAACTCGCCGACTGCGTCGAGCAGGCCCGCGGCCGCGTCGACGGCGACTGGCGGGCCGAGGTGGCGGCCATCGCCCACGCGATGCGCCGATGGGCCCTAGACCAACCGGCCTGCTGGGCGCTGCTGTACGGCAGCCCGGTGCCGGGCTACCACGCACCGCCGGAGCTGACGATCGGCCCCGGCACCAGGGTGGTCGGCGCCCTGTTCGACGCGGTGGGCAAAGGCGTGACCGCCGGCGCCATCGCACGCACCGACAACCCTGTGGCACAGCCACTTTCAGCAGACCTGCACCAGCTTCGAGTCGAGTTCGACTTTCCCGGCGACGATGCGCTGATGGTGCGGTGCACCACGGTATGGGGTGCGGTCGTGGGAGCGATCTGCCTCGAGGTCTTCGGCCAGTACGGCGCGGACAGCTTCACCGACACCGACGCGCTCTTCGGCCAGCAGATCCGGCTCATCGTCGGCTTGCTCAGCGGCGTGCAGCCCAACTAGAACACGTTCTAGCCATGCGCGCGGCACGGCGATATCCTCGTAGCGATGACAAATCAGACACCTGTCCAGATTGCCTGGGTGACCAGCGATCTCAGCGCCACCGAGGCGGCGCTGTCGGCGCTGCTCGGTGCGAAGAAATGGTTCCGGATGCCCGACGTGCACTTCGGCCCGGACACCTGCATCCATCGCGGTGAACCGGCCGACTACCGGGCCGACATCTCGCTGAGCTACGCGGGGGACACCCAGCTGGAGATCATCGCCCCGACCGGCGGCGACAGCGTCTACACCGAGTTTCTCGCCGAGAGCGGACCGGGCCTGCACCACATCTGCCGGGAGACCGCGGACTTCGACGCGGCACTGGCACAGGCCGCCTCGGTCTCGACCATCGTCGCGCAGGGCGAGATGGCCGGTGGGATGAAGTTCGCCTACGTGTCCGACGCCGCGGCCGGGGTGCCCTATCTGGAAATCGCCTACATCCCAACGGAAATGCAGGCGTTCTTCGACCATGTGAAACAGGAGCAGCAACGATGAGTGGCCTCGACATTCCCGCGACCGTGGACGCATCCGAGGTGACCGAGTGGTCCGACGAGGTCGACGTACTGGTTCTCGGCTTCGGAATCGCAGGCGGGTGCGCGGCGGTCAGCGCCGCCGCTGAAGGTGCGCGGGTGCTGGTACTCGAGAAGGCCGCCGCCGCTGGTGGCACCACCTCGATGGCCGGCGGGCACTTCTACCTCGGCGGAGGCACCGGCGTCCAGATCGCCACCGGTCATCCGGACACCGCCGACGAGATGTACAAGTACCTGGTCGCGGTCTCCCGCGACCCCGAACTCGACAAGATCCGCGCCTACTGCGACGGCAGCGTCGAGCACTTCGACTGGCTCGAAGATCTCGGCTTCGAGTTCGAGCGCAGCTTCTATCCGGGCAAGGTGGTCGTCCCGCCGGGTACCGAAGGCCTGTCCTACACCGGAAACGAGAAGGTGTGGCCGTTCTGCGAGCAGGCCAAGCCGGCACCCCGCGGCCACTCGGTTCCGGTGCCCGGTGAGCTCGGCGGCGCATCCATGGTGATCGACCTGCTGGTCAAGCGGGCCGACGAATTGGGCGTGACGGTGCTCTACGAGACCGGTGCCACCAATCTGGTGGTCGACGACGGCGCCGTGGTCGGCGTGCGGTGGAAGCGCTTCACCGAGACCGGAGCGATCAAGGCCAAGGCGGTGGTGATCGCCGCAGGCGGGTTCGTGATGAATCCCGACATGGTGGCCGCCCACACTCCCGAACTCGGCCAGCCGCGCAAGACCAAGCACCACGGACTCGTCGCGCCGTACATCCTCGGCAATCCCAACGACGACGGCCTCGGTATCAAGTTGGGTGAATCAGTCGGCGGCGCAGCCAAATTCATGGACGAGAAGTTCATCACCGCCGCCGCCTACCCGCCGGAGGTCCTGCTGACCGGGGTCATCGTCAACGCGCAAGGCAAGCGGTTCGTCACCGAGGATTCCTACCACTCGCGCACCTCGGCCTTCGTCCTCGAGCAGCCGGAGCAGGTGGCCTATCTCATCGTCGACGAAGCCCACACCGAGATGCCGGAGATGCCGCTGATCAAGTTCCTCGACGGATACGAGACCGTCGCGGAGATCGAGACCGCACTGAGCATTCCGGCCGGCAACCTGGCGGCCACCCTGGCGCGCTACAACGATTTCGCTGCCAAGGGCGAGGACCCCGACTTCCACAAGCAACCCGAATACCTCGCCGCCCAGGACCAGGGTCCCTACGCGGTGTTCGACCTCTCGCTGGGCCGGGCGATGTACTCCGGGTTCACCATGGGCGGGCTGGCCACCACCGTCGACGGCGAGGTCCAGCAGGCCGACGGTAGCGTCGTGCCCGGCTTGTATGCCGCCGGCGCCTGCGCCTCCAACATCGCACAGGACGGCAAAGGCTACTCCAGCGGCACCCAGCTCGGCGAGGGCTCATTCTTCGGCAGGCGGGCCGGAGCCCACGCAGCCCGGCATGTGCGAGCCTGAAATGCGTAGGGCCACAGTGTGATCGACCTCGGCGACGTCACCGTCGCGCGGATCGAGGAGAGCTACGGGATCGCCGTGCCCGCCGGTCTGGTCGTACCCGCATTCGACGCGCAGAGCGTAGCCGAACTCGGACCCGACACCGTGGCGCAACTGCTGGTGCCCGAGTCCGATCGCATCCTGCTCAGCATGCACACCTGGGCTGTCCGCACACCGCAGACGACGATCCTGGTCGACACCTGCAACGGCAACCACAAGCAGCGCACCCCGCCCAACATCGGCATGCTCGACACCGACTGGCTGCAGCAGCTGCTGGCCGCCGGCATCACCCCCGACGAGGTCGGCGCCGTGGTGTGCACCCACCTGCATGCCGACCACGTGGGCTGGAACACGACGCTGGTCGACGGGCAGTGGGTGCCCACCTTCCCCAATGCGCGCTACTACATCAACCGAACCGAGTACGAGTTCTGGAACCCGGCGGAACCCGGCCCCAGCGATCCCGGGTTCAACGCCAACGTGTTCGAGGACTCCGTCAAGCCGGTGTTCGACCGCGGCCAGGTGCTCTTGTGGGACGGCGACGGGGTCGACGTCGACGACCACCTGCACCTGGAACCGAACCCCGGCCACACCCCCGGGCACAGCGTCGGCTGGCTCACCGGCTCGCGGGGCCGTGCCCTGTTCTCCGGCGACGCTATGCACACCGCGCTACAGGCCTACCAGCCCGACTGGAGCAGCGCCTTCTGCTTCGACGCCGAACTGTCGGCGGCCAGCCGGCGACAGATCCTCGAGGCGGCCGTCGAGCGGCACGCGATGCTGCTGCCCGCCCATTTCGCCGCGCCGCACGCCTTCACCGTCACCGCCCGCGGCGACGGGTTCGCCCTCGCCGCCGCACCGTAAACCGGTGTGGCCCTGATGCTCAGACGCCCACCGGATCGGCTCTGCGGTCGAGCTCCCAGGCCCCGCCGCCGAGCAGGCGCAGATGGTGCTGATGGTGTTGTTCGACGGTGGCGCGGTGCGTCACCGACACCACGATGCAGTCCGGTAACCGGTTGCGCAGCAGCCGGTACAGCGCGAACTCCTGGCCCTCGTCGACCGCCGAGGTCGCCTCGTCGAGGAACACCGCCTTCGGTCCGGTCAGCAGGACCCGGGCGAAGGCGATGCGCTGCTGCTCACCGGGGGAGAGCACCTTGGCCCAGTCCTGACCCTCGTTGAGCCGTCCGGCGAGGTGGCCCAGCGCGACATCGTCGAGAACCGCCACCAGTTGCTCGGCGGGAATGCCCCCTTCGGTGGCGGGATAGGTGAGCACTGCACGCAGGTCGCCGAGTGGGACATAGGGCACCTGGGACAGGAACATCGTCTGCGCCCCGCCGGGCTGGCATACCGTGCCCGAACTGTAGGGCCAGAGCCGGGCGATGCTGCGCAGCAAGGTGGTGCGACCGCACCCCGATGGCCCGGTGATGACCAGCGCCTCGCCCGGCTCCAGCCGAAGGTCGAGACCGTCGATCAGGATCTCGCCGTTCGGCCGGCATACCCGGACATCGCGCAATTCGACTGTACCGTCGGCATTTTCGGACTCGTCCAGGCGTGGCAGCTCACGTGCCCGCTCGTTGGCGTCGACCAGGCCGTCGAGGCGGATGATGGTGGCGCGGTAGGCGGCGAACGAGTCGTAGACGCTGCGGAAGAACGCCAGCGAGTCATGGATGTTGAGAAAAGCACTCGAGGACTGGGAGACATCACCGAAGGTGATCTGCCCGGCGAACAACCGAGGTGCCTGGACCACCAGCGGCAGCGGCGTGATGATCTGGCTCATCGTCTGGTTCCAGCCCAGCAGGTAGAGGCTGCGCACCACATAGGCCCGGTAGTTGGCGATGATCGCGGCGAACCGCGAGCCCAGGATGGTTCGTTCGGCGGTCTCCCCGCGGTAGAACCCGATCGCCTCAGCGGCGTCGCGCAACCGCACCAGCGCGTAGCGGAACGCGGCATTGGTCAGCTCGTTGCGGAAGCTCAGCAGGATCAGCGGCTTGCCGATCCAGAACGCGATGACGGTGGCCACCGCGACGTAGACCAGCACCAGCCAGAACAACGCATGGCCAAGGGTGATGCCGAAGAAGGTCAGCGGGCCCGACAGGCCCCACAGGATGGGGGTGAACGACACTACCGACACCAACGAGTTGATCGCACCGAACAGCAGCGTGGTCGACGTGCCGACAGTCGGCGTATTCGTCTCTGCGCCAGTGCATGTGGTGAAGACGTCGATGTCCATCTGGATTCGCTGATCGGGATTGTCGATCGGCTTCTCGATGAACCGGCCGCGGTAGTAGGCCTCCTCGCCGAGCCAGTCGCCGGTCAGCCGGTCGGTCAGCCAGACGCGCCAGCGGATGATGAACCGCTGCATGAGGTAGATGTCGACGATCTGCCTGCTGATGTAGACCGTCGCGATCAGCGCGAAAGTCAGGATGGCAAGCCAGAATCCGTTGACTCCCGAGTCTCGGACCGCCGTGTTGCCTGCGCCGGCGCCCTCGAAGGCCACCTGCAGCGACGAGTAGAGGTCATTGCTGTAGTAGCTCAGCAGCACGTCCAGGCGCACCGCGATCATCGTGGAGAGCAGCAGCACGCCGAGCCAGACCCACACCACCCAGCTGGCGCGGCCGCGAAAGTATCCGCCGGTGACACGCCAGAACTGACGACCCCAGACCGTGTAGCGGGCCAGCAGCACCAGCACGAGGACGGCGAGCACCGCGCTGATCGCCCACGCCTTGGCTGCCCACAGCAGCGAGTGCGGGATCTCGTTGCTCCAGTCCAGGGAGGGTTTGTACATCTCCATGGGGGTGACTCCTGGCCGTCAGATCAGACTCTGGCCGGTTCGGTTCCCTCGATGCGGCCGAGCCGCCACTCGCCCTGGCCGAGTAGCTCCAGATGCCGCTGGTGATGCTGTTCAACGGTGCTGCGGTGGCTGACGCTGACCAGGATCGTCCGGGGCAGCTCGGTGCGGATGAGGTCGTAGAGCGCGAACTCCAAGCCCTCGTCGAGGGCCGAGGTGGCCTCGTCGAGGAAGGCCGCCTTCGGCCGGGTCAGCAACACCCGGGCGAAGGCGATCCGCTGCTGCTCGCCCGGGGACAGCACCTTGGCCCAGTCCTGGACCTCGTTGAGGCGAATCGTCAAGTGTGACAACGCCACCTGAGTCAGCGCGCGCTGCAGCTGCTCGTCGGGGATCTCACCGGAGTTGGCCGGATACGACACCACGGTGCGCAGGTCACCCAACGGCACGTAGGGCATCTGCGAGAGGAACATCGTGGAGTGGTCCTCGATGGGGCGGCGCAACGTCCCCGAGGTGTATGGCCACATCTGGGCCAGGCTGCGCAGCAGGGTGGTCTTGCCGGCGCCGGAAGCCCCGGTAATCACCAGGGTTTCGCCGGGCTCCAGCCGCAGGTCGATCGGGTCGATCAGTTGCGCCCCGCTGGGGGTGCGGACCTCGACCCGCTGCAGTTCGACCGAGCCGTCGTGGCTGTCGACGGTCGTCAGCTTGGGCAGCTCGCGCGCCACCGAGTTGGTCTCCACCAGCCCGTGCAGACGGATGATCGCCGCGCGGTAGGCGGCGAACGAGTCGTAGGCGTTGCGGAAGAACGACAGTGAGTCGTGGATCGATCCGAACGCACTCGAGGACTGCGTGACGTCACCGAGCTTGATCTGACCGGCAAATAGCCGGGGCGCCTGGATGATCAGCGGCAGCGGGTTGATGATCTGGCTCATCGTCAGGTTCCAGCCGGTGAGCGCGATCGTCCGGTTCACGTACCGCTTGTAGTTCTCGATGATCTCGGCGAACTTGCGGCGCAGCAGACCGCGTTCGGCGTCCTCACCGCGGTAGAAGCCGACCGCCTCGGCGGCGTCGCGCAACCGCACCAGCGCGTAGCGGAACACGGCGTTGGTCAGCTCGTTGCGGAAACTGAGCCGGATCAGCGGATGGCCGATCCAGAACGCGATCGCCGTCGCGAAGAATACGTACACCAGGACGACCCAGAACAGGGCGTGGCCGAGGGTGATGCCGGCGACCGTCAGCGGGCCGGACAGCTTCCACAGAATCACGGTGAACGAGACCACCGTCATCAGCGAGTCGATCGCCCCGAACAGCAACATGCTCGACGTGCCGATCATCGGGGTGTTCGGCGACGCGCCGACCCCGGCGGTGAAGATGTCGACATCCATCTGGATGCGCTGGTCGGGGTTGTCGATGTCGGAGTCGGTGAAACGCGTCCGATAGTAGGCGTGGTCGTCAAGCCAGTCGCAGGTCAGCCGGTCGGTCAACCACATGCGCCAGCGGATGATGAACCGCTGCGTCAGGTAGATGTCCAGCATCACCCGGCTGATGTAGATGGTTGCCAGGATCGCGAAGATGATCAGCGCGAGCCAGAAGCCTTTGACACCGGAGTCGCGCAGCTCAGCGTTATCGGCGCCGGCACCCTGGAATGCCGTCTGCAGCGCAGAGAACAGGTCGTTGCTGTAATAGCTGAGCAGCACGTTGAGGCGCACCGAGATCACCACGGACAACAGCAGCGCCGCGATCCACACCCACACCTTGATGCTCTGCCGGCCCTTGAAGTAGTCGCCGGTGATCCGCCAGTACTGCCTGCCCCACACGGTGTAGCGCGCCAGCAACACGAGGATCACCATGCTGACGACGGCGCTGATCGCCCACGCTTTGAGAATCCACAACAACGAGGGCACGAGTTCGTGCCCCCAGTCCATGGACGGCGTGTACATCTCCAACGCGTTCTCCTCCCGCGGCGGCGTCGCAGGCGACTCCGGTCCGGTGGCTTTCCGGCAACCTACCCCCGCGTCGCGGGGGAAGGCGTCCGAGCATCCGAGATGGCCAGCAAAAAGTCAGCCTCGGTCGCCCCACAGTACTTGCGCAGATTATGCGGGCCTGCCCGCCGCCGCGCCGCGCCGCGCGAATTTCCGGTGAACCGGGCTAGCCGTCACAGCCGTCGGCTGCGCCGCCGGTACCGTTGACCCGTGGCGAAGAAAAGCAAGACCACCACGGCGGGGCCGAACCGCCTCAGCCGCGGCTTCTGGCGCCTGCTCGGGGCGAGCACGGAAAAGACGAAAGCCGAGTCGATGGCCGAGGTGGACGCCTCAGCCGAGTTCGACGACAAGGCCAAAGGACTCGACGACGAGCAGTTGCGCAAGGCCGCCGAGCTCCTCGAACTCGACGAACTCGCCGGCTCCGCCGACATCCCGCAGTTCCTGGCCATCGCCAGGGAGGCTGCCGAACGGGCGACCGGGCTGCGCCCCTTCGACGTCCAGCTGCTCGGCGCGCTGCGGATGATGGCCGGCGACGTCGTCGAGATGGCCACCGGTGAGGGCAAGACCCTCTCGGGCGCCATCGCCGCCGCCGGGTACGCGCTGGCCGGGCGCAACGTGCACGTCGTCACCATCAACGACTATCTCGCCCGCCGCGACGCCGAATGGATGGGACCGCTGATCGAGGCGATGGGCCTGACCGTCGGCTGGATCACCGAAGACTCCACCGCGCAAGAGCGCCGCGCCGCCTACGCCTGCGACGTCACCTACGCCTCGGTCAACGAGATCGGCTTCGACGTGCTGCGCGACCAGTTGGTCACCGACGTCGCCGATCTGGTCTCACCCAACCCCGACGTCGCACTGATCGACGAAGCGGACTCGGTGCTCGTCGACGAGGCGCTGGTTCCGTTGGTGCTGGCCGGCACCACGCACCGCGAGACGCCGAAGCTGGACATCGTGCGCCTGGTCGGCGAGCTACAGGCGGGGCAGGACTACGACACCGACGAGGACAGCCGCAACGTCCACCTCACCGAGGCGGGCGCCCAGAAGCTGGAGAAG
The DNA here is from genome assembly GCF_011694515.1 of Mycobacterium sp. DL592. Lineage (NCBI taxonomy): Bacteria > Bacillati > Actinomycetota > Actinomycetes > Mycobacteriales > Mycobacteriaceae > Mycobacterium > Mycobacterium sp. DL592. Next base: position 2,189,466 of record NZ_CP050192.1, on the reverse strand, counting down.
GCCCTCGGCGGCATCGACCTGTACTCCGAGGAGCATGTCGGCACGGTCCTGACCGAGGTCAACGTCGCCCTGCACGCACATGTGCTGCTGCAGCGTGACGTCCACTACATCGTGCGCAACGGTGCGGTGCAGCTGATCAACTCCTCCCGCGGGCGCATCGCCCAGCTGCAGCGCTGGCCGGACGGCCTGCAGGCGGCCGTTGAGGCCAAGGAGGGCATCGAGACCACCGAGACCGGCGAGGTGCTCGACACCATCACGGTGCAGGCGCTGATCAACCGGTATCCGACGGTGTGCGGGATGACGGGCACCGCGCTGGCCGCCGGTGAGCAGCTGCGCCAGTTCTACAAGCTGGGTGTGTCACCGATCCCGCCGAACACCCCCAACGTTCGCGAGGACCAGCCCGACCGGGTCTACATCACCACCGCGGCAAAGACCGAAGCCATCATCGAGCACATCATCGAGGTCCACGCCACCGGCCAGCCGATCCTGGTCGGCACCCACGACGTCGCCGAATCCGAGGAACTCTTCGAGCGGCTGGTGCGCCGCGGTGTGCCGGCCGTGGTGCTCAACGCCAAGAACGACGAGGAAGAGGCCGCCGTCATCGCCGAGGCGGGCAAGCTCGGCGCGGTGACGGTGTCCACCCAGATGGCCGGCCGCGGTACCGACATCCGGCTCGGCGGGTCCGACGAAGCCGACCATGACAAGGTGGCCGACCTGGGCGGGCTGCACGTCATCGGCACCGGCAGGCACAACACCGAGCGGCTGGACAACCAGCTGCGCGGTCGTGCGGGCCGCCAGGGCGACCCGGGGTCGACAGCGTTCTTCGCCAGCTGGGAGGACGACGTCGTCACCTCCCACGTCGAGCGGGGCAAGCTGCCGCTGGATACCGATGACACGGGGCGCATCTCGAGCCCGAAGGCCGCCTCGCTGCTCGACCACGCCCAGCGGGTCGCCGAAGGCCGGCTGCTCGACGTGCACGCCAACACCTGGCGCTACAACCAGCTCATCGCCCAGCAGCGCTCGATCATCGTCGAGCGGCGCAACACCCTGCTGAGCACGGCGGCCGCCCGCGAGGAACTGCAGGAGCTCTCGCCGGAGCGCTACGAGACGCTCGCGGACAAGGTCACCGAGGAGCGGTTGGAGAAGATCTGCCGCGACATCATGCTGTTCCACCTCGACCGCGGGTGGGCCGACCACCTGGCCTACCTGTCCGACATCAGGGAGAGCATCCACTTGCGCGCCCTGGGCAGGCAGAACCCGCTCGATGAGTTCCACCGGATGGCGGTCGACGCGTTCGGGCATCTGGCCGCCGACGCCATCGAAGCCGCGCAGCAGACATTCGAGACGGCCAACGTCCTGGAGGAGGAGCAGGGCCTGGACCTGTCCAAGCTGGCCCGGCCCACCTCGACGTGGACGTACATGGTTCACGACAACCCGCTCAACGACGACACGCTGTCGGCGCTGAGCCTGCCCGGAGTGTTCCGTTAGGTTCATCCCATGACGGACCGCGCCGGCGACCGGGTGCTGACCATCCCGAACGTGTTGTCGGTCATCCGCCTCGTCCTGGTCCCAGTGTTCCTGTACCTGCTGCTGGTCACCCACGCCTATGGGTGGGCGGTGGCGATCCTGATGTTCAGCGGGTTCTCCGACTGGGCTGACGGCAAGATCGCCCGGCTGGTCGACAACCAGTCCTCCCGGCTGGGCGCGCTGCTCGACCCGCTGGTCGACCGGATCTACATGGTCGCCGTCCCGGTGGGGCTGGGGTTTTCGGGCGTCGTCCCGTGGTGGGTGGTCGGCACGCTGGTGGGCCGCGACGCGGTGCTGGCCGCGACGCTCCCGGTGGTGCGCCGCCGCGGGCTGGCCGCACTCCCGGTGACCTACATCGGCAAGGCCGCGACGTTCGCCCTGATGTCCGGTTTCCCCCTGGTGCTGCTGGGTCAGTGGGACGCGACGTGGAGCCGGGTGATCGGCGCGATCGGCTGGGGCTTCGTCATCTGGGGCATGGGGATGTATCTGTGGTCGGCGGTGCTCTACCTCATTCAGGTGCGCCTCGTCGTCCGCACGTTGCCGCGACACAATCCCGACCGCGATGCCGACCGCGATGCCCGCACAGGCTGATCCCGCCCTCGGCGGTTACGACCCGCAGGCGGGCCTGCCCGCCAGCGAGATCGACCATGCCGCCCGTATCCCGCTGCCGTCGCTGCTGCGGTCCCTGCTGACCGAACACCTCGACCCGGGGTATGCCGCCGCGGCTGCCCGCCGACAGCAGGGGCAGACCCGCGCACCCGCGGTCGACCGGCTGTGGCAGGCGGTAGCAGCGCTGCTGATCGCGGTGGTGTTCGCCGCCGCGGTGGCCCAGGCCCGCTCGACGGCCCCCGGTGTCAGCGCCGCCCAGCAGGTGCTGGCCGCCAGTGTGCGCTCGGCCGAGACCAACACCGATCAGCTCACCCAGCGCCGCGATGCCCTGGCCGCCCAGGCCGACGACATCCAGCGCCGGGAACTTCGCGACGACGCCACTGGCCGGGAGCTGCTGAGCGGTCTGGACCGGCTGAGCCTGTCGGCGGGCACCACCCCGGTGATCGGGCCCGGTCTCGACATCACACTGACCGACCCGAACGTCGGGCGCGATCTGACCGACGTCTCAAAACAGCGGGTCCCCGGCAGCCGTCAGGTCATCCTCGACCGCGACCTTCAGCTGGTGGTGAATGCGCTGTGGGCCAGTGGGGCAGAAGCGATTTCGGTGGGCGGCGTGCGGATCGGGCCCAACGTGACCATCCGGCAGGCCGGTGGCGCGATCCTGGTGGACAACCATCCGATCGCCAGCCCCTACAAGATCCTGGCGATCGGGCCGCCGAACACCATGCGCGAAACCTTCGAGCGCAGTTCGGGGCTGCAACGGCTGCGGCTACTCGAGGCGTCCTACCGGGTAGGGGTCACAGTCAGCAGCGGTGACGGCCTGTCGCTGCCCGCGGGTCCGGTTCGGGAGATTAAATTTGCGAAGCAGATCGGGCCCTAGGAATCAGAAGCTGGATCGGCGGGCAGGAGCGGAGCGACCCGGGGAATATGAGGCAGACATGATCGGAATCGCGGCGCTCGTCGTCGGCATCGTGCTGGGCCTGGTGTTCCATCCGAGCGTCCCCGAAGTCATCCAGCCCTACCTGCCGATCGCTGTCGTGGCGGCGCTGGACGCCGTGTTCGGCGGCCTGCGGGCCTACCTCGAGAAGATTTTCGACGCCAAGGTGTTCGTGATCTCGTTCGTGTTCAACGTCCTGGTGGCCGCGCTGATCGTCTACGTCGGCGACCAGCTCGGGGTGGGCACCCAGCTGTCCACGGCGATCATCGTGGTGCTCGGTATCCGCATCTTCGGCAACGCCGCGGCCTTGCGGCGCAGGTTGTTCGGAGCCTGAGATGACCGAGGGGGAATCGCGGCGCACCCGCTCGCAGGTGGTGTTCGGGGCGCTCGGGGTGGTGCTGTGCCTGGTGCTGGGCATCGCGATCGTCACCCAGGTCCGCCAGACCGAGTCCGGCGACGCGCTGGAGACCGCCCGCCCGGCGGATCTGCTGGTGCTGCTCGACTCGCTACAGCAGCGCGAAGCCGCACTGAACACCGAGGTGGCCGAACTGCAGCGGAACCTGGCCGCCATGCAGGCCGCGGGCAGCAGCGATCAGGCCGCCATCCAGAACGCCCAGGCCAGACTTGCCGCCCTGTCGATCCTGATCGGCACCGTCGCGGCCACCGGCCCGGGAGTGAGCATCACCATCAACGACCCCGGGCCCGGCGTGGCGCCCGACACCATGCTCGACGTCATCAACGAACTGCGGGCCGCCGGCGCCGAAGCCATGGAGATCCGCGCGGGCTCGCAAGCGGTCCGCGTCGGCGTCGACACCTGGGTGGTCGGGACCCCTGGCGCGCTGCAGATCGACGACCTCACGCTGAGCCCGCCGTATTCCGTTCTGGCCATTGGCGATCCACCGACGCTGGCCGCGGCGATGAACATTCCCGGCGGCGCGGTCGACAGCGTCGAACGGGTCGGGGGGAGCATGACGGTGTCGCAAACCAGTCGTGTGGACATCACCACCTTGCGGCAACCGAAAGCACGCCAATACGCTCAGCCCGTCAAATGAGCGTTCTCAAAGGAGCACTGTGAGCGAAATCCCAGCCGACCTGCATTACACCCCCGAGCACGAGTGGGTGCGTGTCACCGGTGACCGCGTCGTGCGGGTCGGGATCACCGACTTCGCACAGTCCTCCCTGGGCGACGTCGTCTTCGTCCAGCTGCCCGACGTCGGCACAGAGGTCACCGCAGGTGAAGCGTTCGGCGAGGTCGAGTCCACCAAGTCGGTGTCGGACCTTTTCGCGCCGGTGACCGCGAAAGTAATTGCCGTCAACGGCGATCTGGACGCCGACCCGGCGCTGGTGAACTCCGACCCCTACGGGCAGGGGTGGCTGTTGGACCTCGAGGTCGACGGCGATACCCTCGAGCAGGGGTTGGCGGCGCTGCTCGATGCGGACGCCTATCGGGGCACAGTGACGGAATGAGCTTGTTAGGGTGCCTGCCAGCCACCGATCCGGCGGTGGTGGGCACATCGTCGACCACCGCGCGGTACGGTCGACGGAAGTGATGATGAAGGCGGACGGGCGCCTGGTGGAACTGCCCGCCAGGTATCGCCACGGCAGCCAGTGAGGAGCAGCGGGTGACGGACAAGGACCAGAACTCTGGGGCAGACCAGGTGTCTGACGAAGTCACCGTGGAGACGACATCCGTCTTCCGCGCCGACTTCCTCAACGAGCTGGATGCCCCGGCGAGCTCAGGCAGCGACAGCGGAGTGTCCGGGGTGGAAGGCCTCCCGGTCGGTTCCGCTCTGCTGGTCGTCAAGCGTGGCCCCAACGCGGGTTCGCGATTCCTGCTCGACCAGCCGACCACCTCGGCCGGGCGGCACCCCGACTCCGACATCTTCCTCGACGACGTGACCGTCAGCCGCCGCCATGCCGAGTTCCGGTTGGACGGCAACGAATTCCAGGTCGTCGACGTCGGCAGCCTCAACGGCACCTACGTCAACCGTGAACCCGTCGACTCGGCCACCCTCGCCAACGGCGACGAAGTCCAGATCGGCAAGTTCCGCCTGGTGTTCCTGACCGGACCCAAGCCGGCCGACGACGAAGGCGGTCCAGGAAGCTAGTGACCGCCCCCGATACTCCCGCGCTTGCCGGGATGTCGATCGGAGCGGTCCTGGACCTGCTACGACCGGACTTCCCGGACGTGACGATCTCCAAGATCAGGTTCTTGGAAGCTGAGGGTCTCGTCACGCCGCAGCGCAGCGGATCGGGGTATCGACGGTTCACCGCCTACGACTGTGCGAGGTTGCGGTTCATCCTGACCGCGCAGCGCGACCACTACCTGCCCCTGAAGGTGATCAAGGAGCAGCTCGACGCGTCACCTGACGGCGAGTTGCCGCCGACCGGATCCCCTTATGGCGTACCGCGATTGGTGCAGGTGTCCGAGCATGGCGGCGACGGCGCGGCGGCGGTGACCCGGGTCCAGGTGCGGCTCAGCCGCGAGGACGTGCTGGCCCGCTCGGGTGTGGACGACTCGTTGCTGAGCGCCCTGTGCAAGGCCGGGGTGATCACGACCGGCCCGGGCGGCTTCTTCGACGAGCACGCGGTGGTGATCGCCCAGTGCGCGCAGGCGCTCGGCGACTACGGGGTGGAGCCGCGCCACCTGCGTGCGTTCCGCTCCGCTGCCGACCGCCAGTCGGACCTGATCGCCCAGATCGCCGGCCCGGTGGGCAAGGCGGGTAAGACCGGGGCGCGCGACCGTGCCGACGACCTGGCCCGCGAGGTTGCCGCCCTGGCGATCACGTTGCACACCTCGCTGATCAAGTCAGCTGTACGCGACGTTCTGGATCGCTGAGGATTAGACTCGGAACCGACGGCACAACCAGCTCGGAGGTAAGACACAAATGGGTGAGGTTCGTGTAGTCGGGATTCGCGTTGAGCAGCCGCAGAACCAGCCGGTTCTGTTGCTGCGCGAGTCCAACGGGGACCGTTACCTGCCCATCTGGATCGGCCAGTCGGAAGCCACCGCCATCGCGCTGGAGCAGCAGGGCCACGAGCCGGCCCGGCCGCTCACCCACGACCTGATCCGAGATCTCATTGCCGCGCTTGGACATTCGCTCAAGGAGGTGCGGATCGTGGATCTTCAGGAGGGCACGTTCTACGCCGACCTGATCTTCGATCGCGATATCAAGGTCTCGGCGCGCCCGTCGGACTCGGTGGCGATCGCGCTGCGGGTGGGCGTGCCGATCTACGTCGAGGAGTCGGTGCTCGCCGAAGCGGGCCTGCTGATTCCCGACGAGGGCGACGAGGAGTCCAGCGGGGCCGTGCGGGAAGACGAGGTCGAGAAGTTCAAGGAGTTTCTCGACAGCGTCTCACCGGATGATTTCAAGGCGACCTGAGCGGTACTAGGCTGCCGGTCAAGATCACGGATGCGTCTCATCTAGGTCGGCGGGGGTTCGACACGCGCGCCGGATGCCGGGGAGCATGCCCGGCGGCGGCCATACTTTGATCACGACGACGAGCACGACCGCCCGTCGAGAAGCGTATGCTCGTACCACTCGGACTTGGGCAAACGCGGTGCGGAGTGGTCAGCGGGCCATGGTTCGAACGGCGAGAGGAACATCGTGGACGAGCAGCCACGTCAGGGACAGCTGGATCTTGCTGGCGCGGGCCTTTCCGATTCCGCAGGCCGCTTCGAGGACGACAGCGCGCTGCGTCCGGTGAGCGAGCCGGTGCAGGCCGGATTGTTCCCCGACGACTCGGTGCCCGACGAACTCGTGGGCTACCGCGGGCCGAGCGCTTGCCAGATCGCCGGTATCACCTACCGCCAGCTCGACTACTGGGCGCGCACTTCACTGGTGGTCCCGTCGATCCGCGGCGCGGCCGGCTCCGGCAGCCAGCGGCTGTACTCATTCAAGGACATCCTGGTCCTCAAGATCGTCAAACGTCTGCTCGATACCGGCATTTCGCTGCACAACATCCGGGTCGCCGTCGACCATCTGCGTCAGCGCGGCGTACAAGATCTGGCCAACATCACCCTGTTCTCCGACGGCACCACGGTCTACGAGTGCACCTCGGCCGAAGAGGTGGTCGACCTGTTGCAGGGCGGCCAGGGCGTGTTCGGAATCGCCGTGAGCGGTGCGATGCGGGAGCTTTCCGGCGCGATCGCCGACTTCCCCGGCGAGCGGGCCGACGGCGGCGAGTCGATCGCCTCGCCGGAAGATGAGCTCGCTTCGCGCCGCAAGAGCCGCGACCGCAAGATCGGCTGACGCCGACACCTGCCCGCCGGTGCGCCCGCGGGCCTGCGCACAGCTAGAATCGAGCCTGCATCGCCCTTGTGCGGGAGAGTTTCGTGACAGCCAGTCACGGACGCCGAAGGAGCAATACCTCTCCGTCAACCTCTCAGGCCCCCGGACCGCGCATGGCCACGATGCCTCTGGAAAGTGGTGACCGCAGGTCACCCGCCCATGGGGAAAGGCGCCTGATCGGGGCGCCGAATCTCTCAGGCACCCGGCACGGGTCGACGACAGAGGGAGAGGACGCCGCTGACGGCTGCGTCCGCCCTAGTCAGGAGTCCCCGATGTCCGACCACACCCAGCCCAGTTTCGCCGACCGCCACATCGGACCGGATTCCGACGAGGTGGCGACCATGCTCGAGGTCATCGGTGTGGCGAGCCTCGACGAACTCGCCGCCAAGGCGCTGCCCGCCAACATTCTCGACGCGCTCGGCTCCGACGGCACCGCGCCGGGCCTGGACCGGCTGCCTCCCGCGGCCGGTGAACACGAGGCGCTCGCCGAGCTGCGGGCGATGGCCGACACCAACACCATCGCCGTGTCGATGATCGGGCAGGGCTACTACGACACGCTGACCCCGCCGGTGCTGCTGCGCAACATCCTGGAGAACCCGGCCTGGTACACCGCCTACACGCCGTATCAGCCCGAGATCAGCCAGGGCCGGCTCGAGGCGCTGCTGAACTTTCAGACGATGATCTCCGATCTGACCGGCCTGGAGGTCGCCAATGCCTCGATGCTCGACGAGGGCACCGCGGCCGCCGAGGCGATGACGCTGATGCACCGTGCCTCGCGCGGATCGTCGAACCGGCTGGCCGTCGACTCCGACCTGTTCGCCCAGAACGCCGCCATTCTGGCGACGCGCGCCGAGCCACTGGGCATCGAGGTCGTCACCGCCGACCTGCGTAACGGCTTGCCCGAGGGTGAGTTCTTCGGTGTCATCGCGCAGCTGCCCGGCGCCAGCGGCCGGGTGACGGACTGGTCCAAGCTTGTCGAGCAGGCTCACGAGCGTGGTGCGCTGATCGCCCTGGGTGCCGACCTGCTGGCGCTGACGCTGGTCGCCCCGCCCGGTGAGATCGGTGCCGACGTGGCGTTCGGCAGCGCCCAACGGTTCGGTGTGCCAATGGGATTCGGCGGCCCGCACGCCGGTTATCTGGCCGTGCACTCCAAACACGCCCGTCAGCTGCCGGGCCGCCTGGTCGGGGTGTCGGTGGATGCCGATGGGTCACCGGCCTACCGGCTCTCGTTGCAGACCCGCGAACAGCACATCCGCCGCGACAAGGCCACCTCGAACATCTGTACCGCCCAGGTGCTGCTGGCCATCATGGCCGCGATGTATGCCAGCTACCACGGTGCGGCCGGGCTGACCGGGATCGCCCGCCGCGTGCACGGCCACGCCCGCGCCCTGGCCGCCGGCCTGAGCGCGGCCGGGGTGGAGGTCGTCCACGACACGTTCTTCGACACCGTGCTGGTGCAGGTGCCCAACCGGGCCGCCGCGGTGCAGGCCGAGGCCAAGGGGCGCGGCATCAACATCTGGCGGGTCGACGCCGACCACGTGTCGGTCAGCTGTGACGAGGCCACTACTGCCGAGCAGGTCGCGCTGGTGCTCGAAGCGTTCGGAGCCGCACCGGCGGCGACATCGGGCAGCAGCGCGGCCCCGGCCGGTGACTACTCCGGGCCCGAGATCGATTCGCGGACAAGTGAATTCCTGACCCATCCGGCGTTCACCCGGTACCGCACCGAGACTGAGATGATGCGCTACCTGCGCAGCCTGGCCGACAAGGACATCGCCCTGGACCGCAGCATGATCCCGCTGGGCTCGTGCACCATGAAGCTCAACGCCGCCGCGGAGATGGAGTCCATCACCTGGCCGGAGTTCGGCCGCCAGCACCCGTTCGCCCCCGCGGGCGACACCCCCGGACTGCGTAAGCTGATCGCGGACCTGGAGAGCTGGCTGACCGCCGTCACCGGGTATGACGCAATCTCGTTGCAGCCCAACGCCGGATCGCAGGGTGAGTACGCGGGCCTGCTGGCCATCCGCGACTACCACGTCGGGCGCGGGGACACCCACCGCGACGTGTGCCTGATCCCGTCGAGTGCGCACGGCACCAACGCGGCGTCGGCGGCGATGGTGGGGATGCGGGTGGTCGTGGTGGCCTGCCGCGACAACGGCGACGTCGATCCCGACGATCTGCGCGCCAAGGTCGCCGAGCACGCCGAGCGGCTGGCCGCGCTGATGATCACCTACCCGTCCACGCACGGCGTCTACGAACATGACATCGCCGACATCTGCGCGGCCGTGCACGATGCCGGCGGGCAGGTCTACGTCGACGGCGCGAACCTCAACGCGCTGGTGGGCCTGGCTCGCCCGGGAAAGTTCGGCGGTGACGTGAGCCATCTGAACCTGCACAAGACGTTCTGCATTCCGCACGGCGGCGGCGGCCCCGGCGTCGGCCCGGTCGCGGTGCGCGCGCACCTGGCCCAGTACCTGCCCGGCCACCCGCTGGCCGAGGAGCTGCCGCACGGCCACGTCGTGTCGGCGGCCCCGTACGGCTCGGCCTCGATCCTGCCGATCACCTGGGCCTACATCCGGATGATGGGTGGGCGTGGGCTGCGTGATGCGTCACTGACGGCGATCGCGTCGGCCAACTACATCGCGCGCCGCCTCGACGAGTACTACCCGGTGCTCTACACCGGCGAGAACGGCATGGTGGCCCACGAGTGCATCCTCGACCTGCGCGGGATCACCAAGGCCACCGGCGTGACCGTAGACGATGTGGCAAAGCGGCTGGCGGACTTCGGTTTCCACGCGCCGACGATGAGCTTCCCGGTGGCAGGCACGCTGATGGTGGAGCCGACCGAGAGCGAGAGCCTGGCCGAGGTCGACGCGTTCTGTGAAGCGATGATCGCCATCCGCGCCGAGATCGACAAGGTCGGCTCGGGGGAGTGGCCCGCCGAGGACAACCCGCTGCACAACGCGCCGCACACCGCCGCGTGCCTGCTCGTCGACGAGTGGACCCACCCGTACACCCGCGAGCAGGCGGCCTACCCGCTGGGCAAGGCGTTCCGGCCCAAGGTGTGGCCGCCGGTGCGCCGGATCGACGGCGCCTACGGCGACCGCAACCTGGTGTGCTCGTGCCCTCCGGTGGAGGCCTTCGCCTGATAACGTCCTGGGCGTGCTGCCTGCCAGTGTTCGCCAGTGGCAAGACGGGGGCCGGCTCGTGGCAACGAGCGTGGGCTCGGTCTTCGTCCGGTCCTCAGCCATCTCTGCGGTCCAGGGAAGCCCGACTGTGCTTCTGCTGCACGGCTTTCCGTCCAGCTCGTATGACTTCCGCGGGGTGGTGGACCGGCTCGGCGACCAGCCCTGGCTGACCCTGGACTTCCTCGGGTTCGGGCTGTCGGACAAGCCGCGCCCGCACCGCTACAGCCTGCTGGAACAGGCCGACATCGTGGCCGAGGTGGTTGCCGACGCCGGTGTGGGGCCGGTGGTGCTGCTGGCCCATGACATGGGTACGTCGGTGGCCACCGAGCTGCTGGCGCGTGACCTGTCCGGTGCGTTGCCGTTCGAGCTGCAGCGCGCTGTGCTCACCAACGGCAGTGTCATCCTCGAGCGGGCCAGCCTGCGCCCGAGCCAGAAGATCCTGCGCGGGCCGCTGGGTCCGCTGTTCGCCCGGCTGACCAACGAGCGCGGTTTCATGCGGGGCTTCGCCCGCCTGTTCAGCGCGGCGCACCCGTTGACCGCCGAAGAGGCCGAGGCGCAGTGGGCGTTGCTCGCCCGCGACGACGGGCACCGGATCCTGCACCTGCTGTGCGCCTACCTCGACGAGCGGGTCCGCTTCGCCCCGCGCTGGCACGGCGCGGTGCGGGACTGGACCAAGCCGCTGAGTTTCCTATGGGCCACCGGCGATCCGGTGGCCACCACCGAGGTGCTCGCCGGGTTGACCGAGCTGCGGCCGACCGCCGAGGTGATCAGGCTGGCCGGTATCGGTCACTACCCCCAGCTGGAGGTTCCCGACGAGTTCACCGCGGGGATGCGCCGGCTGCTGGCGCTCGACTAAGACAGCAGCTGGCTGACGGCGGCGACCAGATCGGGTGAATCCGAGGTCGCGACGTTCTGGTAGGAGCCGCCGGAGATCTGGGCGACCGCCTCCCACGTCGCGCGGTCCGAGTCGTCGCCGATATCGATGACGTTGATGGCGACCGGCCGGGCCGGGTCGGCGGCGGACTTGACGTACGCCTGCAGTCCCGGACCGTCCAGCGACTGGTCGGTGTGCGGGCCCTGGGTGATTACCAGAACCGAATTCGCTTGGCCCTGGCGGAAATTCGTCACGGCGTCGCCGTAGACCAGCCGCAGGGTGGTGAAGGACACCGCGCCGCCGCCCGTGGACGACAGCCCGTTGAGCGCATCGGTCAGCACCGCCGAGCGGGGCCGCCCGTCAAGCTGATCCGACAGCGGGCCCATGCTTACCGACGATCGACCCTCCACACCGTTGAACGTCCACAAGCCCACCGCCGCGTTGGGCGGAAGCGCACCGAGGCGGCCGTCCAGCGCCGCCACCACGTTGGCCAGCCGGGACTTGCCGCCCTCGTCACCGGCCATCGCTTGGTCGAGCATGATCGTGGTGGCCGATCCGGTCGCCGGTGCCGACAGCGCGGCGGCCAGCGTGGCCCGCACCGATTCGTCCCCGACAGCCAGGGGTGCGCCAAGCTGGCCGAAGCCGACGACGTCGTTGGCCGGCGGGGTGGCGCCCTCGGCCCGGAATCCGGCCTTGGCCAGTTCAGCGAGCTGTTCGGGTTTGCGCATGAAGCGGGCGAACTCGCTGGCCGCGCTCACCTGTTCCTCCGACAGCCACTTTCCGGCAAGCAGCACGGTCGGGAAGTCGGCCAGCGCGACTGGGCCCGGCGGCAGGAAACCGGCGATGTTGTCCTTGGCGTTGGCGATCGACGCCGACCGTGCGAACAGCTGCTGTTCGGTGGTGGCCACCGCGTGCACCGGGGCGGCCGCGGCGTCACCGGAGGCCAGCAGCGCCTTCCAGGCCTCGTCGGCGGTGTTCGCCGACAGTTTCGGCTGCCCGCCGATCAGCGTGTTGACCGCGCCGAGTCCGGCGGTCGCCGGCGCCCCGGGGGGAGCGGCCGCCGCCGCGACCGCCTCGGCGACGAGATACGTGGCGTCGCTGTCACCGGCGGTCGGCAGGGCCAGCCGCAACGACCCCCAGCCGGGCAGATCGAGTGACTCCAGCGCCGTCGGGTTGCTCTGCAGTCCCGGCAGCGCGCCCCAACCCTGTTGATCCAGGGCGGTTTTCAGCGCCGGCCGCACCGCGAGCAGCACCGGTGAGGTGACCAGGGAGCGGGCGTCGCTCACCGATTGTTTGCCCGCGGTGGCCTGCAGCCGTGCCGCCGATACCGAACTGGCCGGAATCCAGAGGGCGGGACGCTCACCGAGGTCGGTGGGCCACTGGTTGACGAAGCCGTTGACTACCGCGTCGGAATCCGCCTTGGTGACAACGACTTTGACGCAACGGTCACCAACCGGCGTCGCATTGGCGTTGTAGCTTTCGGCGAACTTGGTGACGTTGTCGGCGATCGACGGGTCGACCACGACCGGGATGTTGGCTGTTCCGGCCAGGCACTGCTGGGCGGCTTCGGTGGACCGATGTGACAGCACACCGCCGAAGAATCGCCAGCCGATGACCGCTGCGACCACCACCACGACGGCGACCAGTGCGGCGATCACGCCGAGACTGACGCCGCGGCGACCGCCTTCGCTGCGGTGACCGCCCTCCCAGCCACCGCGGCGCCGCCCGCCGTCGGACGGGGGTACCGGTGGCGGCTCGGCCGCGTAGGACGCCGGAGCGTCGTAGTC